>CAZRTN010000150.1:0-4152 GCA_964603015.1 uncultured Thermotogaceae bacterium | reverse complement strand
CTTTTAACTCTACTATTGCAGATACATCACAGGTGTGTCCAGCTATTTCTCCGTCTCCCTGCATTGCATGTACATCTCCTACATAAACTCCTCCACCTTTAACTTTAACAGGACAAATTAGAACTGTACCTTCTCTAACTCTATTAATATCCATATGTCCGTCGGTCTTATGCTTTTTAAGTTCTTTTTCATTTAAAGCATAGTCGTGAGGTGCATCATTTAAAAAGGCTCCAAAATCTCCTGCATTATGAGAATCCGGCATTGCTATTGACGGAGTTGTTCCAAGTTGACCTATAAATGGTCTCAATCTGGCTACCGCTCCTTTTAAATCACTTGGTCCAAAGATTACTATTGGATTTTGTATAGAATTATCAGGTAATGCCGTATATGATTTTGCATCTTTCGCAGCTTTATTAGCTGCTTCTTCATCTAAGGTAATCCCCATAGTTTTTGATTCATTAAAACTTATAGTGTATCCATTGGTGAATTGGAAAGGAGATATTTCTTCTCCGCATTCAGCACATCTTACGGATTTAGGACCTGTTCCTTCTAATTTGGTCTTTGGATTCATAGTATCGCATTTCGGACATTTGGCAGCTACAAAAGGATCTCCTACAAAGTTGCCTTCTACAGTTTTTTCATTTCCTGAAGCAGTTACCATTGATGTAACGTTTACCTTTTTTATAAAAATTGCTAAGGCATCTCCTACTTCAGCACCTTCTATAAATACTGGCTTTGTAACTTCATGGCCACCTTTTATCTCCGGGGTAATCATTGGTCCCCAACAACCTGGTGATGTGTTTGCTATAATGTGTCCACCATCTTTCAAGGGTCCTAACATTTTCTTTTCTGGGTCTAATACTCCATTAGTAAGTTCATTGACAAATAATGTTTCTTTTGACATTGAAATCCACCTCCATAGTTATTTAACAATGCTACACTTCTTTTTAATATTAATTAATTAAATTATATCACAAAAATCTTTATGGTAAAATTATCCTCTAAAAAAGAACCTATATGGAACTAATTTTTATTGTTCACGTCTTATTATGTAGAAAGGAAGTGTTAAAATGAAAAAATATTTAATAATTATTACAGCAGTTTTTTTGCTTTTGACTGCATGTACTCAGGAAAATATTGAACCGCCAGAATTAGTTGTTGGTTCTGGAAATAACCAAGTTACAGCAGTTACAGGCACTTATGGATGGAGTGAAAATTCTCAAAATATTGAAGCTGATTCCGACACTCCTCCAAATATAGTAAAATTTCAGGAAGATGATTTTATTGTGAGCCAAGGTGATACATTGAATTTAGTTTTCAAAAAAGTACCTAATGATGTTAAAGTAAGTATCTGGAAAAATAATGAAATTTTACAACAAGAATTGATGGATAACAAATTGACAGTTCCAGATGAAACAGGAAATTTTGTATATGAAGCTGTAGTTGATTACGATCAGGGAACTGTTCATTATGCCTTTGAAGTAGATGTTGAGGATTAAAAAATAAATTATAAAATTCCAGCGAGAATATATCCCGCTGGATTGCTTTTGTATGTTTACCCTCCTCCTATAAGAATAGGAATTATTATTGATTTTTTCTTTATTTTTTTCAATTTAAGCTCCTATTAAATATATTAATTTATACCGCTGCTCATATTCTCCATTACTCTTAAGAAACCCGACATTATAACATCAGCAATATCATCAGTCATTTCTTCAATGTACCATTTCCCCCCAGATCTAACTAAATTTATCATTAATTTTTTTTCTATAATTTCCTCTTCATTTAATCTCTGTTTTTCCTTCATTGTTTCTTCAAATAAAATATCCAAAAATTCATCATCAAGTTCTTCTTCATCATCTGATTCAGTTAGTATAGTCATAATTACTTCGCTAAATGATTCCCTTATTATTTTTCCGCCATCTATATATTTAACTTCTACATTAACTACAGCTGTATTGTTTTCTTTTTCTGTGTTTAGTATTTTATATTCAATTTCTTCAGCATTTTCTTTTAAATATTCTGATAAATAATCCGGAAATCCTTCTCCTTTTGAAATTTCTTTGAACATTTCCTCTGCATCATTATCTAAATCATCAAATGTATTTCCTATAGAATCCAATTTAAAACTTTTAGCATAATTAAAAAAGTTTTCAACTGCATCTTCTGGGCTTCCTTGAGAGTTACATCCTCCTAAAGATAAAAATAATAATGACACTATAATAAGTAACATTATTTTTTGAATTTTATTTGTCATGGAATTTATTCCTCCTAAATCTATTGTTCTTTTATTATATACTTATTTTAATATTAATTAAAACCTAAAATTCATAAAAAAATGATTTTTCATTAATTCCCCTAAAAAATACAGCGGGCTTCACGCCCGCTGGTTTGCATTTATAAGATATTTTTATTCTTATGCAAGAACTTTTATGCTTAATTTTTTTGTGAAAAATTCTATTGAATATCCTATTGATAAGGCTAAAAAGATGGTGCCTAGTCCTACTATTCCTCCAAGTAAAAATCCTGCTAAAAGAATACAGCTGTCTATAACTGTCTTTGTAAATCCTATAGATTTATTTATCTTTTTAGATAAAGCAAAAACGAAAAGCATTATAGGTCCTGCTCCTAGTTTTGCCTGTAAATATACACCGAAAAACATACTGTATAATAACAACCCAATTACTAGATAAAATATCGATGTTATTAGGGTTTCAGGCTTTGGTAGTTGTATTAATTTAATAGCTATATCAACAAATAGTCCAAATAAAATAACATCAAGTATAGTTGCTATATATGGCTTAACGCCAAGTATAAAAGAAGTTACTATGAAGAATATCCAAAGTGCCGTAATCCAAGTCCCTACACTAAGCCCAAAAGAAAAGGAGAGCCCTTGGACAAAAACATTAATAGGGTCCGTTCCTATATTTGCTAAAAATATAAAAGCAACTCCTACAGCTATACCTGCTAAGCTTATAAAAAAATATATTAGTCTAATTATAATATTATCAGTTTTTATTTCGTAGTTGTTCATAATTACTCCTAAATTAAAAATTTGTTAGATATTATAATATCACAAGTATTTGGATAAATACAATAGATATCCTTGGGCAAAATAAATATTTATTTTTTTATGAAACTAGATTTATTATGTATTTTTTTATGTTATTAGATTCTTTATATATAGCCCTCGATTTTCAGCTTTACAAAATAAGAATCATGAAGTACGTATTTTAGATCTATCTTTTCGAATTTAATAACCTTGTTGTTCAAAGACATATTTTTTTCTTTTAAGTATTTTTCAGCTTTAGACTTCATTTCCAATATTTCATTTTTTACTTTTTCTTCATCTGCATTAAATATCGTTCTTTCAATTTCATATACATATTCTGATTTCTGTAGTCCCCTATTGAATATTTTTCTGTTATTTTCAGATTTTATTATATCAATCTTGTTTTTTATTAGGTCCGTATTTATGCACAAGATGTTTTCTTCTTCCGAATAATCCAGTTTCGAAAGTAGCTCTAATTCATCCTTATATCTCTGTATTTTTATAGTCTGTGGTGGAAGTTTTATTTCATCAAATGTACTGTACTCTTCAGTCTTTTCTACAACTTTATTTTTCATTTTATAGCATATAAATCCTTCATTATTTTTTTCGATTATTAACAGATTGTTTTTTTCTATATAATTAGAGTAGCTTATAAGCTTGTTTGTATAATATGAATCTTTAGTTTTTAAAGGAACTTTACTTAATTCATCAAAATCCATAAGATAGCCGCTACTTCTTAATCCATATATTCTAGACTCTATACCTAATGATTCAAGTGTTTTTCTTAAATATTTGGAAAATTTATCTGAATATCCTCTGTAATAATAGTTAAGTAAAAGGACGTTTTCTCTTAAGATATAATTATTTGTATTGTATCCTTCAGATGCTATCAAATTAAAATTTTTAAAATATCTCTTCACTTCCTTTATTAAATCTTTTTCTCTATTTTTATATACACCTGAAAATATACTGTTCACAATAACTGTGTCCACTTTAAGTTTTTTTGCCTCTTTTGCAGCTTGTTTAAGTTTTGATGAAAATTCCCTATCCTTTGGAAGTCCTACATTAAGAAAATGAACATCCAAGCCAAATATCTCTTT
>CAZRTN010000149.1:0-4215 GCA_964603015.1 uncultured Thermotogaceae bacterium | reverse complement strand
AAAATGGCATGGTTTGTGGAGGAGTTTTAGAAATTTTTGTAGATCCCTTAAATGACAAAGAATAGTGGTGATAAATGATGAGGAATAAAAATATAGCTGCATTAATACTTGCAGGTGGCATGTCTTCAAGAATGAAAGATTTTAAACCTTTACTTCCTATAGGTAGTAAATCAATGATTGAAACTACTGTTGAAAACTATAAACAATTAGGAGTAGGAGAAATAATTGTTGTAACTGGGTATAGAAGCGAAGATATCGAAAAAACATTTAAAGAAAATAATCTAAATTTTATTAAAAACAAGAATTATAATAAAACTCATATGTATGACTCTATATGTTTAGGCTTAGAAGAATTGTCAGAAGATATAGACAATACTTTCATTTCACCAGCTGACAGTCCTTTCGTTCAACAATTTACTTTAAAAAAAATGATAGATGTAATTAATATATCGAATCATGCATTAATTCAATCTGTATATGAAGGAAAAGAGGGTCATCCTATTATTTTGAAGAAGGATTTTAGTAGAAGAATACAAGAGCATGAAGGTGCAATGGGAATGCAAGGTGTAATAAAAAATAATAAAAAAAAATGTGGAAAAATATCATTCGTAGATCCAGGAATAATAATGGATGCAGATAAACCTAAGGATTATTTTAAAATTTTAGAATACAATGAAAAAAAGAATTGTCCAACGGTAGATATTTGTGAAAAAATACAGAAATACTTCAAAATAGAAGAGGATGTTTTATTACATTCCCAAAAAGTTACGACTTTAGCTTTAGATATATATGAAAAACTAAAAATAAAAGGTGTCAAATTAAATGTAAATCTATTAATGGCTGGAGGACTTTTACATGATATAGGTAAAGGAAAAGTCAATCATGCAAAAGTAGGTTCTCTATGGTTAAAATCTATGGGGTATGAAAAGTTATCTGATATAGTTTCTGAACATATGGAATTAAAGAAAATATCAAAAGTACCTACAGAAAAAGAAGTTATTATTTTGTCTGATAAACTTGTTAAAGAAGATAAAATTGTAACAATTGAAAAAAGATTTAAAAATAAACAAAATTTATATGATAATAATAAAAATGCTTTAATAACTATTAAAAAAAGGAAAAATCAAGCTGAAGCAGTATATAATCTCATATTCAATAAATATGGCTTAAAGAAAATCTGAACTTAGAAAGTAAAAAAGGAGGATATTATGTCTAAAAAAAATGATAAAACAAAAACAAGAGGTGCTAATAATTTAAGAAATAAGACAATAATAACTTGTGCATTACAAGGGGCATATGGATCTAAAGAATTAAATCCAAATATACCCATCACTCCTAATGAGCTAGCAGAAGATGCTTATAATTGTTGGAAAGCAGGTGCAGCTATTATTCACTTGCATATGAAAAAAGAAGATGGAAAGGCGCCATCAATGGACGTAGAGAAGTTTAAATTAACTAGAGAATTAATTGAAGCAAAATGCAATGCGGTTGTAAATATGACTACATCAGGAGAAATTTCTTCGAAAGGAGATTGTAAAGTAATTGGAAGTTTCCACAAAGATGATTCAGTAAGAACTGATTTGCTTAGATTAAAACCAGAAATGGCTTCTTTTAATGTTGGTACAATGAACTTTGGACGTATAGTATATATAAATTCTGTACCATTTACAGAAAAATTAGCTAATGATATGAATGAATTTGGAGTTAAACCAGAAGTAGAATGCTTTGATGTTGGACATATAAGGTCAGCAGAAGCATTAATAAAGAGTGGTCATTTAAAAACTCCTGTACATTTTCAATTATGTCTAGGAATTCCTGGAGGTGTAGCTGCAACGATTGAAAACTTGGTATATATGAGTAGATTAATCCCTAAAGATTCAACATGGAGTGCCTTTGGTATTGGTTCATCACACATTCCAATTATGTATTCAACTCTATCCTTAGGCGGACATATTAGAGTAGGTCTTGAAGACAACTTGTATTATGAAAAAGGAGTACTAGCTACAAATGTTCAATTAGTTGAAAGAGCAGTAAAAGCTGCTAAGCTATTTGGCAATGATATTGCTACTTCAGAAGATGCTAGAAATATGTTGGGATTAAAAGAGAGGTAATTATGATGAGAAGTTCAAATGAAAGATGTAAAAAATTTAGTTTTAAAGGTGGTTTATACGATGTGTATCAAAAGGCTCTTAAGCTTGAAGCTGAGGGTAAACCAATTATACATATGGAAATAGGGAGACCGGATTTTGATTCGCCAAAGATAGCAAAAGAAGCTTCTAAAAAGGCTTTAGATCAAGGAATAGTATACTACACTGAAATAGCAGGTATTTTTCCTCTTCGTAAAGCTATCACTGATAAATATAGAAAAGATCATGGGCTTGATTACAACCCTGAAAATGAAATAGTTGTAACTGCAGGAGCATGTGAAGCTATTTCATCTATAATGTTGGGAATGATGGATCCAGAAGATGAAATAATAATTCCAAGTCCCTATTTTTCAAATTACTCTGAACAAGGAATTATTGCTAATATAAATTTAGTTGAAGTACCATTAAAAATGGAAAACAATTTTAGTTTGAAAGTAAGAGACATAGAAAAAAAATTAACTGATAAAACTAAAGTTTTATTAATAAACACACCTCATAATCCAACAGGTTCAATTATTAAAGAAGAAGATTTAAAAGAAATAGCTGAATTAGCCATTAAATATGATTTGCTTGTTATTTCGGATGAAACATATGACCAATTTCTATTTAGCGGAAAGCACGTAAGCATAGCAGGAATGCCGGAGATGAGAGAAAGAACAATAATTATAAATTCAGCTTCAAAAACCTTTTCAATGACAGGTTGGAGAATAGGTTATATGATGGGACCAGCTTATATGCTAAAATATTTAAATAAAGTTCATCAAAATTTTTCAACTTGTGCTACTTCATTTGCTCAAGTAGGAGCAGCAGAAGCTTACAGAAATGGTGATGAATTCACAGATAATATGTTAAAGGAATTCAAAAGAAGAAGAGATTTAATTTATAATTCACTAAGTAGTATTGAAGGACTTGAACTACTTAAACCTGATGGAGCCTTTTATGTATTTGTAAATATAGAAAAATTAGAAATGGATGAGTTTGAATTTTGCGATTATATTTTAGAAGAAGCTAATGTAGCTATTGTGCCGGGGAGTTCTTTTGGAACTTATGGTAAAGGATTTGTAAGGATGTGCTATGCTTGCTCATATGAGAATTTAGAGGAAGCAATGGAAAGAATAAAAAAAGCTGTCGCTAAACTAACTAAATAACAAACCTTTTAGGAGGGAATTATGAAGCAAATCAAAACAAAAAACGCAGTAGGTTCAGTACTGTGTCATGATATAACTGAAATTATTAAAGATAAAAAGAAAGGTGTTGCTTTTAAAAAAGGTCATGTTATTAAAAAAGAAGATATTCCAAAACTTCTATCCTTAGGAAAGGAAAACTTATATATTTGGGAAAAAAAAGAAGGTATGCTGCATGAAAATGATGCTGCTGAAATACTTTGTAATATTTGTAAAAATAAATACATGAAAGCTCTGCCTGTACATGAAGGAAAAATTGAACTCGTTGCTGAAATTGATGGATTATTTAAAATAGATACTAAAAAATTAAATGAAATTAACAGTCTTGGGGATATTATGATAGCAACGAGACATGGAAATACAGTAGTGAAAAAAGGTGATTTGTTAGTTGGTACACGTGTTATACCTTTAGTAATAGAAGAAGAAAGAATGAATTTAGCAAAAAAAATAGGTGCAAACAAACCTATTTTAGAAATAAAACCTTTTAAAACTAAAAAAATAGGAATAGTTACTACTGGATCTGAAGTTTATCATGGAAGAATTAAAGATACTTTTGGGCCTGTTGTGATTGAAAAATTCAAGGAATTTGATTCTGATATTCTAGGACAAAAAATAGTAGATGATAATATAGAAGATATTAAATCCTCTATATTAAAATTTATTGAAGAAGGGGCAGATGTAGTTATTTGTACCGGGGGAATGAGTGTTGACCCTGACGATAGAACCCCCGGAGCTATTAAAGATACAGGGGCTAAAATTATTACATACGGGGCACCTGTACTCCCTGGCGCTATGCTGTTGATTTCTTATTATAATTATAAGGGGAAAAATATACCGATTATAGGTTTACCTGGTTGCGTTATGTATGCAAAAAGGACAGTTTT
>CAZRTN010000148.1:0-4316 GCA_964603015.1 uncultured Thermotogaceae bacterium | reverse complement strand
AGAAGTAAAGGTTATAAAATAATACTAACAATGCCAGAAAGCATGAGTATCGAAAGAAGACAAATTCTTAAAATATTAGGAGCAGAAATAATCTTAACTCCAGCAGAAAAAGGAATGAAAGGTTCAATTGAAAAGGCAAAACAATTGAGAAAAGAATATAACGCTTTTATGCCCAATCAATTTGACAACCCTTCCAATCCCAAAGCACATGAATTCACAACAGGACCTGAAATATTAAAACAAATGGATTTTAACGTTGATGCATTTGTTGCTGGTGTTGGAACAGGAGGAACAATTTCCGGAGTTGGAAAAGTTTTAAGAAGAACTTTCCAAGAATGTGTTAAAATATTTCCTGTAGAGCCAATCAATTCTTCAGTCATTTCAGGGAATGAACCTGGTAAGCATAAAATCCAAGGTATAGGAGCAGGATTTGTTCCAAATAATTTGGAATTATCTTTATTAGATGAACCAATAAAAATTTCAGATGAGGAAGCATATGAAATGACAAAAAGATTGGCAGAAGAAGAGGGATTATTCTTGGGTATATCAAGTGGTGCAAATGTAGCAGCCTCAATCAAAGCAGCTAATCTTTTGGGAGAAAACAAAAGAATTGTTACTATTGGTTGTGACTCAGGAGAGAAATATATTAGCTTATTAGGCGAATAAACCCTTTTGTAAAGTATTTGTTATTTAATATTACTTAAAAAATGTTAGTATATTTTATTGGAACCATAATTAAACACAATACGGGAGGAATTATTTAATGAGTAATAAAGAATGTTCATTTTGTGGGAAACCACAATCCGAAGCAGAAGCATTGATAGCAGGTCCAAATGGTATATACATATGTGATGAATGTATTGAACTATTTGATGACTTAATAGAAGAAAACAAAAATAAAAATACTAAAAATGGTGAAAAAGAAACAAAAAAAGAATTCAAATTACCAACACCAAGTAAAATAAAAGATTTTTTAGATCAATATATAATAGGACAAGAAAGTGCTAAAAAATCAATTTCAGTTGCAGTTTACAATCATTATAAAAGAATTTTTTCATCTCATAAATTAAAAGATGTAATGCTTGAAAAATCAAATGTTTTAATGCTTGGACCAACAGGTGTAGGAAAAACATTGATTGCAAAAACATTGGCAGATATTTTAGATGTACCATTTGCAATTGCTGATGCAACTCCTTTAACAGAAGCTGGATATGTTGGAGATGATGTAGAAAACATAATATTGAGATTATTACAATCAGCTGATTTCGATGTAGAAAAAGCAGAAAGAGGAATCATATATATAGATGAAATTGATAAAATAACAAGAAAATCATCAAACCCTTCTATTACAAGAGATGTTTCCGGAGAAGGTGTTCAACAATCACTTTTAAAAATTGTAGAAGGTACTGTAGCTAATATTCCACCTCAAGGTGGAAGAAAACACCCTTACCAAGAATTTATTAAAGTTGATACATCAAAAATATTGTTCATAGCAGGTGGAGCATTCGATGGACTTGTAGATTTAATAAAACAAAGAACAGAAACTTCTTCACTTGGTTTTGGTGCTGAAATAAAATCAAAAGATAAAGTTAGAGATGGAGAAGTACTGAAAAAAGTTACTCCAGATGATTTAGTTCATTATGGTATGATACCTGAATTTGTAGGTAGATTCCCAGTTGTTTCAACACTCTCAGATTTAAACGAAGAAGAGCTTGTTTCCATAATAAAAGAACCTAAAAATGCTATCTTAAAACAATATGAAGCATTACTAGACCTTGATGATATCAAACTTACTATAACTGATGAAGGTCTTTTCGAAATAGCTAAAAATGCTTTAACAAGAGGTACTGGAGCAAGGGCTCTTAAAAGTGTTTTTGAAGATATAACTTTAGATATCATGTATGAAGCTCCAGATTTAAAAGATGAAATAGACGAAATAATTATAGATGAAGAAGTAGTAAGAGGAGAAAAAGAGGTTATTAAAAAATATAAAAAAACAGCCTAAGTAAAGGATGGTTCCCATGAAAGACCCAATAATATTATCAATAGAAACTTCATGTGATGAAACAGCCATTTGTATTTTAAAAGGTAAAAATGAAATATTGTCTAACATAGTTTTATCTCAAATAGATATTCATAAATTGTTTGGTGGCGTAGTACCAGAAGTTGCCGCAAGAAAACATATTAAATTTATGAATGAAATTACAGAAAAAGCTATAAAAGAAGCCAATATAAAATTAAATCAAATAGATGCTATAGCAGTTACTAAAGGTCCCGGCCTTGTCGGGGCTTTATTAATAGGAATTAATTTTGCTAAAGCATTATCTTTAAATTTAAACATACCATTAATAGGTGTTAATCATTTAATGGGGCATATTTATGCCAATTTTCTTTCTTTCCATGAATTAAAGCCACCTTTTGTGACTCTATTGGTATCAGGCGGGCACACTATGATATTAGATACAAAAGATTATATGGATTTCGAAATAATAGGTCAAACTAAAGATGATGCTGCTGGTGAAGCATTTGATAAAGTTGCAAGAATGCTTGATCTAGGTTACCCTGGAGGTCCAATTATAGATAAATTGGCTAAGGTAGGTAAAAAAATATACAAATTTCCAAAACCTTTATATAATAAAGGTTATGATTTTTCTTTTTCAGGATTAAAAACTTCAGTTTTATATTTTAAAAAAGACAATCCTGAAGCTAAAATAGAAGATATAGCTGCTTCTTTTCAAGAGTCACTTATTGATACTTTAATTCACAAAACAACTAAATATGCAAGAAGAAATAATAGAAAAAAAATAGTAGTAGCTGGAGGAGTTGCTGCAAATTCAAACTTAAGAGAAAAATTAAAAAATTTAAAGGATCTAGAAATTTTCTATCCTGAAATGAAACTTTGTACAGATAATGCAGCTATGATTGCAAGAGCAGCATATGAGAAGTTTATAAGAAATGATTTTTCTGATTTTGACTTAGACGCAATTCCAAACTTAGCTTTGAAACAACTTTAATTAAAAAGATATAATTTGATATAATATTAGTAATTAAACCATAGGGGGTGTGGCAATGAAAAAGTTTTTAAAAGTTGTGGCAACGTTTTCATTTCTTCTTTTAATAGCAATAACTACATTAAATGCTGCTGATTGGAGTAATGAAAGAATTTATTTCATCATGATCGATAGATTTGAAAATGGTGATACATCAAACGATGTCCAAACAGAAAGTGGAATTGATTTTGGTATAGTTAATTCAAAATATAATGGTGGAGACATTCAAGGCCTTATTGATAGACTAGACTATATCAAAGAAATGGGATTCACAGCAATATGGGTAACTCCACCAATAGCTAATCAATGGTGGGACGGTTGGACAAATTACGGTGGATATCATGGTTATTGGGCAAGAGATTTCAAAAAAATTGATGAACATTTTGGTGATGAAGAATTATACAAAAAGTTTGTTGATGAAGCCCATGCTAGAAATTTAAAAATTATTCAAGATATAGTAACCAATCATACAGCTAATTATTTTGAACTTATTAATGGAGAATACATAATAAACGATAAAATTATACCTGGAAAACCTATACAATATCCATTTAATAATTTCAATTATAATGATCCAGAACAAAGAAAAGTAAATGCTTTTCATTGGGAAACAGAGATAGAAAATAAAAATGTATATAATACTGCATATAACGAATTAGACGACATAAACACAGGTAATCCTGAAGTAGTCAAAGTACTAAAAGATTCTCACACTTATTGGATAGATTATGCTGGTATAGACGGCTTTAGAATTGATACAGCTAAATATGTTGAACCAGAATTCTGGAGAGATTTTTTAAATGGAGAAAATGGTGTTTATGAAATCGCAGAAGAAAACTCAAAAGATGATTTCTTAGTTTATGGAGAATCTTGGATAGGAAGTGACCCTTATGATAATTATGGTGAAAAAGAAATAGCTAAATATTATAATTATGGGTATAATTCTATGCTTGACTTTCCTTTACAAACTGAACTAAAGAGAGTTTTCAAAGAAGGTAAACCAACAAGTTATATAGGATATAGATTAGAACAAAGACAAGAAATTTTTGATCCATCAACTTTAGTTACTTTTATAGATAATCACGATATGGACAGATTTTTAAAAAATTCAAATACTGTATCTGTTAAACAAGCACTTGGAATTATCTATACAATCCCTGGAATACCAACTGTATATTATGGAACAGAACAATCTTTCATAGAAACTCGAACAGCAATGTTTGCAGAAGGATTTCAAGCAGGCGGAAAAGATCATTTCAATCAAGA
>CAZRTN010000147.1:0-4373 GCA_964603015.1 uncultured Thermotogaceae bacterium | reverse complement strand
AGAAATTGCCCCCGAAGGGGCTAATTATTTTAATTCAATTAAAATCCAAAAGTGAATCCAGCTGATATGTTGTAGAAATAGATATATTTTTCATCTGTGTCTTCTACTCTTTCTCCATTTTCGAATACCCATCCGTCAAATGAAGCTCCAACAACATATTGTCCTCTAACGAAAATACTCATAAAATCTATTGGACTTACTGTTATTCCTGCAAAAGGAGCGAATGTAAATGCATCAAAACTTATTTGATTTAAATATGGTGATGTTCCATTAATAAAATCTGTAGTTTCATTTCCAGAACCATCTTGTTCTACTTCTAGAGTTTGTGTGTATCCACCAAAACCTGCACCTAAATCAAAAGATATGTATCTACTTGGAGAAAATTGAGAAGAAACGTTGAAGGCACCGTAAGCTGCTGTGTATTTTACACCACTTTTGTTTGAATAACCTTCCCATCCTTCTCCTCCCATATATATAGGAGCTTCTCCAATTCTACCCATTCCGCCTCCACCAAAGGCAAATATTCCGTCTGTAAAATCAAAATTATTTCCTAATGGATCCATTACTTGGTCACCTGGTATATATACAACTGATGGACCACCACCACCAAATTGTACTGCAAAACTCATCAATGCAAATAAACTTACAATAGTTAAAACTAATAATTTTTTCATTTTTATTCCTCCTTAATAATATTTTGTATTTGTTCTTATATTTCCGTTTGTGTTTATATCTAAATATCCCCTAGAACTTGTTGGGATTTCAAAGTCTATATCTCCACCTAAAGAACTCAAGGTTATTTTTGAATCACTTCTCCAATTTTCTAAGAAAATTATTCTACCAGTGACTCCAGTACTACTAACAACAAATTTTTCTAAATATGATGTTTTAAAATCTATGTTTATACCGGTTCCTGAAAGTCTAAAATTTTCAGCGTGTATAGTTCCTTTTACGTTTATTCCAGTTCCAGAAATATTTATGTCTTCTGCATCGATTTCTGAATTCAAAGATATAGATGTTCCGTCTATATTTAGATTGTCAGTTTCTAAACTTCCCTCTAAATCAATTTTTACACCTGAAATTCTAATTTCTTCATAATTATGATCTCTACCTATTTCTATTAAAACTCTTTCTCTAAAAGGGAATTTTGGTGTTTCAATTTCTATATAATCTCCTCTTACATTTGTTTTGTCTATATGAGATATATAGATATCATCACCTCTTACAAATTTAATATCGAGATTAACTCCTTTTATAGAAATTCTGTCTTTTGATTCATACATGTTTGAATTGTATGATCTATGCTCTTGTGGATAGACAGATCCACGATGATCATAAGTTGTACTTATCAATCCCAACGTTAGTACTGCAATTATTGGAATTATTACCCATTTAAAATCCATTTTCTCACTCCTTTCCCATCCATCTGTTTAAATTATATTATTTTATGGATTATTTAGCAATTGATTTTTGATGTCTTGTATTTATAGAGAATTAAATGTCATTTATTGAATTAACATGTATAAAAATATAAAAAAAAGCCACCCATATGGGTGGCATAAATTTTTGGGGATTTATATTTTAGTTCAGGGGGGTAACTCTTGCTGTCATTATTATTATATTTTTTTATTCTTAGATTATTCTTAAAAATCTTTGTTATATCTTAGAATACCCTTAAAAATTATTCCTTGATTTCTACTTCAAATTTTTCTTTTAATTCGTTACCTTTGTTCATGTATACTTGTGATTGTTTCATTGCTAATAATTGTTGTTTTAATTGGTCTTTTACTTCTTCAAATTTAGCTTCTTGAGCTTCTTGTTTATCTGCTAATTTGATTATGTGGTATCCAAATTGTGTTTTTACTGGGTCACTTATATTTCCTTCTTCCATATTGAAAGCAACGTTTTCAAATTCTGGAACCATTTGTCCTTTTGAGAAATTACCTAAGTCTCCACCTTGTTGTTTTGAAGGACAATCTGAATGTTCTTTTGCTAATTCTTCAAAAGATTCTCCAGCATCTAATTTTTCTTTTATTTCATTTGCTTTTTCTTCTGTTTTAACAAGAATATGTGAAGCTTGTACGCTTTCTGGTTTTTTGAATTGTGCTTTATTTTCTTCGAAATATTTTTGTGCATCTGCATCGTCTACATCTACATCTTCGAATAATTTTTTGATTGCATAGTTTTTCAAGATTTCTTTTCTAGCTGCATCTAATTCAGCTATGAAATCTTTTTCTGTATCCATTCCTGATTCTAAAGCTTCTGCATACATTAATTCTTGATTTATTAATTCTTGTAATAAGTGTTTTTTACCTTCTTCTGATTGAAATTGTTGACCTCTTTGTGGACCTAATCTTTCCAATAATGTGTTAACATCTTGTTCAGTAATTTCGTTTCCATTTACTATAGCTAATACTTTGTTTTCTGTCATTAAAAAACTCTCCTTTTTTTGTAGTGATTTTATTCATTATTTTAATAATATCATCAATATATTTAATCATTAAATACGCAATATTAAAGGTTTTTTAATATATTTGTCAGTGTCTTAATATAAGTGCTAGTTTCTTTTTCGCTACCAGCCGTAACTCTTATGAATTGTTGTAATTCATTTGAATACTTTCTCGTAACAATTCCTTTTTTTAAAAGTTCGTTATATACCTTATCTGCGTTTTTAAATTTCAATAAGATGAAATTCGTTTTTGATTCTATAGCATATTCCTTAAAATTGGCATAAATTAAATCTCGGTTTTTTACTATTTCTTGAGTTCTTTTTTTAATTTCAGGATAATTGTTCAAAACAGACTCAATAACAATTTCTGATAGTTTATTGAAAGAAAAAGGAGATGATATATTTCTAATTTTTTTGCTATAGTAAACAGAAGATATGCTATATCCTGCCCTTATTGCTGCAAGCCCAAAAGCTTTTGAGAATGTTCTTGTTATTATTAGATTTTTATAATTTTTTATTAAATTTTTATAGTTTTTATTGCTAAAGTCATAATAAGCTTCATCTAAAAGAACATTGACTCCTGTTTCTAAAATATCTATAAGCCTTTTTTCTTCTATTTCAGTTCCTGTGGGGTTATTTGGTGAACAAATAACAACTAGATCATCTTGCGAATCAATATCATTTTGAGTTATTTGAAATTTGAAATTTTCATCTAAAGGGATTTTTTTAACTTTTTTATTATGTTTTTTTGCAAAAAACTCATACATCCCAAATGTTGGAGGGTTTATTATTATTTGACCTTTGGTATCTTCCACTATTAAATCTAGAAGTTCGTCACTTCCATTTCCAATATTTATATTTTCTGAGTCTAAATTTTCAAAGTCTGCAATTCTTTTTATAATACTCTCAGAATTAAAATCAGGATACCTATTGAATCTTGTGTTTAAAATTTTTAAAGAGATTTCTTCTCTTATTTTTGCTGGTAAATTAAAAGGACTTTCATTTTTATCTAAATATATAAGACTATCCTCATTATTTTTATAATCTATATCCATTATTTTCTTCTTCCTTTCAACTCTTTGAGAATTTCTGAAAAGTCTATATCTTCATAAGATAACACAACTAATAAGTGATAGAGCATATCCGCAGTTTCGTATATTCTTCTTTCTCTGTTTTCTGCAACTAAAACCTCTACTGCCTCTTCACCAAATTTTTTGAATATTTTTTCTTTTCCTTCTTTAAATAAGAAAGAAGTGTAGGATTTTTCATCTGGATTCGATTTTCTCGTTTTGATTACATTTTCTAATTCTTGTAAAACTGAATAAGAATAATCTATCTTGCCTTCTTCTTTTGGTAATTCAACTTCTTCGCTGAAACAACTCTTTGTTCCGAGGTGACAGGCAGGACCTATCTGTTCTACAGTCAAAAGTAAAGCATCGTTATCACAATCTAGTTTTATGTCTTTTAAGAACTGAAAATTACCACTTATTTCACCTTTCATTCTAATACGGTTTTTTGTTCTTGAATAGTAAAATACATTCCTCGATTTTAAAGTTCTTTCCAAAGCTTCTTTATTCATATAACCTAAAGTTAAAACCTCTTTTTCTTCACTTTGAACTACAATTGGTACAATTCCATTTCCTTTTTCCCAGTCTATTTTATTAAACAAATCATTTGATTTAATCATTTTTTCTCCTCCTATTTTTAGTTAGAATTTGTAAAAACAAATTCTCGGTTTTTAGTAGTTAGTTTTTTGTTACTCGACAATTGAATTAATTATTTTTTCTATAATCCTATCCTTTGATGTTCTTCATTTATTATTTATATAATAATTATGAAGAAATATAAAAAAGAAAAGTATAGTGTTTTCTGAGTGAAACAATATAAAAATTGATGTTGAAAAACACGGATGTTTTTCATGCGA
>CAZRTN010000146.1:0-4506 GCA_964603015.1 uncultured Thermotogaceae bacterium | reverse complement strand
CAGATATATCTTCTTTTTTATCAATTAGTTTTCCAGTTTCAAAAAGAACTTCTAAATTTATTATATTGTATAGATTTTGACTAATAGATATGGAATCAAATATTTGCCCTTTGGCTACATCCATACCCTGATAAGATTTTAAATGGTTTTCAAAGTTATATTTATCCTGTAATCCCAAAGGTGTATTCATATCCATATATTTGTTTCTGAATAAATTAGAAACAGTTAAACCAAAATCAAAATCTAATTTGGCAAAATTAGCATATCCATAATAAAGATAGAGTTTGTTATAGTCGTAATTAAACCCTAATTTCATCGCGTTAACAGAACTTAGTATTCCTATGCCATCTGAACTGTTGAAATTTAGATTTAATCTGTAATAATTATCTGGAGTTATGTTTAGTTCATTTTTGTCTGTTGAATTATCAAAAAAGAATTCATTTGTTATTGAAGCTGTTATTTTTTCTGTTAGATATGTTGTTTGATTTGTTTTTATATAATATCTTTTTAGTTCAGAAACTTTTTCATCTTTTGGGATATATTCTGTATAATATCCACCTTCTAGATCATTTCTTTTTGTTAAACCTATCTTTGTAGGTATTTCTGCTTTTATATAAGTAGGGAAATATTTATTAAAAGAATATCCACCATGAAAATTTATCATAGTACCAAAGGTGTTGTAATAATGCAATGAAATTTTCGATTCAAATATATCTTGAAGAATATTCTCTAATATATTAGCAGTACTTTTGAAAAAGCCTTCACCTTCTTGTACGTAAACAGTAACTACTAATTTATCCTCTTTGTTTTCAGGAATTAAAAGTATTTCAGAAAAACTGTTTAAATTTTTAAGCCTTATTTCTATATTTTTTATTTTAGAAGATTTATAAATATCACCTTCGTTTAAACCAACCAGCCATTTTAAATAATTTAAATTTGTTTTTGAATAACCTTTATATTCTATTTTATCTATTATCTTTCCATTGAATTTGTCATAGTCTAAATTCTCTTTCAATACTGATTCTGAGTTTCCTTCTTTTGGCATATAAGATAAAATATTTGAAAGTATTTTATTCTCGTATTTTGGTTCTTTTGATTTGTAGTTATTATTGATTAATTCTATTGTTTTTTCTAATGCTTTTTCTGATTCCACTTTTATATCTGGTTCTGTTCCAGCTATTAAATTTACTTCCCCGTCGGGATTTAGTCCTAATATAGATGGTGTCCTCAAAACAAGATGCGTATTTGGTAATTTTAAAAATATAGGATTTAATCCTATACCGTCTCCACCTGTTTTTTCTCCAACTAAAGTTGCAAAATTCGTGTTTTTTGCAAAAGAGGCAAACGCTTCAGTAGATGAGTAGACCCCACCATCAACAAGAAGAAATATATCGCCCTCATAATTTAGAGATTCTTTTGGAGATACTCCTGTTTTGAATTTCATTGGTGCCATATATTCTACAGTTAATAACTGTTCCGGAGTATTTGGAAGGTTAAGAACCTCTCTTCTATCAGCCCTCATCAAAGTGTCAACATATGGAAGATGTACGTTTATAAAATCAACAGCTTCTTTCCCTGATCTGTTGAATATATAATAGTCCACTGATAAATATCCTTCAGTTAATTTTGATACTATATAATCTTGCCAGTATTTTACTGTTCCACCACCATTTCCCCTTACATCAATTATTATATTTTCATAATCTTTTACTTCTTTTAAAAAAGATACCACTTTTTCTTCATCAGCTAAATAATGAGCGTAACCAATACTATTTATTTTAATATATGCGATTTTATCTTTTTCTATTATCATAGTTTCGACATTTCTCGGTTCTATTTCTTTTTTACCTATTAAATATTCATTTTCTATTATTGTTTCTAAATATTTATATGTTTCTAAAGATTCCTCATTGAATATTTCACTTGAAAAATAATCAAAATAATTCATGGAACCATTTGAGAAGGTATTTGCTAGTTCATAATACCAAGATGGATGGATTAGATTAGTATGACCATTCCTGAACCATCTCATATATTTGTTTATCAAGTTATAATACTCCAAATCTGTCATATCTTCGGTTATCTCTTGAAAATAATCTTTTGAAATTTTTTTAAAAGATTCTTCTGTTACTCCTTCTATGAAATTAAAATAAACATAATTATCTTCCATGAAATCTATAAGTATTTTAAAGTCTTCTCTTTTATCATCATAAGAAAATTTCGAACTAAAAGATATTAGAGTCGTCAACAATAAAAGAATTACCAAAATTTTTTTCACCAAAATCACCATCCCATATATTTTTCTCTTATATTATATATAATAAGATGTCTTTTTGAAAAAACTTTCTGATGAAATGCAAATAAAGAGAATGAAAAGTCATTTTTTAAACCCTACACTTAAACACCACCCCCTTCAAAAAAAGTATAATCTGTAGGATTTCAAAAAAATGAGGAGGGAAAACATGGAAAAAAATATGATCGAGGTAAAAAATTTAACCAAAAACTACAAAGATGTCGAAGCCGTTAAAAACTTAAGTTTTAATGTAAAAGAAGGAGAAATATATGCTTTTTTGGGTCAAAATGGTGCAGGAAAATCAACAATAATAAAAGTTATCACCAGCATGATTAAAGCTACTTCTGGGAGTATAAAAATTGATTCACAAGATGTATCTAATGATAATAAAAATCTTAAAAGAATTTTGGGTGTTGCTTTGCAAGATACTGCAATTGATCCAAATTTAACTGGAAGAGAGTTAATTACATTACAGGCACAATTATTTGGTTTTTCAAGGAAAGATGCCAAAAGTCGATCTCAGGAATTAATTACTCAACTGGATATGGCAGATTTTGCTGACAGAAAGTCAGGAAAATATTCAGGAGGGATGAAAAGAAGATTAGATTTAGCTTTAACTATTGTACATAAACCAAAAATTTTGTTTTTAGATGAGCCAACAGTTGGTTTGGATCCAATTAGTAGAGAAAAAATTTGGGAAGAGATTTTAAAATTGAACAACGATTTCAATACAACAATTTTCTTTTCAACACAATATCTTGAAGAAGCAGACAGATATGCTCAAAAAGTTTGTATCCTAAAATCTGGTGAAAAGATAGTTGAAGAAAAGACAGATGTCTTAAAAAACTCTTTAGAGAAGAACTTAGTCAAAATAATTTTCAAATCAAAAGAAGATCTTTACAAAGCAAAATCTTTGTTAAAAGAACAATATGAAGTAAAAAATATAAATAATATTTTGAGTGTTTATTCAGAAAAGAAAGAGAACTATTTATTGAATATAATTAAAAAAATAACTGATAAAAATATCCCATTTATTGATTTAACTGTTAGTAAAACTAGCTTAGATGATGTATTTATAACTCTTATGAAAGATAATAAGGAGGTAGCATATGGAAAATAAATCTTTTTTATCTCAAGTTTATTACCTAACTAAAAGAAGTCTTATAGCATCTTTCAGGAACCCTTTTGTTTACATCCCAAATTTTATAATTAGTTTATTTTTTCTATTTGTATATTCTGGCGGAGTAAATGCTATAACTCAGTTACCAAATCTTGAAAATGTTAATTATGTAGCTTTTATACTACCTATTTCGATAGTATCTGCTGCTATTGGAGCTTCAACAGGAGCGGTTGAAAGTTTGGTAAAAGATATAGAAAACGGTTATTTTACAAGACTATACCTAGCACCCATTAATAAATTAGCTATAGTTTTGGGTCCAATCCTAACTGGAATGATTCATTTAATAATTCAATCAGCCATATTACTATTGATTTCACTACCGATGGGAGTTTCCATTAACAATGGAATAAACGGTTTTTTAACTATTTTATTATTAGTAATGGGAATTGGTTTGGCTTTCACTGGATACGCAACAGCTATAGCATTAATTTCAAAAAGCTCTCAAGCAGTTCAAATGGGTACTATGATATTTTTCCCTATGTTGTTTTTGAGTAGTACTTTTGTACCTCTAGAAATGATAGATATAAAATGGTTATCAGTTGCTGCAAAAATAAATCCAACAACTTATATTTTTGAAGGAATTCGAGCATTATTAATAGAAAATTGGAATACAGATTATATAATATATGGTTTATTAATAGGTCTTATAGGAACTATAATATCTTTGATAATAGCCACTCTGTCATCAAAAAATATATTTGAATAATATTTATACATATCCTGCATGGCATCAAGTGCAGGATGTTTTTTATATAATTATGAAAATTGATTATTAACTATTGGAACAACATTTATCAATGGTTCTTCATATGGATGTATTTCTTTGATCTTTTTTATAGATTGCTTTACAAAATCATGTTTGCATCTTATATCCATTTTAGATTCACTACCCCTGCTTATTTTACCTTTTTCGCCATCGAAAGGATTAGAACCTTCTAAGGGTCTCCAATAACCTGTTATTTGAGTTACTGCAACTACATTGTCATATTTCCCCAAATGACATGCACCTAGTTGATTTAGTGCTTCTCTTATT
>CAZRTN010000145.1:3157-4565 GCA_964603015.1 uncultured Thermotogaceae bacterium | reverse complement strand
CGTCCTTATTAAAATAAGATTTAACTAATTTTTGTACAGCTGGAATTCTTGTTGATCCACCAACTAACAATACTTCATCTATTGATTCTTTTGATAAGCCTGAATCTTTAATAGCATTTTCAATTTGAGTGCCAGTAGATTCAATCAAATCACCTGTTAATTCTTCAAATTTAGCTCTAGATAATTTCTTTTCCAAATGTACTGGTTGTCCATCAACAACTGTAATAAATGGAAGATTTATTTCTGTTTCAAACTTTGTAGATAATTCAATTTTGGCTGATTCAGCAGCTTCTTTTAATCTTTGTAAAGCTTGCTTATCGCTGGATAAATCTACTCCGTTATCTTTTTTAAATTCTGATACAAAATAATTAATTAATCTTTGGTCAAAGTCATCTCCACCTAAAGAGTTGTTACCAGATGTAGATACAACTTCAATAATATCGTCTCCTATATCTAATATAGAAACATCAAATGTACCTCCACCTAAATCATAAACTACCACATTTTTATCTCCATCAGCGGATTTATCCATACCAAAAGCAATACTAGCTGCTGTTGGCTCATTAATTATTCTTAAAACTTCGAGGCCTGCTATTTCTCCAGCTTCTTTTGTTGCTTGTCTTTGAGCATCATTAAAATAAGCTGGGACAGTGATAACAGCTTGATTTATTTTACCACCTAAATAATCTTCAGCGTCACTAACAAGTTTTTTTAATATATAAGCTGAAATTTGTTGTGGTGTATATTCTTTTCCGTCTATATTAACAGAATAATCTTCTCCCATATGTCTCTTTATTGATCTTATTGTTTTATCTGAGTTTAAAACAGCTTGTCTTTTTGCAGGTTCACCTACAATTATATCTCCATCTTTTGAAAAAGCTACAATTGATGGTGTTGTTCTTTTTCCTTCTGAGTTTGAAATAACTTCAACATTTCCATCCGGTTTCATCCATGAAATTGCTGAGTTTGTTGTTCCTAAGTCAATTCCTACTACAAATTCTTTTTGACTCATAAGAATACCTCCTCTTATATTATTTATTCACTTATATTATACTTAAAAAGAAAAAATATTTCAAGTCTAAAAAATATTTTAGAAATATTTTAAAAACCCTTCTATATATATAATATATAACAGTAAATATAAATATAACAAAATCTTATATCACTTGTAATGTAAGAGTGAAAAAATATTATTATTAAAAAAAAGAGTTCTATATTATCTATAGAACTCTTTTCTTCTGTCGTTTATAACATGATTGAAATCATTTATGTATTTATTTCTCGAAAGATTCAAATCAATGTCAAAAGTTTTTACTATATTTCCACTTTTACTAAATCTATCGATAATTTCTCCGTTTGGATTTGTTAGCTGGCTCATCCCTGTAAAATCATATTCTATATCTTTATT
>CAZRTN010000145.1:0-3057 GCA_964603015.1 uncultured Thermotogaceae bacterium | reverse complement strand
TTCGCTAGTATCTTTTACTTCTTGCATATTTGTATAAGCGTAACCAGTAAAAGCTAATTCTGGAAAAATAATCAAATCTTCTTCAGTTTTATCGATCATAGAAATTGCATTTTTCACACTATTTTTTATGTTGAATAATTCTGGTCTAAACTGAACTAAACTAATTCTCATTATTCATACACTCCTTTATTTGTTATAATTATATCCAACTTTTGATCGTGATCTTCTAAAGGTAAATTTTCTATAATTTGAAAATCAAAAGCTACACCAACTAATTTTGAATCATTCACATGTTTAGAAATATATTTGTCATAAAAACCCCCTCCATAACCTATTCTATAAAGATTTGGGCTAAATGCAACGCCAGGTATTAAAAAAAGATCAATATTTTGTTCAAATACATCTGTAATTGGTTCCATGATGTTGAAATTGCCTAAAGAAAAATCATTAAAATCTTTTACTAAATGAAATTTCATTTCATTTCCATGTACTTTTGGGAATAGAAAATTTTTACTTTCATTGTATTTTTTAAAAATATTTAGTAAATCAACTTCATTTTTAAAGGGATAATACATAGCTATATTTTTAGACTCTATAAAAAAATATTTTTCAGTGATTTTTTTAACTACATTTGACGACATAAATTCAATTTGATTCTTATTCAAAGATTTTCTTTCATTAATAATATTTTTTCTAATTACTTTTTTATTCATGACATACCTCCAAAAAATTAACGTATGATATAATTAACATGTACATTTTTATTCTAACATAAGATGTAAAAAATTTTGAGAGGATGAGATTTTTGAAATTAGATATGCACATGCATTCAAAAGGTTCTGATGGGACCTTTGATTACAAAGAAATAATAGATTTAGCAATAAAAAAAGAACTTGAGATTATTTCTATAACTGATCACGATAATTTAAACGTTCAAAAAGATGCTTTAGAGTATTCAAAAAAGAAAAATATAAAATACATACCTGGAGTTGAAATATCTACTGAATATCCAAATATGTTAGATGTTTTAGGGTATGGAATTGATCTTAATAATGTTTTATTAAATGAATCACTAAAAGAGATACAAGATTATAGAATAAAAAGAAATGATTTAATGGTAGAAAAACTAAACGGGTTAGGATTAACTATAGATCTTTTAGAAGTTAAGGATGTAGCTGGAAGCGATATAATAGGAAGACCTCATATAGCTAGAGTTTTAATGAATAAAGGATATGTAAATACAATGGAAGAAGCATTTAATATTTATTTGGGAAATAACAAAAAGGCTTTTGTTCCAAAAATAAAATTAAAACCAGAGAATGCAATAGACATAATAACTAAAGCAGGTGGAAAGGCTGTATTAGCTCATCCAAAATATATAACTAATTCAAACGATAGATTAAATAGTTTGATTAGAAAATTTAAAGATGCAGGATTATGGGGTATAGAAGCTTATTATAGTAAACATAGACAAGCAGATATAGATAAATTTAAAAATCTTGCAATAAAATTTGAACTTAATATAACTGCTGGTAGTGATTTCCATGGGAATAACAAACCAGAAATAGATTTAGGGATGGAAATAAAAGACGAATTCTTAAATGAATCAATAAGAAACTTAGTACAAAATTAAGGGGGGTATTATGAATTTAAATTATCCGGTAATAGTTTTAGGGCAAAAAGGGAAGGTAGATAATTCCTGTGAAAACAGTATGAGTGGTTTTTTAAAATCTATGGAATATGGTGCTGATGGGATTACTGTAGATATAATGCAGATTTCTGATGGGAATTTAATAATATTTAATCCAAATTCAGAATTGGCTATTAAAAACGATCTGAAAAATAAAACTACAAAAGAAATATCAAAATTAAAGTTTCCTCATAATCAAAAAATATTTTCATTAGAAAAGGCTTATATAAACTTGCCTTCGGATACCTTGATTAATATAAATGTATATGAAGAATCAGTAATGACTAACTTAATAAACCTTATAAAATCTTTAGACGTATCAAATAGAACTATGATCTCTTCAGATAATATAGAAATTATAAAATATCTATCTGGTTTAGATAATGATTTTTTTTATGCTTTAAGAATTAAAGAAGAATCTATGGTAAAAGAGGCTTTAAAATTGAAAAGTGATTTACAGTTTTACTCTATTAATATAGATTTAGAGGGAATAAAAAAATATGGTTTGGAAAAATTTAAAGATAAAATATCTTTAATACAAGAAGAAAACCTAAAAATATTAATTGAGAATTTTAACGACTGTAGTTTATTAGAAGACTTTAAAAATTACATAGATGTTATAGAAACAAAAGAAATAAATAAAAGTATAGAAATTCTTGAAAAAATATATTGAAGGAGTGAATTTATGTATCCTAAACTTATAGTAGACATTGAAAAAATAAAAAGTAATGCAAAAAATGTAATCGAAAAATGTCATTCCAAAAATGTAGAAGTAGCTGGAGTAACAAAAGTTATGTGTGGTATGAAGGAAATAGCCGAAGCTATGATCGAATCTAATTGTGATATGATAGCTGATGCAAGAATACAAAATATAATAAAGATGAAAAAAGAAGGAATAAACCATCCTTTTCTTTTATTAAGAATACCTATGATTTCAGAATTAAAAAAAGTAGTTGAATATGTTGATATTACATTAATCAGTGAAATGCAAACTATAGAAAAATTATCTGAAATTGCAAAAGAAAAACAAAAAGAACAAAAAATTATATTTATGATTGATTTAGGAGATTTAAGAGAAGGGGAATGGTATACAGAAGCCTTAGACAAAATTGGAGAAATAATCAATATTGAAAATATAAATCTAATAGGTATTGGAAGTAATTTGGGTTGTTTTGGTGGTGTTTTACCAACCAAAGAAAAAATGCAAATGCTTTCTGATATAAAAAAGCAAATAAAAGAAAAATATGATTATGATATAAAATATTTATCTGGCGGTAGTACAGCAGCACTTCCTTTAGTAGAAAACAATGAATTGTCAGAAGGTTTAAATCATTATAGATTAGGCGAATCAATAATGTGTGGAACAG
>CAZRTN010000144.1:3019-4592 GCA_964603015.1 uncultured Thermotogaceae bacterium | reverse complement strand
ATATTCCAACAGTATCTCCATTGTTTTCAAGTTCTGCATAAACAGCTCTATAAAGGTTTCCAAATAATTCTGAATCAGTGTATATAATTCCATCATTGATAACTTTTTGATAAATATCGTTATTCAAAGTAGTATTTAAAGCTAAGTTTCCAGATGCATTTCTTATTGTTGTTGCTGTTCTTTTGTTATTTACAAAAAAAGTAATATCCGCATTTGTTGTATTTTTCAGGTTGTTAGCAAGGTTTTGGTTACCTGTTATTTTAGTTTTACCTTTAAATAATTCTCCATCTTGTATGTTCCAATCTCCTGGTATTTTTTCATTTATAATTTCATTTGTTAATGTATAAACACTTTCCAGGTTATCGTCTCTCAAATCAGTTACTATGTTCAATATAGTGTTGCTATAAAGGATAACAACTATCCCGATTGCAGCTATCAAAAAAGTAACAAAAAATACTATGAGTTTCTGTCCTATCTTTAATTTCATAAAATACCTCCCAGTACTATTTTTTATTCTATTTATTTTATCATATATTAAGCTATCAAAAAAGTTAAATTTGTATTTTTTTCGATATTTTTTATTAAAAATTTATTTTTGTTATTTTTATTGATATAATTAGAGTGATAATAAAATTTAAGGGGGAGTCAAAATGGAAAAAATAGCTCAAATTGTAGATTCAGCTAGTAATTTACCCGATGAAGTTTTAGATAAATTTAACATAACTAAAGTTCCTTTTTATATAACTTTTGATGGAAATGAATATTTAGTTCAAGGTAAAGATATTTCTGATGAAGAGTTTTATAATAAAATGGCGGAAGATCCAGAAAGGGTACCTAAGACTGCAGCGCCTAACTCAGAAGACTGGATTAAGATTTTTGAAGAAAAATATAAGAATGGATTTAAAAAAATTTTAGTAACAACAATATCTAACGAATTGTCTGCGAGTTATCAAAATGCTTATATTGCAAAGAACGATTTTTTGAAAAAACATGATGATGCAGCTATATCTTTAATCGATACGAGGACTTGTACATGTGGTCAAGCTGCCTTAGAGATAAAAATAGCTGAATTGATAAAAGAAGGAGAAAAATCCTTTGATGAGATTTCAAAAATAGCTGAAGAATCTATAGCTAAAACCACTACTATATTCAGCGTTAAAACTTTGAAATATATGAAAGCTGGTGGGAGAATAGGTGGAGCTACAGAATTTGTAGGAACTCTATTAAAGATAAAACCAATTAGTGAATTTGTTGATGGGGTTGTAAAACCAATAAAAGCTGTTAGAACAAGAAGAAGATCTATTGATAAAATGGTTGATATAATAGCAGATAGAGTAAAAGATCCAAATAAAATTGTTCTTTGCACTAGAAGCGCTATGTTTGAAGAAGATGAAAATTACATGATTGAAAAACTAAAAGAGAAATTAAATTATACTGGAGAAATATATTCAGGGATGCTCGGGGCTGTCATAGGTGCTCATTCTGGGCCAGGAGCTATAGGAATTGGATTTACCGAATTAGAAGATTAATATAATAACAAAAGGCACCTTTAAGGTGCCTTTTGTTTTACCAT
>CAZRTN010000144.1:0-2919 GCA_964603015.1 uncultured Thermotogaceae bacterium | reverse complement strand
TTATTAAAAAATTTGTCTTAGCAAGTCTTTTATAAACAGGAGTAAAAGTCAAATTGACTTGATCAGTATCTTTTGTCTTTAATTTCCAAGGTTTCATCAAATCATTTTCATCATAAGAAAAAATAACATCTTCACTTATTTTAATTAAATCTCCATTTATTACCAATGCATTTTCTGTCATTCCTGTGTTATCGGTCCATTTAGCCCCTAAATTCAAGCCTATTTTTTTGCCTTCAGAATATCCCCCAGCATTGGCCCAATTCCAACTTATTTCACGAGGCCATACCCCTCTTCCAAAGTCAAGTGTGGCGAAAGAGTTATTTCTTTCAAAATCATAATTTTTATTGTCTATATGAATATATCCTTCAAATTCTAGAGCTTCTTGTTTTGATGTAAACTGAAAATGATTTTTATCCCAAGGTATTACAACGTTTAAAGTATCATATTCTTTTGGTTGAAAAACTTTAAATTCAACTTTTAAATTCTTTGATTTAAAATCGTCTGTTTCAACTTTTATTATAGTTGATTCATTTTTATAAATCATTTCTATTTTCATTTTTTTATTATTAAATATAGCATTAGAATATACTTTATTTTCCATTTTAACATTTTTTCCAAAAGGTGTTGTTATTGTTTTTTCTATGAATTCTTTGGTCTTAAAATCATAAAAATATATAAAGGCCATCCCAGCATAATCAAGATCAGTTATCGTTGCAGAAAAAAGGCAATCTTCATTTACAAAAGCCCAATAGTTCCATCTTTTCTTTCTAAAAAAATGTTTTTTTAAATTCAAATTTATTAAAGGTTTCCTTGACCATCCGATACTATTTTCGTTTAAATTTCCATTTTCATCACATAAATCAACCTCATTTAGAATTTCTTTTTCTTTCACAGTATATCCCCCCTGATAATACATATATTATCTTTCTATATCAATATAAAATGAAACTCCATTATCCTCATTTTTTGCGAATATATCTCCTCCGTAAAGGTTCACAATTCTTTTCACTATTGCAAGGCCAAGGCCACTTTGCCCTTTTTTCCCTTTTTCATAAGTAAAAAATAATTTCTCGAAAATATCTTCTTCTATATTTGGACCATCGTTATAAAATTTAAGTTTTACTTTGTCATCTTTTTCTTTTATATCAACTTTTATTTTATTTTCAGAATATCTAATAAAATTTTCTAATATATTTTCAAAGACAATTATCCATTGTTCTTCATTTGCGTTGATTATTACATCATCTAAAGTTATATCCCATTTGATATTAGGATTAAAATTTTTAAATCTTTCATATACACTAATAAAAGTTTTTTTAAGGTTTAATTCAGAATGATCTTTTTGATAACCTGATATAAATTGAAGTTTTGAGAATAAAATCATATCTTTAATTCTTTTTTCTAGCAAATAACTTTCTTTTTCAATTACATCTAGGGAGTTTTCCAAATTATCTTTTGGATAAATACCATCTTTTATTGATTGAGTATAGCTTCTCATTATCATTATAGGTGTTTTGAGCTCATGTGAGATGTATTGTAGAGAGGCTTCTTGGGATTTATCGTTTTCAATTAACTTTTTTCGCATTTTTTCAATGGAATCAGCCAAAGACCCTATCTCATCATTTCTATTTATTTGAACTTTTTCTTCCCATTGTCTTTTTGATATTTTGTTCACCACTCTTTGTAATTTAATAAGTGGTTTAGATAGTCTTTTTGAAAAAATTGCAGCAAAAAATAAAGAAACTATTAATGGAATTAAAGAGCCAATTAGTAACTTTTGAAATAATGAATTTTCTAGTTCAGTTTTGTATTCATTGGGCAAATAAGAAACCAGATAAAAACTATTATTATTTATTTCAACTTCCCTTATTTTATAGTATATAACATCATTATTCGAAGGGATATCATATGTTCCTTTATTCTTTTCAGCTTCAATATTGTCAGCAATATTTTCAATAAAATTTCTATCTTGGTTTATCCGATTCATTCCTCTTAAATTCACTATATTCATATTTTTATCAATTATGATATGTTCTACACTTCTTATTTCTCTTAGTAATTGGCTTTCAGATACATCTTGTCTTGACATCATCATGTTCATGACACCGACTCTTCCCGTTTCTATAACATATTTTTGAGCTGATTCTATGTTATTATAAGTTTCTTGAGTAAAAAAACTTCTTAGGGCTATTCTGTTTATAGTCCAGATGGATATTAAAGTAATTAAAATAGCTATGGTGAAATAAAATATTATTTCCCAGAATAATGATTTTTTCATCATTTTTTCATCATCCTATATCCATACCCATAAATAGTCTCTATATTCACTTCTGGCATTTTCTTTCTCAATCTTCTTATCAAATCATCAACAACTCTTTCAGAGCCGAAATAATCATATCCCCATATTTTTTCTAATAGTTTTTCTCTTGAATAAGCGTTATTTGCATTTTTTGCAAAAAAAGATATCATGTCAAATTCTTTGGAAGTTAAATCAATCTCTTTGTTGTTTTCATCAAAGATTTTTCTTTTTGAAAAATCTATAATATATTTAGAAAGATTTATATTTTCGCTTTTCTCTGTATAGTTTTGAGTTCTTTCCAAAATTCTTTTTGCTCTAATGACTAATTCTCTTGGTAAAAAAGGTTTTGCAAGATAATCATCACTACCCATATCAAGACCTACCACTCTGTCTATCTGAGCGTCTCTAGCAGATATAAATATAACAGGGACATTAGGTGTTTTTTCTTTAATTTCCTTTATTAATTCATAACCGTCTATATCAGGAAGCATAATATCTAATATCCAGAGGTCTGGTTGTTCTTCAATGGATAATTCAGCTGATCTTCCATCATAGAAACTCTTTACTATCCAATTTTCTTTTTTTAAATATGATGTAAGAACTTTATTCAAATCTTCTTC
>CAZRTN010000143.1:0-4603 GCA_964603015.1 uncultured Thermotogaceae bacterium | reverse complement strand
TGAAAGATAAGACAGTTTGTAATCTTTTTGTTGAACCAAGTACAAGAACAAAAAATTCTTTTGAATTAGCCGAAAAGAATCTTTCAATGAACGTTTTAAACTTCAACACAAGTTCAAGTGCCTTTTCAAAAAAGGAAACGCTTAAAGACACTATCCTCACAATGCAATCGATGAAAATCGATCTCTTCGTAGTTAGACACAAAGAACCTGGTACACCTGCTTTTATTAGAAAATATTCAGATGCTAGTATTATAAATGCTGGTGACGGGCTGCACGCTCATCCAACACAGGCTCTTTTAGATACTTTCACTATGTATGAAAATTTTAATAGTTTTAAAGGATTAAAAGTTTCTATAATTGGAGATTTTTACCATTCAAGAGTAGTAAGATCAAATATAAAACTTTTAAAAATGTTAGGAGCAGATGTAACTATATGCTCTCCAACTACACTTACCCCAAAAGAAATAAGATCATTACCAATTAAATATACATATAACATCAAAGAAGCTATTAAAAACGCAGATGTTGTAATGGGATTGAGAATGCAACTTGAAAGACAATCACAGGGATTGTTTCCTTCACTAAAAGAATATAATAAATATTTTGGAATAAATGAAGAATTGTTTGAAACTCTCGCTAATAAAGATGCAATTCTTATGCATCCTGGACCAATTAACAGAGGAGTAGAACTTTCTGGAAGTATTGCAGATAAACCATATTCAAAAATACTTGATCAGGTACAAAATGGAGTTATAACAAGAATCGCACTGATAAAGCATTTATTAGGTGGTGATTCTTTATGATTAAACTTATAAAAAATGCAAATATTATTTCTCATAGTACAAATGGAATTCATGATGTTTTAATAAAAGATAATAGAATTTCTAAAATAGAAAAGAATATAGAAATAGAAGCTGATGAAATTATCTACGCAGATAATAAGACGTTAATTCCGGGGTTAATAGATATGCATGTTCATTTTAGGCAACCTGGGTTTGATCATAGGGAAACATTAGAGACAGGAGCTTTGGCGGCTTTACACGGAGGGATTACAACTGTTGGGATGATGCCAAATACTAAACCTGCAATAGATAATTCTATAATGATTGAATATATCAAAAATAAAGTAAAAGAACTTGATCTAATAAATATATTGCCTATAGGAGCAATAACTAAAGGCAGAGAAGGAAAAGAACTAGCTGGGATGCAGGGAATGACAGATAAAGGTGCAATAGCTTTTTCTGATGACGGAGCACCTGTCTATGATCCGAATATAATGTACAGAGCAGCTCAATATTCTTTAATGACAAAAAGACCTTTGATTAATCACGCAGAAGTACCAGAACTAGCAAAAGGTAATATGAGAGAAGGAGAAACTTCTTGTAAAATAGGAGTTTACGGGATACCAGAAATTGCAGAATCAATAATGGTTGCAAGAGACATAGAGATTTCAAAATACACAGGAGCTCATGTTCACATAGCTCATGTATCAACATCTCAAACTGTAGATTTACTTAAATATTCAAAAATACAAAATTTAAAAGTAACTTCTGAAGTTACACATAATCATCTTTTACTAAATGAAGAAGCTTGTGAGAGCTACTCTACAGACACTAAAATAAATCCACCATTACCAGATAAAAATTCACAAAAAGCTTTAATAGAAGCAATAAAAGAAAACACAATAGATATGATAGTTTCAGATCACGCTCCATATGCAAAACATGAAAAAGAAGTGGAATTTGAGGCAGCACCAACAGGAATAAGTGGAGTAGAAACACTTTTATCAGGTATTATAAAACTTTCAAAAGACGAAAAAATAGATTTGAAAGATTTAATAGAAAAAGTAACCTATAATCCAGCAGAAATTTTTGGACTTGAAAATATAGGAGATATTAAAGAGGGGTATAACGCAGATATCGTATTATTAGATATAGAAAGAGAGTGGGAAATAACAGAAAACACTCTGAAATCAAAGGGTAAAAATACTCCATTCTTGAATACTTTTATGCCAGGTGTTGTTGAAAAAGTATTTGTTAATGGAAAAATTAAGTACGAAGAAAAAGAGTTGATCAAATGATCAAGGCAAAAATATTGGAAAAACAAGTTAAGAATGATTACATGTATTTAAAAGTAAAAATGAATGAAAATATTCATATAGAACCTGGTCAATTTTTGATGATTAAAAATGATGAAGATAAAAACATGGCGAAACCTTTTTCAATAATGAGTCAAAAAGGAAACATAATAGAATTTATTATAAAAATAATAGGTGATTTTACAAAGAAACTTTCTCAAAAAAATGAAAATGATCATATTTTTTTGAGAGGACCATATGGACATGGATTTATAGAAAAAATAGATAAAAATAAAAAATATGTTTTATTAGGAGGCGGCTGTGGAGCTGCCCCTTTGTTGCATTTTGAAGAAAAATATCCAAATCTGGTTGAAAATATAAAGATCGGGTTTAAAGAGAACTTTATAAACAAGATAATTGCAGATGAAAAAGTTTTGATAGAGAATATTGAAAACAAAAACCCTGTTGATTGGTTAAAAGAAAATAACTTCGAAAATATAATAAGCTGTGGACCGAAAGGAATGTTTAAAGCATTAAAAACTTTAAACAAAAATACATTTGTTTCTTTAGAAGAAAATATGGGTTGTGGAATAGGAATGTGTAAAGGATGCCCTGTTGAAACAACAGAAGGGATAAAGATGGTTTGTAAAGATGGACCACTCTTTGAGTTAAATGAGGTGATTTTATGATATTTGAAGATATAAAAAATCCATTCGTTCTAAGCTCTGGTCCTTCTGGGAATTTTGAAGAATTATCTAAAATAATTGATTTAAATGAAGTCGGAGCTATTACAACAAAAACTATAACTCCAGAACCTAAAAAAGGTAATCCTGCACCCAGAATAGTAAATATTGAAAATGGACTTATAAACTCAATAGGCTTGCAAAACCCAGGTATAGATAATTTTATAGAAAAAGATTTACCTAAAATAGAAAAATACAAAACAAAAAAAATTATTTCAATTGCAGGGTATTCACCAGAAGATTTTCAAATGATGATTAAAAAGATAGATAATTATAATATAGATGCATATGAATTGAATTTTTCTTGTCCCAATGTCAAAAAAGGTGGGGCAACAATAATGCAAAATCTTGAATTATATAGAGAATGTTTAAAAGTATCCAAAAAATCAACTAAAAAACCAATAATAGTTAAATTGGGGTATTCAGACAGGATTTTAAACTTAGTAGAGATATCTATTAATGAAGGTATAGAAAACTTTACTCTAATAAATACTTTAAAAGGTATGAAATTTGATCTTGAAACTGGAAAACCAATATTGAAAAGAGGAATAGGCGGGGTAAGTGGGAACGTCATAAAACCTTTTGCATTAGCGATGGTTTATACTGTTAAACAAAAATTTCCTCAAGTAAGTATTATTGGTAACGGTGGAATATTTGATTCAAATGATGTATTGGAGTTCAAATATGCTGGAGCAGATTATTTTGGACTTGGCACTTCTGTAATGATGGATCCTGAACTACCTATAAAATTAATTAATAATTGGGAGGAAGAATATGTTTTATAATAAATATTTAAAAATAAAAGAAAAAAATAATTCTCATGTATGTGTAGGACTTGATTCTGATTATGAAAAGATAAATGGTGAAGAAGATTTATACAATAAAATTTATAATTTTAATAAAAATATTATAGAAAAAACAAAAAATCATGTTTGTTGTTTTAAGATTAATTCAGCTTTTTATGAAAAAGCAGGAATTGATGGAATAAAAGCAATGGAAGATACAGTTAAATATATAAAAGCAAATACAGAAATACCTATTATTCTGGATATAAAAAGATCAGATATATTAAACACTGCAAAAGCTTATGCTGATTATTTTGTAGATAAAATCAAAGCTGATTCAGTAACTCTTAATCCTCTAATGGGAAGAGATTCTATTACTCCTTACCTTGAAAAAGATGTTCATGTTTTTATTCTTGCTTTGACTTCTAATCCTTCTGCCAATGATTTTATAATGAAGGATAAATTCTATTTGACTTTGACAAAATTTAGCCAAGAGTTAAATAACGAGTTTGAAAACCAAGTAGGTATAGTAGTAGGGGCGACGAATGAAAAATTTAAAGAAATTAATAAAATAAATGACAACATGATATATCTTATCCCAGGAATAGGTGCTCAGGGAGGAGATTTGAAAAATACCCTTGAACAGGTAAAAGATAAAGAGTTTGTTATAAACTCATCAAGAGGAATTATTTTTTCAAATGAACCTGAAAAATCAGTTATTGAATTGAAAAATAAAATAAATGGAGGTCTTTAAATGAAAAATATAATGGATATGCTTATAGAATCTGAAGCGCTTTTAGAAGGACATTTTAAACTTTCTTCTGGTAATCATTCAGATAAATATGTTCAATGTGCAAGTGTCTTGAAAAATCCAAAAAATGCTGAAATATTAGGTCAAGAAATAGCAAAAAAATTACCAAATGATATAGATTTAATAGTATCCCCAGCAATGGGTGGAGTAATAATTGGACATGAGGTAGCAAAAGCTCTTGGAGTCG
>CAZRTN010000142.1:0-4606 GCA_964603015.1 uncultured Thermotogaceae bacterium | reverse complement strand
TGAAAGATAAGACAGTTTGTAATCTTTTTGTTGAACCAAGTACAAGAACAAAAAACTCTTTTGAATTAGCAGAGAAATATCTTTCTATGAACGTTTTAAACTTCAACACAAGTTCTAGTGCCTTTTCAAAAAAAGAAACTCTTAAAGACACTATCCTCACAATGAAATCGATGAAAATCGATCTCTTCGTAGTTAGACATAAAGAACCAGGTACACCTGCATTTATAAGAAAATATTCAGATGCGAGTATAATAAATGCTGGTGACGGACTGCATGCCCACCCTACTCAAGCAATACTTGACGCATTCACAATGTATGAAAATTTTAATAGTTTTAAAGGTTTAAAGGTATCGATTATTGGAGACTTTTATCATTCAAGAGTTGTAAGGTCAAACATCAAACTCTTAAATATGCTTGGAGCAGATGTGACTATATGCTCTCCAACAACACTTTCGCCTAGAGAGATAAGAACTCTACCGATTAAATATACTTACGACCTCAAAGAAGCTATTAAAGATGCAGATGTTGTAATGGGTTTAAGAATGCAGCTTGAAAGACAATCTCAAGGATTGTTCCCTTCACTAAAAGAATATAATAAATATTTTGGAATTAAAGAAGAAATGTTTGAAACTCTTGCAAATAAAAATGCAATTCTCATGCACCCAGGACCAATTAACAGAGGGGTAGAACTTTCTGGAGACATTGCTGATAAACCTTATTCAAAAATACTTGATCAAGTACAAAATGGAGTTATTACAAGAATCGCACTTATAAAACATTTATTAGGTGGTGGTTCTTTATGATTAAACTTATAAAAAATGCAAATATCATCTCTCACAGTACAAATGGAGTTTATGATGTTTTAATAGAAGACGGCAAGATTTCTAAAATAGAAAAAAATATAGATGTTGATGCAGATGAAATAATCATTGCTGAAGGCAAAACTTTGATTCCAGGTTTAATAGATATGCATGTGCACTTCAGACAACCAGGATTTGATCATAGAGAAACTTTGGAAACTGGATCTTTGGCAGCATTACACGGAGGAGTTACAACAGTTGGAATGATGCCTAATACCAAACCTGCAATAGACAATTCCATAATGATTGAATATATACAAAATAAAGCAAAAGAACTTGATCTCATAAATATATTGCCTATTGGAGCTATAACAAAAGGAAGAGAAGGTAAAGAACTCGCTGGTATGCAGGGAATGACAGATAAAGGTGCGATAGCCTTTTCAGATGATGGAGCACCTGTTTATGACCCGAATATAATGTACAGAGCAGCTCAGTATTCCTTGATGACAAAAAGACCTTTGATTAATCACGCAGAAGTACCAGAATTGGCAAAAGGAAATATGAGAGAGGGAGAGACATCTTGTAAAATAGGTGTTTATGGAATACCGGAAATAGCAGAATCCATAATGGTGGCAAGAGATATAGAAATTTCAAAATACACAGGAGCACATGTTCATATTGCCCATGTATCAACATCTCAAACAGTAGATTTGCTTAAATATTCTAAAATGCAAAACTTGAAAGTTACTTCTGAAGTAACTCACAACCATCTTTTGTTAAACGAAGAGGCATGTGAGAGCTATTCTACAGACACAAAAATAAATCCACCGTTACCAGACAAAAAATCTCAAAAAGCTCTTATTGAAGCTATAAGAGATAACACAATAGATATGATTGTTTCAGATCACGCACCTTATGCAAAATATGAAAAGGAAGTAGAATTTGAAGCAGCTCCAACTGGAATAAGTGGAATAGAAACTCTTTTATCTGGAATCATAAAACTTTCAAAAGAACAGAAAATCGATTTGAAAGATTTGATAGAAAAGGTTACTTTCAACCCAGCAAAAATATTTGGACTTGAAAAAGTTGGAGATATAAAGCAAGGGTACAATGCAGACATAGTTTTAGTTGACACAGAAAGAGAATGGGAAATAACAGAAAACTCTCTAAAATCAAACGGTAAAAATACTCCATTCTTGAATACCTTTATGCCAGGTGTTGTTGAAAAAGTATTTGTAAATGGAAAAGTTAAGTACGAAGAAAAAGAGTTGATCAAATGATCAAAGCAAGAATATTAGAAAAACAAATTGAAAATGAATATATGTATTTGAAAGTAGAGATGGAAAAAGATGTTCATATAGAGCCTGGACAATTTTTGATGCTTAAAAATGATGAAGATAAAAATATGGCAAAACCTTTTTCAATAATGAGTCAAGATGGGAAAACAATAGAATTTATTATAAAAATTATAGGTGATTTTACAAAGAGACTTTCTCAAAAAAATGAAAATGACCACATGTTTTTAAGAGGACCATATGGGCATGGTTTTATAGAAAAGATAGATCAGAATAAAAAGTATGTTTTATTAGGTGGAGGCTGTGGAGCTGCACCTTTGTTGCACTTTGAAAAAGAATATCCAAATATGGTTGAAAATATAAAGGTTGGATTTAAAGATAGTTTCATTAATAATATTATCTCGAATGAAAAAATTATTATAGAAAATAAAGAAAAAATGAATCCGATAGATTGGTTAAAAGAAAACAATTTTGAAAATATAATAAGTTGCGGACCTAAAGGTATGTTCAAAGCTCTGCAAAATATGAATAAAAATACTTATGCTTCTTTAGAAGAAAACATGGGATGTGGAATAGGTATGTGTAAAGGGTGTCCTGTGGAAACTACAGATGGGATAAAGATGGTTTGTAAAGATGGGCCACTTTTTAAATTGTCTGAGGTGATTCTATGATTTTTGAGGAAATAAAAAATCCATTTATATTAAGCTCAGGTCCTTCAGGAAATTTTCAAGAATTATCCAAAATAATAGATTTAAGTGAAATAGGTGCTATAACTACAAAAACGATAACTCCAGAACCAAAAAAAGGGAATCCAGCTCCAAGAATAGTAAATATAGAAAATGGCCTTATAAACTCCATTGGATTGCAAAATCCAGGTATAGATAAATTTATTCAAAATGAATTACCAGAAATAGAAAAATACCAAACGAAAAAGATAATCTCTATCGCGGGGTATTCTCCAGAAGATTTTGAGATGATGATAAAAAAGATTGATAGTTTTAATATAGATGCCTATGAATTGAATTTTTCATGTCCTAACGTCAATAAAGGTGGAGCGACTATTATGCAAAATCTTGAACTTTATAGAGAATGTATAAGAGTTACGAAAAAATCTACCAAAAAGCCTATTATAATAAAACTCGGATATTCTGACAGAATAATAGAATTAGTGGAAATATCTATTAGTGAAGGGGTAAAAAACTTCACACTTATAAATACTTTAAAAGGGATGAAGTTTGATCTTGAAACGGGGAAACCATTACTTAAAAGAGGAATAGGCGGGGTTAGCGGTAACATAATAAAACCTTTCGCCCTTGCCATGGTCTACACTGTAAAGCAAAAATATCCTGACGTTTCAATAATTGGGAACGGTGGAATATATGACTCTGATGATGTTTTAGAGTTTAAATATGCTGGAGCTGATTATTTTGGAATCGGAACAGCTGTAATGATGGATCCTGAACTACCAGAAAACCTAAAAAATGATTGGGAGGACTTATATGTTTTATAATAAATATTTAAAAATAAAAGAAAAAAATAATTCTCACGTTTGTGTGGGGTTGGATTCAGATTATGAAAAGATAAATAATGAAGAAAATGATTTATATAAAAAAATTTATGAGTTTAACAAAAATATAGTAGAAAAAACAAGTGATCATGTTTGTTGTTATAAGATTAATTCAGCTTTTTATGAAAAAGCGGGAATCGATGGAATGAAGGCTATGGAAGATACGATCAAATACATAAAAGAAAATACAGATATACCAATAATACTGGATATTAAAAGATCAGATATTTTAAACACTGCAAAAGCATATGCAGATTATTTTGTAGATAAATTGCAGGCTGATTCAATTACTCTTAATCCATTAATGGGAAGAGATTCCATCACACCTTATCTTGAAAAAGGAGTTCACGCTTTTATACTTGCTTTAACTTCTAATCCATCAGCAGAAGATTTCATTATGAAAAATGAGTTATATTTGGAATTGACAAGATTTAGTCAAAATCTAAATGATGAATTTGAAAACCAAGCAGGTATAGTTGTTGGTGCGACCAATGACAAGTTCAAAGAAATAAATAAAATCAATGAAAATATGATTTATTTAATACCTGGAATAGGAGCTCAAGGCGGAGATTTGAATAGAACCTTGGAACAAGTAAAAGATAAAGAGTTTGTTATAAATTCCTCTCGTGGAATAATTTTCTCAGAAGATCCTGAAAAATCGGTAATTGAATTGAAAAATAATATAAATGGAGGTCTTTAAATGCAAAAAATTATGGATATGTTAATAAATTCAGAAGCGATTTTAGAAGGACATTTTAAACTTTCATCTGGAAATCATTCAGATAAATACGTTCAATGTGCCAGTGTGTTGAAAAATCCAAAAAATGCTGAAATATTGGGTCAAGAAATAGCAAAAAAATTACCAAATGATATAGAATTAATAGTATCTCCAGCAATGGGTGGAGTAATAATTGGACATGAGGTAGCAAAAGCTCTTGGAGTCG
>CAZRTN010000141.1:0-4610 GCA_964603015.1 uncultured Thermotogaceae bacterium | reverse complement strand
AGTTCATCGCCTTATCTATATTGTGTATCAATTTATATAATTTTACTTCCATATCCTGGAAAACTTTGTCCTGATATAAGAAAATAAACAGACCAATTATTACCATTAAAAATATTAAAAAAGATATATTTTTTGTATTTACTTCAGTTAAATCTCCATATTCGAAATTATAATCTTGTGAAACTAAGTATTTGTCAACTATTTCAGTATTTTCAGAGTTCAGGGCATTCTTGAAAGTACTTACTATCGCTGTTTCCAATTCTGGATTTTTCTCTACTAAACTATTTATAATGTATAAATCTCTATTTTTCATAATCTCTTTTATTGATACTGTATAGTTTATAAGTATAAATAAAGATAAGATAACAAATAAAATGATCAACACAACTATCATCTTTCTGTTTTTATAATTTATAAACGAAAACATTTTAAACACCTCTTTTGTCGAATTTATATCCTATCCCTCTTATAGTTTTAATATATTCAGGTTTAGAAGGTTGTTTTTCTATCTTTTCTCTAATTCTTCTAATATATACAGACAGAGTATTTTCATCATACATTTCATCGACATCATCATATAATGATTGTAGAATTTTTTCTTTAGACATTATTTTTAAACTGTTTATAGATAGTATATATAAGATTTTAAATTCAGAAGGAGTTAATCTAATTCTTTTTCCATTTATTTTTACTTCCTGTTTATTTATGTTTATCTTTAGATCTCCAAAATCTAATAAATTACTCTTTCTATGATCTATTCTTCTATATATAGCTTTTATTCTAGAAGTTAATTCGCCTATAGTAAAAGGTTTAGTTATATAATCATCTGCTCCCATGTCTAACCCCTTAATGATATTTACTTCTTCATCTCTTGCTGTTAAAAATATTATGGGAGAATCTTTTTCTTTTCTAATATATTCACATATTTCAAAACCATTACCATCTGGAAGCATAATATCCAACAGAAAAAAATCATAAGAATGACTGTCTATTTTCTTTAAAGCTTGTTCTTTATTTATAACAGAATCAATTTCCCATTCCTCTTTTCCCAAAGCGTAAGTAATTCCTGTTGCCAAAGAATCATCGTCTTCAACTAACAATATTTTCATTAAATTCACCCCCACTAAAACTAATTATACCTTAAAAGAAATAATGAATGAGTAAACTCATTCATTATTTTTAATCATTTCTATTATTGGTTTCTTTTTTATTGATTGTACTGAAATCAAAGTGATTAAATAACCTAGAAACACAACTGCAATCGGTGTTAAAATTAAGTATAAATAAGGAATTCTAAAAATCAGAAAAGCATCTTGTGAAATGCGCATTAACACAAACCATAAAACTCCAAATAAACTACCAAAAATTATCCCCCAGAATGAAGCGATTAGTCCAAAAGATATTCCTTCTATTGATATCAAAGTTTTTAATCCCTTCTTTTCTAAACCAAGGGCTCTCATGGAACCAAATTCTCTTATTCTTAATAATATGTTCGTATTTATAGTATTAGACAAACTAAAAATTGACAACATTAGAATAGATATTATTATAGAGTTACCTATAAATGAGACGATTCTAACCTGATTTTCTAATTTTTCAGATTCTTCTTGAAAAGAGATAATCTCTCCACCAGAAACTTTGGAAGCAAACTGTGATAAAACTATTATCATTTCGTTTTCATCAACTTGAACATCAGTATCAATTACTATTTTTTTGTATTTATCATCTGAAAATAGTTCAGAAAATATCTCGTTGGATACAATTAATCTCGCTCCAATATTGTGGTATGAAAATGTATAGGGTATTTTATTATAAACTCCAGCTACCAAAAGCTCTATTTTTTCATTGTTTTTGTATATAGTTATCGTGTCATTAACGGATATTTTATTCTGTTCTGAATATGATTCTGGTATTAAAACATATTTACCCTCTTGCATAATAGATAAATCTATATCACCTGACACCAGGAATTCTTCCATTTCTTGAATCATTTTTTCTGAATAACCATAAATATCTGAGTATAAAAGAAAGTAATCTTTTCCATCTTCTTTAATCTGTTTTGCATTGCTTTTGTATATATCTGGTATTTGAAACTCTTCGTAGGGAAACTGAACTATCGTTTTCTTCATCAACTTTATTTCTTGTATATTTTTTATATCGTATAATCCTTCTATTTGTTTTTTTGTAAATCCAGCATTTTCAATTCTGCTTTCATCAATGATTTCATAATCCCCTTTTACATATTGAGAGGTTACAAAAGATGCATTCATACTTTTTATTACAAAGCTAAAAGTTATGAATAAAGTTACCATCAAAGCCATAGAAAAAATTGTTAAAGTAGATTTTTTACCGTTTCTTTTTAAATTTTTGTATGCAATTTTCCCTTTTATGCCAAATATCTTTTCAAAGATTTTTGACATAATATTTTCTTTCACTATTCTATCTTTTTCCTGACTTTGTTCTTTTTTTATAGATTCTATAGGGGTTAAGCTCAAAGCTGTTTTAATTGACTTTCTGGCTGAGAGAAAAGAGGATAGAATAGCCATGGCAACAACAGATAAAATGACATAAACATTAATATTTATAAGAGATACATCTATTTTAAATATTAAACCAAATATATATGGGAGTATATGTCCAATTATCAAGCCAAATGGTATACCTATCAAACTCAATAAAAAACTCTCTTTGTAAATAATTCGTTTTATCTGTTTTTTTGTTCCGCCTATTGCTCTTATCATGCCTATTTCCTTTATTCTTTCGATTATAGACATGTTGTATATACTCATTATAGAAAAAGTCGACACAAAAAACAGCAACACTATCAGCAGAATTACAGGGTAGCTGAACAAATTTCTTTCATTTAAATACTGTAAAAGGCTATAATTTATGGAATAATCTTCTATATTATATTTCATAATAAGCGTGTTTACGTCTTTTTCGATATTTTCTGAACTGATTCTTATTAATAAATCTCTTTCTGAATCAAAGAGTTTTTCATTTTTAGTTATTACAAGGGCGGATCCTCTTAGTCTTGAGCCTGTTATGTTACGTATAATTCCAGACACTATTTTTTCATCATACCCTTTCAATTTTAATTTATCTCCTGGTTTTATTTCCAGAAAATCAGCCATCCATTTTTCAACTAACACCTCGTTGCCTTTTTCGAGAGCATTGCCTTGCAAAATATTTATCCTATTTATTTCAAGAGAATTTTCATCCATCCAAGACATTCTAATCTCTCTTAGATATGTTGAATCATTTTCTATGTTATCAAATATCTTAAATTCTCCAGTTTTATCAACTTGAAAGTTCGAATTAATCTTATCAATTTTATCGGAAGATAGATTATAACCTATGGAGTGATATTCTCCAGTTTGTTTGTACATCTCTTCCAATTTCATCTCTCTATACAATAGCCCATAGTTGAGAATTCCTGTTATAAGAGCTATTGAAAAAACAATTGTCAATATTATCGAGATAGATCTTTTTTTATTCTTTTTCAAAAATCTATTAGATATAAAATCATAATTAGCCATTTTTAAGCATCCTTTCATCTGAAACAATCTTTCCGTCTATAATCTCAATTTTTCTGTTAGCGATATTGGCTATCTCCTGATTATGTGTAACCATAATAATAGTTTGTTTTAATTTTTTATGCATTTCAACCATTAAATTAATTACTTCTTCAGAATTCTTAGAATCAAGATTTCCAGTAGGTTCGTCTGCTAAAATTAAAGATGGTTTTGAAGATAAGGCTCTTGCAATTGCGAATCTTTGTTGTTCACCCCCACTCAACTCTTGAGGAAAGTGATTTCTTCTATGGTTTATTTGTAGAATATCGAATATTCTGTTTATATAGCTCATATCTGCTTTTCGATTATCCAGCATCAAAGGGAACAAAACGTTTTCTTCAGCAGTTAAAACTGGTATCAAATTATAAAATTGAAAAATGAAACCTAATTTTCTCCTTCTAAAAATAGCCATTTGTTTATCAGATAATTTTGTGATATTATCATTTTCTATAAATATTTCACCTTCTGTGGGAGAATCTATACACCCTAAAATGTTTAATAAAGTTGATTTGCCAGAACCACTTGGACCAACTATACTTATAAAATCTCCTTCTTCAACGTTTAAACTTACATTGTTTAAAGCATTGAGGGCTGTTTCTCCATTACCGTATTTTTTTGATATATTTTCCATTTTTAATATATTCATTTATTTCACCTCTTATTATTATTGTCAAGACAAATATACAACGAGAAACTTACTATTTAAAAACATTTTTTCTTACAAAATAGTAAGAAAAAACCAGTCACTTTTAAGCAACTGGTTTAGTATTTATCCTAATAATATATAAACTAACATCATCAAAAGACTTGCTGTTAATGAAGATAAAAGATTTACTGCGTTATTGTTTATAAACTTAAACCCTCTTATTAGTTTATTCTCTTGATTATTATCAAATCTTTTTTCTTGTGAAGAAAAATTTTGAAAGATCATAAAGACATTTCAGTGATTCATACGAGCACTTATGGAGCTGTCTTACCTGCTAAATTATTATCATGATGTTTTATTGGAAAGCCCGCAAGCCGAATCTTCCCGTA
>CAZRTN010000140.1:0-4644 GCA_964603015.1 uncultured Thermotogaceae bacterium | reverse complement strand
TTGTCAGAAGGTTTAAATCATTATAGATTAGGCGAATCAATAATGTGTGGAACAGATGTTACTAATAACAGAATAGTTCCAGGGGCTTATCAAGATGCTGTTGTACTAGAAGCTGAAATAATAGAAATAAAAGAAAAACCCTCTATCCCAGAAGGTAAAATTGGTTTAGATGCATTTGGCAGAAAACCTCACTTTGAAGACAAAGGGTGGAGGAAAAAATGCATACTTGCTATTGGAGAACAAGATATTAATCCAGGTGGATTAATTCCTTTTGATGAAAAAATCCAAGTGCTACATGCCAGTTCCGATCATACAATAATTGATATAACAGACTGTGATATCAATTATAAAATAGGGGATATTTTAAAGTTTAAACTTAGTTATTCATCTCTTTTAAAATCAACTACTAGTGAATATGTAGAAAAAGAAATAATCAATAAAAAATAATGCTTAAAATTAATGATATTACAAGAGTTGAAATAAATATAACAAGCATAAGATAAGCTTTTTGGTCTTCTTGCTTAACTTTTTCAACGTCTTTACTTTTACCTTTTTTAAGTTCACTAGAAGCAGTTATAAAATAAGATATGGACAGAATCAAAGTTATGACTGAAAAAAAGAATAATATATTTATAATTAGTCCCATTGAAAATCACCTCAAAATATTATAACATAAGGAGGCCAAAAATGGACTCATTATCTCTAAATCCTCCACATTCAATAGAAGCAGAAGAATCAGTAATAGGAAGTATATTAATGGATCCTACTGTTTTAGAAGACGTTCTTGAAGAAGTGAGGTATAGTGATTTTTATTTAGAAAAACATAAAATCATATTCAAAACAATTGAACAAGTTTTCTCCTCAGCACAACCTGTAGATACAGTAACTTTAATAGACAAATTAAGGAATCTAGGCCTTATTGAAAAAGTTGGTGGAGAAGAAAGCTTAATACATCTAGCTCAAGTTGTTCCTACTACTGCTAATGTTATGTATTACGCTAATATAGTAAAAGAAAAGGCATTGCTAAGAAATTTAATAAAAGCTTCTTCTGAAATAGTTGAGTCAGTTCGAACAGTTGGAGATGCAAAAGAAATATTAGAATTCGCTGAAAAGAGAATATTTTCAATTGCTGAAGCTCGAGCTACAAGAACATATGAATCATTATCGACTATTGTTCCTGATGTTGTTGATCAGGTAGTTGAATTAAAAAATAAATATAGAAGGGGAGAACTAGGATTAGTTACAGGATTACCTACAGGTTTCTCTTCTTTAGATGCTATAACATCTGGTTTTCATAAATCAGATTTGATAATAATTGCTGCTAGACCTTCCATGGGTAAGTCATCTTTCGCCTTAAATTTAGCTACAAACATGAGTATAAAACATAACGTAGGTGTCGCAATTTTTTCTCTGGAAATGTCAAAAGAGCAGCTTACAAATAGAATAATTTGTTATCAATCAAGAGTTGATTTGCAAAAAGTTAGAACTGGTCAAATTTCAGATGATGAGTGGAGTATGATTACTCAAGTAGCGGGAGAGTTAACTGACTCAAGTTTGATACTAGATGATGAACCAGGTTTAGATTCTAGGTCTTTAAGAGCAAAAGCTAGAAGAATAAAAAGAGAATTTGATATAGAAGTTTTAGTTATTGATTATTTACAGCTAATGTCTGGAAAATCTGGTAATTCAGAAAGCAGACAACAAGAAATCTCAGAAATATCTAGATCTCTTAAATTGTTAGCTAGAGAATTAGACATAACAGTTGTTGCTCTTTCACAATTATCAAGGGCTGTAGAGCAAAGAGAAGACAAAAGGCCAAGATTGAGTGATTTGAGAGAATCGGGAGCTATAGAACAAGATGCTGATATAGTAATGTTTTTATATAGAGACTCTTATTATAAACGAAGAGGAGAAGGCGATGAAAAACTTGTTTTGAACGAAATACATGAATCCGAATTGATAATTGGTAAACAAAGAAATGGGCCAGTTGGAACGGTGAAATTTATGTTCAATCCACGGTTAGCATCATTCTTTGAAATAGATAGAAAGCATGAATAATATACAACCTTCAAAGGAGGGTTTGGATGAATAATTTAGAAAGCAAAATAATAAATTTATTGAAAAAAGGTAAAAAAATACAAAAAGAAATTTATCAAGAATTAGATGCAACAAAAAAAGATCAAAAAAAGGAAATTAGAAAAAAATTAAAAATGTTACTCGAAGAAGGAAAAATATTTAAAGATAGTAGAAACAGATATAATATACCAGATAAAGATACTGTTATAGGTATCATAGAATTTATTAAAAGTGGTAATATGGGTTTTGTTAAAAAAGAAGATGGAGAAGAAATTGCAATTCCTGTAGAAAAGAGTAACAATTCTCTTCATGGAGATAAAGTATTAGTTCATAAGAAAGGTAAATGGAGAGACCTTGATGCAGGTGAAGTTGTTAAAATACTTGAAAGAAACTTAGAGAAAGTTGTTGGTAGATTTGAGAAGAAAAAGATGTTTGGTTTTGTTGTACCTGTAGACGGGAAGATAAATACTGATTTTTATATAGCTCCTGAAGATATGAACAAAGCAAAAGATGGCCAAATAGTCGAAATAGAAATAAAAAATTATGGAAAAACTACAAAGAATCCAGAAGCTAAAATAATAAATGTCATAGGAGATGCAGAAGATCCTGGTGTTGATTTACCAATAGTTATTTCAAAACATGATTTACCAAAACCTAAAGAGTTTCCTGAATCAGTTGAAGATGAAGTGAAAAAAATACCTAAGAACATTTCTTCTAAAGAAAAAAAAGGAAGAAGAAGTTTTATAGGCCAAAATATATTCACTATTGATGGTGAAACTGCTAAAGATTTTGATGATGCTATAGGTATTAAAATTTTAGATAATGGAAATTATGAATTGAGTGTACATATAGCTGATGTATCTCATTATGTTAAAGAAAATTCTGAATTAGATAAAGAAGCATTGAATAGAGCTACAAGTGTTTACTTAATAAATACTGTGATTCCTATGCTTCCTCATGAGCTTTCAGATTGGATGTGTTCGCTCGTTGAGGGAGAAGAAAGACTAACAATGTCACTTGAAATGGAAATTAACAAAAGCGGTGATGTTGTAGATTCAAAAATTAATAATGGGATAATCAAAAGTGTAAAAAGATTGACTTATAACAAAGTGAATGAATTACTTTCCGAAGAACCTTCAGAAGAAATTAAAAGTGAAATAGGTTTTTTAGAAGAAGATTTAAAAAATATGATAGAGCTCATGAAAATTCTAAGAAACAATAGAAAAGAAAGAGGCTCTTTAGTAGATATAGAAAGCACAGAAGTTTATTTTGAATTTGATGAAAAAGGAAATGTAAAAGATATAAAACCAGTGAAAAGAGGACAATCAGAAAGAATGATTGAAGAATTTATGATAAAAGCAAACGAAACAGTTGCAGAGTATTTTGATGCACAAGATTTACCTTTTATATATAGAGTCCATGAAGACCCAGATCCAGATATGGTAATACAATTAAAGAATTATTTAGAAATGCTTGGGATGAAAAGTAAAATGCCTATGAATATGCATCCAAAGGCTTTACAACAAGTATTAGAAAATACAAAAGATCATCCTTTAGCTGATTCTATTCAAAAAATATTGATAAAATCTATGAAAAGAGCAATGTATTCTAATGAAAATATTGGACATTTTGGATTAGCTTCAATGTCATATACTCATTTCACATCTCCTATTAGAAGGTATCCAGATTTAATTGTTCACAGATTATTAAAAAAATTCATAAAAAGCAAAGGAACTCTTAAAAAATCAGATATTGAAAAATATCAAACTCTTTTACCAGAAATTGCTGATCAATGTTCAAAGCAAGAAAGGGTAGCTGATAAAGCTGAGTGGGATTTAAGAGATATGAAAAAAGTTGAATATATAGCTCATCATATAGGTGAAATATACGAAGTATACATAACCGGAGTAACAAAATTTGGTCTTTTTGTAGAGATCCCAGAAAAAATGATTAACGGTTTAATTCATATATCTGAATTGAATGATTATTTTGAATATGATAGCGATAGAAATAGACTTTTAGGTCAGAAAACTGGAAAGATTTATAGAATTGGGGATAAAATCAATGCAGTTGTTATGAAAGCAAATAAAATCGGAATGGAAGTTGATTTTGCACCTGCGGATAATCAAAAAGAAATAGAAAAAAGATTAAAGAAAAATCATCCTAATGCAAAAATAAAAGTTAAAAGAAGAAAGAAAAATAACAAATAAAATAAATTAAAAGAGAGATTCTTCTGGAGGGAGAATCTCTCTTTTTTGATTTGTAAACAATCTTGACGAGAAGGTTTTTAACAAATCTCAGTATTACATAATAATATAATGAAATACGTTATTATATTAAACCTAAATAGTTAAAATAAGAAAAATATTACGTAAATTATATTTGAATATTTAGAAAGTAAAAAAAAGAAATATATTATAAAGCCTATTGAATCAGTTGTATTTTATAACGATATTATAAATTAATAATTTGTTCAACATAAAGAAACAAATTAAAGGTATTATTAAAAAGTAATACAAAAAAATACAAAGTAATACATTCAATTAGGAGGTAGCTTTTATGACCAAA
>CAZRTN010000139.1:1267-4660 GCA_964603015.1 uncultured Thermotogaceae bacterium | reverse complement strand
TTTTCTAACTCTGGTTCTTTCTTTTCTATACAATCATTTTTAGCAAAAGGACACCTTGTATGGAATCTACAACCTTTTGGTATTGAAGATGCAGAAGGGATTTCTCCTTTAATTGGAACTTCTTTGTAAGTATTTTGTTTTCCAGTTTTTGGTTCGCAAACAGCACTTATCAAAGCTTTTGTATATGGATGAAGTGGGTTATCTATAACATCGTCAGGAGTTCCCATTTCAACTATTCTCCCCAAATACATAACAGCTATTCTATCTGTAAAATATCTTGCAGTAGACAAATCATGAGTGATATATAAATAAGTCAAATTTAAGTCTCTTTGTACTGTTTTCATCATATGTAAGATTTCTGCTCTTGTAGATAGATCAATCATAGAAACAGGTTCATCAGCAACCATCATAATTGGATTCAAAATCAAAGATCTAGCTGTAGCTGCTCTTTGTCTCTGACCCCCGCTAAGCATATGAGGGTATCTAAACATAAATTCATCAGCAGGCTGTAGATGCACCTCTTCTAAAGCTTTTTTGATCATATCAATTCTTTTATAAGTATCTTCACCAATTTTATGAATTATTAATGGTTCTTCCAAAACATCTTTTATTTTGAATCTTGGATTCATAGATGCGTAAGGGTCTTGGAAAATCATTTGAACTTCTTTTCTGTATTGTTTTAATCTTTCATTATCAGTATGAGTAACATCTTCATTATTAAAAATAAGTTGTCCATCTGTTGGGTCTAATAATTTCATAATTAGTTTCCCTGTAGTCGTTTTACCACAACCTGATTCACCTATTAAACCAAATATTTCACCTTTTTTTATATTGAAAGTTATTCCATCTACTGCTTTAACGTGATTTTGTTGACCGGTAAAAAATTCTTTTGCAGTTCTTCTGACAGGAAACCACTTCTTTAGATTTTTAACTTCAATTAAATTTTCACTCATTCAAAACACCTCCAGCATGCAGCTTGATGATTCTCTTCGATTTCTTTAAGTGGAGGTTCTTCTTCATAACACTTGTCAAATGCATAAGGACATCTTTCGTGAAATCTACATCCTTTTGGAGGATCTAGTAAATCTGGCGGTGTTCCTGGTATAAATGCCAATTCTCCAACTTTTTCATGTAATAATGGTGTAGCTCCTATCAATTTTTGAGTGTATGGATGAGCTGGCCCTTGTTCACCATAAATATGTTTGTTCATACCTATTTCAACAATTTTTCCACCATACATAATTACCAATCTGTCAGCTACTTCTGCTTCAGTTGCTAAATCATGAGTAATGAATATAAAAGATAAATCTAAATCTTTTTTTAATTTTTTTAGAAGATTTATTATTTGGGCTTGAACAACAACATCTAAAGCAGTTGTTGGTTCGTCACAAATTACTATATCAGGTTCTAAAAATAGAGCTGTTGCAATTGCTATTCTCTGTTTCATACCTCCGGATAATTCGTGAGGATACCTTTTCATTACATCATCAGATAAGCCAACATAATTTAAATATTTTTTAATTATTTCTTTAGCTTTATTTTTGTCAGTCTTTCTATGTTCTTGTAATGTTTCCATCATTTGTTTTTCTATTGTATAAACAGGAGTTAGAGTGTTCATCGCCCCTTGGAATACCATTGCTACTTTTTCCCAGCGTATATTTTTTCTTAAATATTTTTCATCATAATCTACAATATTTTCACCATTAATTAAAATTTCTCCTTCAACTATTTTTCCAGGAGGTGCAGGCATTTTTAATATGGAAAATCCAGTTGTTGTTTTTCCACAACCAGATTCTCCAACCAACCCAAGAGTTTCCCCTTTTTTTAAGTTGAAAGATATATTATCAACAGCCTTAACGGGCCCTTTTGTTGTATAATAGTACATTTTTAAATTTTTAACTTCTAAAACATTTTCCATTCTAAACCACTACCTTGTTTTCAATTTTGGAAGTAAAATCTTATCCATTGCAAATCCTATAAAAGCAAAAGTCATTCCAACTATTGCAATCATCAATCCTGGTGGAACTACCCACCACCATATTCCTTGAGTAACCGCTCCAGCTGAGAGTGCGTCTTGAAGCATTTGTCCCCAAGTAACGATACTAGAATCTCCTAAGCCTATAACGCTAATAGTTGCTTCATAAACAATTGCCATTGGCACAGATAAAGCCATGCTTGCAAATGAATATGGGATCAATAAAGGTACCATATGTTTGAAAATAAGTCTTGCTTTTGAAGCACCTAAAGCTTTTGAAGATTCAATAAATGTTTCTTCTTTTATTTGAAAACCAATACTTCTAACTGTCCTAACTGGCCCTACCCAGAAAAATGCACACATTATAAAAACAAGTATCCATATACTAGGTTTAAAGATTGCAGATAAGACTATTAATATTGGTAACAAAGGCACCGATACAAAAAGTTCAAATATTCTCTGCATAACAGAATCAACAAAACCTCCAAAAAATGCAGAAATTACACCATAAATAACACCTAATAGAACTGATATTGTAGATGTAAATAGACCTATAAATAAAGCCCACTTTATTCCTACAATAAGTCCTGACCATAAATCTCTTTTGGATGAATCAGTTCCAAGTATCCCATAAACATCTCCAGCAATTTTCATTCTAGGGTTGTTGACTACCCCATTTCCACCTGGGTTCAAAATTTTCACATTGAATTTATATGTACCTTTTAAAGGATTTTTATTTTCAAGCATACCTTTTTCTGCTTTTGTGAATAAAACATCTATACCTTTTAAATTATTTTTATTAACAGAATTAACAGCTTGAGTGTCATATTCCTTCAGTAATTTGAATGCTGTATCCTGAGCTGATTTTGATAAACTGAATCTATCTGTTTTTTCTTCGTTATTGTTTATATTGGATTTGAAAAGAGATAATTTTACCCCATCTGGTCTTTCTATCTCAATAATATAAACAAAAGTACCCTTAGATTCGTTTTTAAATATTATTTCATCTGGAGGAACATCAAAATCATAGTCATAATTAAAAGTAATATCATATATATTTAAGTTTGCATTTTCATTCAAAACAAAATCATCAACTTTTAATTTTTCGCTTACACTACCCTTTTCAGATTTAAAAATGTTAGTTCAAGCTGGGGCAGCGTTTTGAGGGTTATCTTGCCAATAAGTAATATCTCTCCATCTTTCTCCTGTTTCAGGAAAATTTATTATCAAAGGTTCAAAAATAAGTAATCCAAGAAGTACTAATAAAAGAAAAATACCTACTAAACCGGATTTTACTACTTTAAATTCATTCCAGAATTCTCTTAATTTATATTTTATATCTGTGAAATTCATTATTTACCACCTACTTTAATTCTTGGATCAAGTAGACCATACACGATATCTAGTACAACAAGACC
>CAZRTN010000139.1:0-1167 GCA_964603015.1 uncultured Thermotogaceae bacterium | reverse complement strand
ATATAGTCTTCTTGTAAAGTTCCAAGGACAATATTTCTGGTCAAAAAAGCTCTAGCCCAAAACCCAATACCAACTAATACTAATACAGGTAATGCTAAATGGTGTAAAAAGTCTAAAATATAGGCAAACCCTGTTGGCGTAGGAACTGAGTTCATCCCACCAGAAGGGAATATATTCAGAGTATATGAAAAAAACATAATCATAATCATACCAAGCCACCATGAAGGCATTCCATAAACTATCATTGTTACTACAGAAGTGCTCTTGTCCATAAATGATCCTGGTTTTTGTGCTTTTTTCATACCGATTAATATTCCTAAAAATATGTCTATTAAAATAGCTGTAGTAAATAGAATCAATGTTCTCGGTATAGTTTCAAAAATAATGTCTTTAACTTCTCTACTACCTTGGCTAGATTTTAACGAGGTAGATTTCCCAAAGTTAAAAGTAACTGTATCAACAGTTCTCCATAAAACTCTACTCATATAAGGATCATTTAAATGATATTTTTCATAATAGTATTTTTCTCTTTGCTCTCTATATGCTCCAGAATCAAATGAAGCTGATCCCTTTGCCCTAATTAATATTTCAGAATTTATCATTTCATTAATTTGGTTCTTCAAAGTTCTATCCATAACTGTATTGAATAAAGCAGAGAAAATAAAAACCAAAATAACAAACATTATAATCGCTATAATTATTCTTTTAATTAAATATTTCCAATACATCTAATCACTCCTCGGTTCAACACGTTTAAAATATGGGGGCTTTCGCCCCCTATGATTGAAATTAGTAAATAAGAATTGAACCAGTTTCTGTTGATGTGAATCCGCCATATGTTGCAGTAATAATAATTGTATAAGTCTCAGAAGAAAGTCCTTCTAAAGCTTCTGCTGGAATAGTTATGTTATATTCACCAGGAGAAACCATGTTACCAACATATTCTTTTTCTTCTTCATCTGTAACTAATATAGCAGTAACTTCACCTTTATCAGCTGGCTGTGTTCTATCTGTAGGGAATTCAACTAATGATATATCTGTTGTTATTTCTATATCATCCATTGTTGTAGCATAATTAGGCATTTCAATATCGTTTATTCTCATCCAAGATGATTTATAAACTTCTTCCCATTCACCTTTTTCAAATGGGTATTTTTCATGTCTGAA
>CAZRTN010000138.1:1181-4696 GCA_964603015.1 uncultured Thermotogaceae bacterium | reverse complement strand
TTTTTGATTTATTAGCTTGCGTATGAAACGCTTCTTTTTTCTCTTATAACAGTAACTTTTATTACTCCAGGGTACTGCATTTTTTCTTCTATTTGTATTGATATATCTTGAGATAGTTTTTCTGCTATAGCATCATCAATTTTTTCTGGTTGAACAATAATTCTAAGTTCTCTACCTGCTTGAATTGCATAAGCTTTATCAACGTATCTGAAAGATTTTGCTATATCTTCTAATTGTTCTATTCTTCTCACATAGTTTTCCAATGTTTCTCTCCTCGCTCCTGGTCTAGCAGCTGATAAAGCATCTGCAGCTCCAACAAGAATTGCTTCAGGAGTCATTGGATCAACTTCATTATGATGATATTGCATACCATTTATAACTTCTAATTTTTCATTGTATCTTTTGGCGATTTGACCACCAACAAGAGCATGTGAACCTTCAACTTCATGGTCTATAGCTTTACCAAGATCATGGAATAAAGCAGCCCTTTTAGCTAGTTCTACATTTAATCCTAATTCAGAAGCCATAAGTCCAGCAAATTGAGCAACTTCGATTGAATGTTCTAAAACGTCTTGACCATAACTTGTTCTGTATTTCAATCTACCTAATAGTTTGACTATTTCTGGATGAGGTTGTTTAATTCCTACTCTCATAATTGCTTCTTTACCTGCATCTTTAATATACTCTTCAACTTCTGTTTTAGTTTTTTCATACATTTCTTCAATTCTAGCTGGGTGAATTCTTCCATCAGCGACTAATTGTTCAAGTGTTCTTTTTGCGATCTCTCTTCTTAGAGGGTTGAAACATGAAAGTACAACTATTTCTGGTGTATCGTCTATAATTAAATCTGTTCCTGTTAATTTTTCAAAAGTTCTTATATTTCTACCTTCTCTACCTATAATTCTACCCTTCATGTCATCTGCTGGAAGAACTACAGTAGATGTTGTTATCTCAGAAGTAACATCGGATGCGTATCTTTGAATTGCAGTTGTTATAACCCATTTTGAATATTTCTTTGCATCTTCTTCATAATTTTCTTTAATTTCCTTGAATTTTTGAGCGATATCAACTTCGTATTTTTCTTTTACTTCATTCATAATTATTTGTCTAGCTTCTTCTTCAGATAAATTTGCTACTTCATTTAATTTATCTTGAGCATCTTTTTTCATTTTTTCAATTTCAGTTTTTTCTTTTTCGACTTTTTCTTTAGTTTTATCCAAATTTTCTTCTTTTCTATCCAAGTTTTCTTCTCTTCTAATTAAGCGGTCTTCAAGAGCTTTTGATTCGTCTTTTTGCTGTTTTATATCTTTGTCAAATTCTCTTCTCATTTTGTGGATTTCTTCTCTTGCTTCAACTATTTCTTTTTTTCTCAAATTTTTTGCATCTTCTAAAGCTTTTTCTTTTATATCTTTAGCTTCTTTTTTAGCATATTCAATGTCTTTTTCAAGTAATTCTTTTTTATTCTTTAAACTTCCGATAAACTTTGAATTTCCCAAAAATATTCCTAAAAATATACCAATAATAGCTACGACTACAGCGATTATTATATTAATAATCATCCGCTTCACCTCCTAAATCTTTAATCACATATTCTATTATTTCCGTATCGAATCCTCTTCTAAATAAATATTTTCTCAGTTTTAAAAAATCATTTTTTGTAGATAAATATTTCTTTGCTGTTTCTTTAGCGATTTCGTACATATTAACTTCATTTTTTACTTTTTGGGCTGTTTCATCAACGATATATTTTTCAACACCAAGTTTAAGTAAATCGTTAGAAACTGCGATGGTCCCTTTTTTGTTCAAAGTGACTTTATCATACATGTATAAATAAGCGAATTTATAATCATCAATAACACCTATTTTTTTTAATTTCATAATTAACTCATCTATGATATTATCATTATAACCTTTTTCCTTAAGTCTTCTTCTTAATTCTTTTTCAGCTCTCATTCTATATTTTATAAGATGAGCAGCTGAATTTTCAGCATCGTTCAAAGAATCAGGATCATTTTTTCTCATCAGAGTCATCCTGAGGTTCTTCTTCTTTTTTAGATGCTGTTTTTTTACCTTTTTGCATTTCTTTTATTTTCTTTTCCAAGTCTTCTGGGATGTATAAATCTTTTTTCTTTCTAATTTCATATTCGAAAAATTCTAAAAGCTCTGGATGTTCTTTTAAGTATTCTAGAGAATTAATTTTTCCTTGTCCTAAACTAACTTCTTCTTCGTTATCGTCTATGTAAGAGAACCAAGCACCTTTTCTTTGAATTAGTCCTTCTTCAACTGCTAGATTAAAAACATCATTCTCTTTTGCAATACCTTCTCCATAAATCATATCAACTTGAGATTCTTTAAAAGGAGGTGCTACTTTGTTTTTAACAACTTTAAGTTTTGTCTCATTACCTTTAACTTCTTTACCTTCTCTTATTTGGCTTCCTCTTCTTACTTCAATTCTTACACTAGAATAGAATTTTAAAGCGATTCCACCAGTTGTGGTTTCTGGGTTACCATACATTACACCGATTTTCATTCTAACTTGGTTGATAAATACAACAATAGTTTTTGATTTACTAACGCTACCAGCTAATTTTCTCAAAGCTTGTGACATTAGTCTTGCTTGTAGTCCAACGTGTGTATCTCCCATGGCTCCATCGATTTCTGTTTTTGGAACTAAAGCTGCAACAGAATCAAGAACCACTATATCAACCATGTTAGATCTAACTAAAGAATCGACTATTTCTAAAGCTTGTTCACCAAAATCTGGTTGTGAAACAATCAATTTGTCAACGTCAATACCAAGATGTTCTGCATATTCAATATCTAAAGCATGTTCAGCATCAACAAACGCTGCCACTCCACCATGTTTTTGTACTTCTGATACAGCTTGTAAAGTCAAAGTGGTTTTACCTGAACTTTCATTACCATATATTTCTACTATTCTTCCTCTTGGTAATCCGCCTATACCCAAGGCAACATCAAGAGAAAGCACACCGCTTGGAACTGAAGCTACATGATTATCTGTATTTCCTTTTCCCATAAGCATTACAGAACCTTTACCGTGGTTTTTTTCTAATTCTTTGACTAATTTTTCAAGTAACTGGTCTTTTCCACCATTATTATTATCGGTTTTTTTCTTAGCCATTAATTATTACGCCTCCCTCAAAGTCAATCGTGTACATTTTTTTGTAAATGGGTCCTTTTTTAGTTAATTTAGATGAATAAAGTCCAACAGAATCAACTGGTATTTCTATTTTTTCGAAATCAATTGATCCCAATAAAGCTTTCCAGTGGTCAGGGTATTTTTTAATGCGACCTACAGTAATATGAGGTACAAATGTTTCTTTAGAAACATCTATGGAGTTGAATATAATAGACCTTTTAACTTCTGAATAAATTCCTTCTAATGTTTTTCCACCATGCACTCCAAACCATAAGGTTTTTAAAACACCGTCTTTAGCAAAATAACCAAGTTTTTCAACATCATAAACAAAAGTTGGGAAACCAGAAATTCTTTC
>CAZRTN010000138.1:0-1081 GCA_964603015.1 uncultured Thermotogaceae bacterium | reverse complement strand
AAAAACATTCTTATGCCACTTACAAATATATCTCTTGAAACAATAATGGCTACAAACCATCCAGGAACTATTCCAGCACCTAAAAGAGCTATAAAAACAGTATTTATTAGTATTTTATCAGAAATTTGATCTAAGAACTTTCCGAGATCTGTGATTTGATTGAATTTTCTGGCATACCATCCATCAAAAAGGTCACTTAATGCTGCAATTACAAATATAACCAAAGCAGCTATTTTATAATCTGGACCCATTACTGTCAAGATATACACAGGTACTGTCATTAATATTCTTAATATTGATACTAAATTAGGTACATTCATAATATTTCTCCCTCCAAATCATAATCAAGAGAATTTGTGATTTTCACCTTAACAAAAGAACCTAAAGCAATATTTTCATCAGACTTAAAAAGAACATTACCATCTATTTCTGGAGCATCCATAAATGATCTTCCCACGTAAACTCCATCAGTGTATTCTTCAACTAAAACGTCTAAAGTCTTACCAATATATTTTTCCATAATATCTTCAGAAATAGCTTTTTGAAGTTCAAGTAGAGAATCGACTCTTTTATCCTTTGTTTCTTCATCTACAGAGAAATCAAATTCATAAGCTGGTGTTCCTTCTTCAGGAGAGTAAGAAAATACTCCCAATCTATCGAATTCTATCTCATCGACAAAATCCATAGTTTCTTTAAAATCTTCATCGGTTTCACCTGGAAACCCTAATAATATAGTAGTTCTGACTGCAGATCCATTGGATTTAGCCTTTCTAACAATATCTTTTATTTTATCTTTCATTCTGACTCTTCCCATAAGTTTCAAAACATTATCAGAACCATTTTGAACTGGAATATCAAAATAGTTTAATACTTTTTCGTTATTGTGTATAGCATCTATTATCTCATCGTTTATAAAATCTGGGTGTAAATACATAACTCTAACCCAGAAATTACCTTCAATTTCGTTTATTTTGTTCAATAATTCTGGTAAAGATTGTTTTCCATACAAATCCGCTCCGTAGAGAGTGTTATCTTGTGAAACTAAAATAATTTCTTTTATCCCGTTATTCACAAGAAATTT
>CAZRTN010000137.1:0-4707 GCA_964603015.1 uncultured Thermotogaceae bacterium | reverse complement strand
CATTTGAATTAAGAGAAGAAGTATATTTTCATAACGGAGAAAAAGTAACAGCTGAAGATGTAAAATATTCTTACGAGAGATTAATGGGAGTTAACGGTGAAGCATTATCAACTGATTTTGAAAACAATGTAGAATATGTAAAAATTAAAGAAAACAATAACATAGAAATAAAGATAAAACAAATTGACACTTCTTTTTTATACAACTTTACAGAATCAATTTTACCAAAATCAAACGATGGAAATCACAATAAAAAGCCTATAGGAACTGGTCCATTTAAATTCAAAGAATATTTACCTGGTCAAAGAGTGGTCATGGATAAATATGAACAATACTGGGATGAAAAATTACCTTATTTAGACAAAGTAGAATTTAGAATTATAACTGATCCCCAAGCAACTTTAATTGCTTTTCAAGCTGGAGAAATTGATATGGTTCCCAGATTGGGGACACAATACATAGATTTAATAGGAAATAGTGGTTATATTGTATCTGGAGAACAAAATTTAGTACAGTTATTAGCTTTGAATTTAGAAAGAACTCCATTTGATGATGTCAGAGTGAGAAAAGCTATGAGCTATTCAATAGATAAAGATTTATTGATCCAAGCGGTAGCTGATGGTTATGGTACTAAACTAGGTTCTAATATGTCTCCTGTTATGGGAAAATATTTTAAAGAAGGCCTAGCAGATAAATATGCACACAACATAGAAAAAGCAAAAGATCTATTAGCTGAAGCAGGATATCCAAATGGATTCGAAACAACCATAACTGTTCCATCTAATTATAAATTCCATGTTGACACAGCACAAGTTATTGTTGAAATGTTAAAGCCAGCTGGAATTAAAGCTGAAATAGAACAAGTTGAATGGGGTGTATGGTTAGATAGAGTATACGCTGGAAGAGATTATGATTCTACAATTATAGGTTTCACAGGAAAACTTAGTTCATATGATATATTAAAAAGATATTTAAGTGATTATGCTAGAAACTTTTTTAATTACAAAAATTCAGAATATGATAATATTATAGAAAAAGCTACAAAAGAAACTGATTTAGAAAAAAGAATTGCATATTATAAACAGGCTCAAGTTATTCTTTCTGACGATTTACCAGCAATCTATTTAATGGACCCTAATTTCATAGTGGCTTTACAAAACGATTTATCAGGATACACTTTATATCCTTTATACATTCAAGATATGGCGGTAATACATTACGTAAAATAAGGGTGATATCACTTGATGTACTATTTAAGAAGAACCTTTACAATGCTTATAACAATATTTATAGTAAGTCTTATAACTTTTTTTGCTTTTCAGATCATTCCAGGTGATCCAGTTTTATCCAAACTTGGAGTGGATGCTGATCAAGCCCAAATAGATGCATTAAGAAATGAATTAAATCTTGATCAACCTATACTCGGGAGGTATTTCTCCTGGGTATCGGGTATTTTTCGTGGAGATATGGGAAATTCGATAAGATATGATAGGGAAGTTGGAGAAATGATTTTAACAAGGGTTCCCGTCACATTTTCTCTTGCAATAATATCCATGATTTTGGTCATTTTTTTGGGTATCCCCATTGGGGTATTATCCGCAAAATATGATAAAAAAACATCTGGTTTTTTTATAAACTTTTTCACTCAGGTTAGTATGGCAGTTCCTTCTTTTTGGACAGGGATTCTTCTAATGTATTTATTTGGTTTAATATTAAACTGGATTACGCCGGGTTCTTATACCCCTTGGTCTGAAAATATTTTTGAAGCTTTTAAATCTTTGATATTACCTGCATTGGCAATAGCTATTCCAAACATAGCAGTTGTTGTAAGGTATCTAAGAAATACTATTTTGGAACAAAAAAGTCAAGATTATACCAGAACAGCTCTTTCTAAAGGTGCTAGACCTGGTTATGTTCTTGTAAGGCATATACTTAGAAACGCTTTAATACCTGTTATTACAGTTTTGGGAATGATAACCGCAAAAATTCTTGCTGGTAGTATAATAATTGAACAAGTTTTTAGTTTACCTGGACTTGGAAGACTTTTAATAAATGCAATATCGACAAGAGACTTACCTCTTGTTCAAGGTATGATCCTTTATTTTTCAGTTTTAATAGTTTTGATCAACTTTTTAATAGATATCATTTACAAACTCGTTGACCCAAGAATTCAATACACTTAAGGGGATTTAATCATGAAAAAAAACATAAATTTCAAAATAGGATTTATACTGGTAGCATTATTATTCATTTTTATGATAGTAAGTTTAGTATATACCCCATATGAAGTTACTAAAATGGACTTTTTAAATAAATTACAAAGTCCATCTTTAAATCATATTATGGGAACAGATAACTTCGGAAGAGATATTTTCAGCAGAATTATGACAGGTTCTCAAACAGCTTTCTTTGTTGGAGGCCTTGCAGTTGGAATTGGTCTTTTTTTTGGAGTTATACTGGGTTCTGTTTCAGGTTATTTCGGAGGTTTAATAGACGAAATAATAATGAGAATAATGGATGCCATGATAGCCTTTCCAGGAATATTATTTGCTCTCATGTTTGTTGCTATTTTTGGAGTTGGAATAACAAACACTATTATAGCCATTGGAATTATGGCTATACCAAATTTTGCCAGAATAACTAGAAGTAGTTTTATCCAACATAAACAATTTGACTATGTCAAAACAGGGATTGTAGCAGGCGCTTCTTCTTCAAGAATCATATTTTTTCATATACTACCAAATGTATTATCCCCAATTATAGTCGCTTCATCATTAGGGTTCGCCACAGCTGTTCTTTCTGAAGCTGCATTAAGTTACCTTGGCTTGGGTGTACAACCTCCATATCCAAGTTGGGGAAAAATGTTGAATGAATCACAAGTTTATTTAACGAAAGCTCCTTGGTATGCCTTAGCTCCTGGAATAATGATAACTCTAACTGTTTTAGGATTCAACTTTTTAGGTGACGGATTAAGAGACTACTCAGATAAAAAGAATTGAGGGATTTAAATGTCAAAAAAATTAATGTCTATAAATAATTTAACAATACAGTTTGAAAATGAAGGCAAAAAAACAATAGCAGTAAATGATGTTTCTTTTGATATAGAAAAAAGCGAAATAGTAGGACTCGTTGGTGAATCGGGATGTGGAAAAACTGTAACTTCTTTAGGGTTAATAGGCCTTCTCCCAAATTCAGCTGACATAAAGTCTGGAGAAATCTTTTATGAGAATAAAGATATTTTGAATATAACAGAAAGTAAAAAAAGAAAATTACGGGGAAAAGATATATCAATGATATTTCAAGAACCTATGACTTCTTTAAACCCTCTTTGGAAATGCGGAAAACAAATAGGTGAAACCATAAAACTACACCATAAAATAGAAAAAGAAGAATTAAAAAAACGCGTTTTAAAAATAATTGGAAATGTTGGACTTCCAAATCCTGAAACAATATATAATAAATATCCACACGAACTTTCTGGCGGACAAAGACAAAGAGTAATGATTGGAATTGCCATAGCTAATCACCCAGATCTTATCATAGCAGACGAGCCTACAACAGCTTTAGACGTCACTATTCAAGCACAAATATTAGAATTATTAAAAGATATAAATAAAAAAGAAAAATCTTCTATTTTATTTATATCTCATGATCTTGGAGTCATTTATGAAATTGCAGATAGAGTAATTGTAATGTATGCTGGGTTTATTGTTGAAATAGCTACAAGAGGAGATTTGTATTCAAATCCTAAACACCCTTACACCTTAAAACTTTTACAATCTATTCCAGTACCAGAAAAAAAAGGCAAAAAACTAGAAGCTATTCCAGGCATTGTTCCAAGAATAGAAAAAGAAATTAGTTACTGTCCTTTTGTAGATAGATGTCCTATTGCAAAAGATGTTTGTAGAGAAAAACTGCCTGAATTAGAAGAAAAAGAAAACAATCATTTTGCTAGATGTTTACTAACATGAGAGGCTGATAATATGTCAAACTATATATATGAAGTGCAAAATTTAAAAAAATTCTTTAAAACGCCTAAAAAAAAGCTTTTTGAAAAAAATAATTATTTAAAAGCTGTTAATGGAATTAACATTAAAATAAAAAAAGGTGAAACATTTGGGCTGGTAGGCGAATCCGGATGTGGAAAAACAACAGTTGGATACAGCATGATAAAACTACATGAACCAAATGAAGGAAAATTAATTTTCAAAGGGAATGATGTCACAAATATAAAAGGTGATGAATTAAAAGAATTTAGAAGCGATGTTCAAATAGTTTTTCAAGATCCTTATAGCTCACTAAACCCAAAGAAAAAAATAGGCTGGATATTAGAAGAACCTTTAAAAGCTCATGGAATCAAAGACAAAAAACAAAGATATGAAAAAGTCATAGAGATGCTCGAAGATGTTGGGTTTAAAGAAGAGTATTATGGAAGATACCCCCACGAATTGTCTGGTGGACAGAGACAAAGAATAATGATTCTTCATGCATTAATGCTGAATCCCGATTTTGTGATTTTAGACGAAGCTGTTTCTGCACTGGATGTATCAGTTCAATCTCAGATATTAAATCTTTTAAAAAAATTACAAAAGGAATTTGATTTAACTTATTTATTCATTTCCCATGATTTAAATGTAGTTCATTATATAAGTGATAGAATAGCTGTTATGTATATGGGAGAAATAGTTGAACTAGCAACAGCTGATG
>CAZRTN010000136.1:0-4719 GCA_964603015.1 uncultured Thermotogaceae bacterium | reverse complement strand
GAAAACTCAAAAATCCCAAAATTAGTTGGTGATTACGAAAGAATATTGATTTTCAGCCATTATGCTGACGATATTTTAGATAATTACGATTATATAAAAGAAGAATTATTCCCATTCACTGGTTGTTTTATTACAAAAATACCTTATTTAACTCTTTATTACAGAAGTTTATTAAAAGCCTTTTCTCTAGCTGAAGAAAATGAAAACATCGCTAAAAAATTCTTACTGAACTTATCTGAAAGATTAAATGAAATAATGTCTAAAATAGAAGATGGTTATTTCATCAGAGAATATAGAGAAGAAAAAAAAGTTTGGGAAGAATTTTATAATCATTTTCAAGAGTATCAAAACGAACATGATGATTTTTTAGCAAAAATAAGAATAAAATAATAAAACTTCCTTTTTCAAGGAAGTTTTATTATTAGTCAAACATTAACAGACCAAAATCTTTATGCTTAAAGCCTGGAATTATTTTGTGTGCATTTTTTAGATTTTCTGGTTTTCCTACTGCTATTGCTTTCATCCCAGCAGCTATCGCTGCGTCAATACCTACTTGAGAATCTTCAAATACTACACAGTTTTCATATTTTTCATTCATTTCATCTGCTGCTTTTGTAAATACTTGGGGATCTGGTTTTGCTTTTGTTATTTTTGTGCCATCTATTATAGAATCAAATTTATCTATTAAATCTATTCTTTCTAATATTGTCTTTGCATTTTTTGAAGCTGATCCTATAGCCATTTTTATACCATTTTGTCTTAATAATTCAATGAATCCTTCCACCCCTGGTAATATTTCATCTTTTTCCATTTTTATTATGTATTCTCTATACCACTCATTTTTTTTGGTTGCTAATTTTTCTTTTTCTTCTTCAGAAACTTTATCTTTCATGTTTCCTATTTCCAACAAAATATCTAAAGATGTCATTCTGCTTACACCTTTTAATCTTTCGTTGTCTTTTTCTGTGAATTCAAATCCCAATTCTTTAGCCAATCTTTTCCAAGCCTTGTAATGATATTTTGCTGTATCTACAATCACACCATCTAAATCAAATATACACGCTTCTATCATTTCTTCTTCCTCCTCATTTTTTTATTCCCTGTTTATTATATAATATTAATTTTAAATAAATACTAAAAAAGCTCTAATATTTTATTAGAGCTTTATTTTTTATGTATGAAATTTTCTTTTTATCTTTTCAACAAAATACTTAATTTTTCTTTTGAAATTTTCAGTAGATTTATTATGGAGCAAAATAAACAAAAATGCAATTGGTATCATCTGAAATGTTGCAATTAAAGACCAATCTAAATCTATTACAGAATAAACATTAAGCTCTATAATAAATTCTAAACCTATACTTAAAAAAGCAAAAAATATTAATATATAAGCCACTGAATCAAGTCCAAATTTCCTTGTTTTTTTGAAAATAAAGAAAAAAACTTCTAGTCCAATATACGTTATAAAAAGAATTGGAAGAACTAAGGTTAATGTAAAATCTAATTCTCCATCAAAAATATCTAGTAGAAAAACTAAAGTCAGTATATCTAAATGAACTGTAAAAAGACCTCTGTGAAAACCTTTAGATAATCCCATTATAAAGTGAAGCATGTATATTGTGGAAAAAAGAGGTGCAACAACATATTTACTCCAAGTTATAGAACCAGTAAAAACAAGATCTTCTGTTAATAAAACTATAGATAATATAACAGCCATAAACCTATAGTAGGACATGAAAATTTTTCTCTTTCTTCTATATGATTTAGGATATCTATTTATTTTATCTGGATATTTTTTAAATTTCTTTTTTTCTTCATAATCTATTATTGGTATACCGAAACCACATAGAGGACACTTTTCAACGCCATTATCTACTTCAGCACCACATTTTGGACAGTATGGCATATAATCAACTCCTATTATTCGTCTCTATTTTTGTTTTAACACCCATTTTTCTTAATTCTGTAAAAAATATTCTCTCCAAATCTTTTTCTTCAGTTAATTTCCCAAAAGTTATATATAATTTACCTTTATAGGTTAAAGAGGCTACTTTTATTATATTGCCCTCACTTGGGGGAGGGTAAGCTTCTATTCTTTCAATATAATTTTCTAGTACCCCCAACTTTATAACACCAAGATTAGAAAATCCAGATGTATAGTTACTTTCTCCCCAAATATTATAAATTGTAGACATGGCAACATCTTTTATTATTAAAGGGAAAAATTTCAACCAATTGTTTGTGTTACGAACAGAACGATTAATATATCTAACGAGATATTCCTTTTCTTTTGCTTTTTCCATATATCTTTTAACTTCATTCACTATTTCTTGTAATGAATATTCTGATTTTTCTAAATTTATATGTGGAGTAACGCTTACAAAGAAATTTTTCATTGTTTTACTACCAAAAACATCTCTTAAATTAACTGGAGAGTTTATGTAAATTGGTTTTTTTGGTAAATCATTTTGTACAATATATTTATATATCGAATATATATATAGTGATGTTAAAAACTCACCAACTCTTGAATCATATGATTTAGCTAGTTTTTTTATTTCTTCACTCTCTAGTATTCCAGTAACTATATTGTAGATACCTGGTTCTGTTTTGATAAAAGGTAATTTAAAGGCATCTACAAATTTAATTCTTTTTTTATTTGAAGGATCAAAAAATTTATCAAAACCATCTTCAAATTCTTCTTGCTTAGGAGTTTCATCTTTATAAAAAAGTCCTGGTATTTTTGATATTTTTTCTCCTTTTAATGTTAAATATTCATAAACCAAAGAAAGAATAAAGACCATAGCACCATTTCCGTCAGTCATTATGTGACTAAATTCAAAAGAAATTTTATTCTCAAAATATAGAAGTCTATAAAGGTACATTCCATCCTTATTGTATTTTATATCCATACAAGGATAATACGTTTCTTCATCTATTACAGGTTTTCTGTCTGTTTTTTCCAAATAATGCCAAAAAAAACCCTTTTTTAGAAGAACATTAAAATAAGGAAATCTATCTTTTATATTGTTTAAGGCTGTTCTTAATATTTCAATATCAACTTTTTCTTTTAAATAAACACTCAATCTAAATATAGTTGTGGCTCTATCGTTCATGACAGATGAATATAATTTTCCCGCATTATCTAATTTATACCAATTTTTTTTCATATTTAACCCCTCTTCCAATTTATACAATAGATTATATAATAAATGTTTGTATTTAAAAAATCTTTATATTAATTTCTTTATGATGAATTTTTACACAATCTTATATAAATTTTTTCATTTAATCCCTTGTATCAAATTGAAAAATATTATATAATTTAATTACGATAAATTTTATCCGTTTTATTTGTTCTTTTTTTAACTATATATAATAAGGAGTGATTATTTTATGAAAATAGCAGTTATAGGTTGTACTCATGCTGGTACAGCAGCGATAAAAAATGCTGTTAATCTATATCCTGATGCAGATATAACAGTATACGAAAAAAACGATAACATATCTTTCCTTTCGTGTGGAATTGCCTTGTATGTAGGTGGTGTAGTAAAAGATCCAAAAGGTCTTTTTTATTCCTCTCCAGAAGAATTGGCCCAAGATGGAGTTGAAACATATATGAAACACAAAGTTGTAGATGTAGATTTTGAAAAAAAAGAATTAAAAATTAAAAACCTTGAAACTGAAGAAATAAAGAATGACAATTATGATAAGCTTATCATCACAACAGGATCATGGCCTGTTATCCCTAACATTAAAGGCATAGATTTAGAAAATATCCAATTATCTAAAAACTATTATCATTCAAATAAAATAATAGAAAAATCAAAAACATCAGAGAATGTTGTTGTAGTTGGAGCAGGATATATTGGAGTAGAATTAGCAGAAGCTTTTGAACAAATGGGCAAAAAAGTTACTTTAATTGATGCTGAAAAAACTATACTTCCTAAATATTTAGATAAAGAATTCACAAATATAGCTCAAAATTCTATGGAAAATCATGGAATAAACCTTGCTTTAGGTGAAAAAGTAGAAAAATTTGAAGGTCAGGAAGGTAAAGTATCAAAAGTTATTACAAATAAAGGCGAATATAAGGCAGATATGGTTATTATGTCAGTAGGTTTTAAACCTAATACAGACTTGTTTAAAGGCAAATTAGATATGCTTGAAAATGGAGCTATAAAAATAGATAAATATATGAGAACAAGCCAAAAAGATGTTTTTGCAGCAGGTGATTGCTGTACTGTAATTTATAACCCTCTTCAAAAGCATCAATATATTCCACTTGCTACAAACGCTATAAGAATGGGCACATTAGTTGCAAGAAACTTAAAAGAGAACAGAACAAAATATATAGGCACACAAGGAACTTCAGGAATAAAAATATATGAATATAATATAGCTTCAACAGGTTTAACAGAAGAAAGGGCAAAAAATGAAAAAATTGATATTGAATCAACATTAATAGAAGAAAATAATAGGCCAGAATTTATGCCCTCTTACGACAAAATAACTATAAAATTAGTATATAACAAAAACACAAGAGAAATATTAGGAGCTCAAATAATGTCTGATGGCGACCATACAGAATCGATAAATACTATTTCTGTTGCTATACAAAATAAAATGACAGTTGATGAGTTAGCTTATACTGACTTTTTCTTTCAACCTCATTTCAATAAACCATGGAATTACTTAAATAGTGTTGCTTTAAAAGCT
>CAZRTN010000135.1:0-4724 GCA_964603015.1 uncultured Thermotogaceae bacterium | reverse complement strand
AATTAGGTCTTGAAGAAATAGAATGGGAAGAAATTTTAAAAGAAAATATAAAACCAAAATTCCATGAAATAAATTTAAAAGCTTTTGAAAAAAGTCTATCATTAAATTAATAAAAGCCCCGAAAGGGGCTTTTATTTTATTCTACGACTATTTCTTTAGAAGTATATGTTATTTCAATATGATTTAAATTGTTATCTCTGTATAATTCAGTTTTTATAATAGCAAAATCATTTTCCCAAAGAGTTTCTATTCTAGCTTGATTATTTTTGTATGCATATTCTAATTTACCAATCAAAAAAGAATTATCATAATAAACATAATGTTCAATTGGTTCTCCATATATATTAGTTAATTCATTTTTCAATTTATCATATTCATTCAAAGCTTTTTCAGGCGACCAACCTGGATAAAAATAATTGTTGACTTTGTAAAATTGATTTTCATGAAAGTACATTGTTGCCTCTACATTCCTGTCAAGATATCTGTCATTAAAAACTATATATGTAGCTGCTTGCGTTTCTGGAGTAATGAACTGAGTTACATTTTCCATAGTTGCACCATATTTTATTCCTCTATAAGTACCTTCAATTGCTTGTCTAAAATCATAATATTCCCACTCATCTTGGTCGTTTAGAAAAACTTCGTTTTTATAAACATCTGAAAAACTAAACATACTGATTAATATTATTAATAAAATAATTAATTTTTTAATAAATATCCCCTCCAAAATTTTTTCTATACGTTATTAAATCGTACCAATATAGATTATACTTGAGAAAACACATTTTTAATAATAGTATAATCAACTTGAAACAATATCCATCTAATTATATAAAACAGAGTTTTTTGTATCTAATCGTGAATATTTTATCAAATTTAATGCTAGTTGTTCTTTATTATGAATTTTTTTTGAGTTATAATATAAATGAGAGTTGATTCACTTTGAATAATTTTTAACTTTATTATATTTTTGTATATTTAAAAATAAGATGTTTTTAAAATATTGTATATATAGTGATATATATCACTTGTATCGAAGGAGGTATTTCCATGGATTTCAAAGAAACAAAACAACAGGAAATGGTCAGAAAAATGGTGAGAGAGTTTACAGAAAAAGACGTAAAACCTATCGCTGCTGAAGTAGACGAAACAGAAGAATTCCCTATGGAAAATGTTAAAAAAATGGCACGTTATGGAATTTTAGGTATGGTTGTTCCAAAGGAATATGGTGGAGCAGGGGCAGATGAGATCGCTTATGCAATTACTGTAGAAGAATTATCTAGATACTGTGCTACAACTGGGGTTATAGCTTCAGCTCATAATTCTCTAGCTTGTTGGCCAATTTTAAAATTTGGAACAGAAGAACAAAAACAAAAATTCTTAAAACCTTTAGCAAATGGATCTAAACTAGGTGCATTTGCATTGACTGAACCAAATGCAGGAACTGATGCAGCAGGTCAACAGACTTTTGCAGTACCAGATGGTGATGAGTATGTTATAAACGGTTCAAAAGTTTTTATTACTAATGGAAAACATGCAGATACTTATGTTATTTTTGCAATGACTGATCCTTCACAAGGCACAAGAGGAATTTCAGCGTTTATTATAGAAAAAGATACTCCAGGATTTTCAATAGGTAAAATTGAAGACAAAATGGGTATTAGAGGTTCTGCAACAGCTGAATTGATTTTTGAAGATGTTAGAATTCCAAAAGAAAATCTTTTAGGAAAAGAAGGAAAAGGTTTTAAAATAGCTATGCAAACATTAGATGGCGGAAGAATTGGTATAGCAGCTCAAGCTCTTGGGATTGCACAAGGTGCTCTTGATGAAACCATCAATTACATAAAAGAAAGAGAACAGTTCGGTAGACCTATAAGTAAGTTCCAAGCTTTACAATTCAATGTTGCTGACATGCAAACACAAGTTGAAGCAGCAAGATTGTTAGTTTACAAAGCAGCTGCAGCGAAGAAAAACGGGGAACCATATTCTAATTTAGCTGCAATGGCAAAATTATTCGCTGCTGAAGCATCAATGTTTGTAACTACAAAAGCTGTTCAATTACATGGTGGATATGGATATACAAAAGATTATCCAGTTGAAAGAATGATGAGAGATGCGAAAATCACTGAAATTTACGAAGGTACTTCAGAAGTTCAAAGAATGGTTATAGCAGCAAACGCATTGAAATAATAGCTAATAAGGAGGATATTTTTATGAAAATAGTTGTATGTTTAAAACAAGTTCCAGATACAACAGAACTTAAAATAGATCCTGTTAAAGGGACTCTTATAAGAAAAGGTGTACCAAGTATTATAAATCCAGATGATAAAAACGCTTTAGAACAAGCTTTAATAATAAAAGATAAAAATGAAAACACAAAAATAACAGTAATATCTATGGGACCTCCACAAGCTAAAGAAGCATTAAACGAAGCTTTAGCTATGGGTGCAGATGAAGCAATTCTTTTAAGTGATAGATTCTTTGGTGGATCTGACACATGGGCTACTTCTGAAACTTTAGCAGCAGGAATTAGAAAAATTGCAGATTATGATATTATTTTTGCTGGAAGACAAGCTATTGACGGAGACACAGCTCAAGTTGGTCCACAAATAGCAGAAAGATTAAATGTACCTCAAGTTACCTATGTTCAAAATTTTGAAATGGAAGACAAAAACACAGTAATAGTTGAAAGAGCTTTAGAAGATGGATATGAAAAAATAAGAGTTAAAACACCAGTTCTTCTAACAGCCATAAAAGAATTAAACGAACCAAGATATATGTCAATTTCAGGAATTTGGAATTCTTTTGGTGATGAAGATAAAGTTGTTACTTGGGGAGTAGATGATTTAGATGTAGATAGAAAAAATATTGGTCTAAAAGGTTCTCCAACACAAGTTAAAAAATCATTCACACCAGAACAAAAAGGAAAAGGTATTATGCTTGAAGGTACAGATGATGAAGTTGCTGAAAAAATGCTTATAGAATTAAAAAGAAAACACGTGCTTTAATCCATATTAGGAGGTTTAATAGAATGGCTTATATAGATTCAAATACTAACAAATTTGAAGATTTCAAAGGTGTATGGGTATTTGCAGAACAAAGAGAAGGAAAAATAATGCCTGTAGTCTATGAACTACTTGGTGAAGCTAGAAAAATGGCAGATAAATTAAATGAAAAAGTAGCAGCAGTACTTTTAGGAAATGATGTAAATAATTTAACTGATGATTTGATAAAACATGGTGCAGATAAAGTTTATATAGCTGAAGATAAAAATTTAGAAAAATTTACAACTGATGGATATTCAAAAGTAATTTCAAATATGATAAAAGAATACAAACCAGAAATTGTTTTAATTGGAGCTACTCATATAGGAAGAGATTTAGCACCAAGAATAGCAGCAAAATCAGAAACAGGGTTAACTGCTGACTGTACTAACTTGGAAATAGATGATGGAGATAACAAATTATGTATGACAAGACCTGCATTTGGTGGAAACATAATGGCTACTATAATATGTCCTAATCATAGACCACAAATGTCTACAGTTAGACCAGGAGTAATGAAAAAAGCAGAAAAAGATGATTCTAGAACTGGTGAAGTTATTCAGTTCAAACCAAATATAAGCAAAGATGATATTAGAACACAAATTATTGATATAATTAAAAAAGCCAAAGCTGACGTAGCAATTGATGAAGCTGATATAATAGTAACAGGTGGAAGAGGTTTAGGAAAAAAAGAAGGTTTTGAATTATTAGAAAAATTCGCTAAAAAAATCGGTGGTGTAGTTGGTGCTTCAAGAGCAGCTGTTGATAACGAATGGATCGATCATTCACATCAAGTTGGTCAAACTGGTACAACAGTAAGACCAAAACTATATATTGCTTGTGGAGTTTCAGGTGCAATCCAACATGTTACTGGTATGAAAGAATCAGATTTTATTGTGGCTATTAATAAAAATAAAGATGCACCAATCTTCAAAGTTGCAGACATAGGAATTGTTGGAGATTTATATAATATCGTTCCAAAATTAATTGAAAAATTAGATAAAATGGATGAAATAGAAAAGAAAGCAATGGCATAAATCATACAATAAAAGAGGTGTTCTAAATGACATATGCTGAAATAGAAGTTGGACAGGTTTATGAAAAAAAGGTAAAAGCTACTGCTAAAGATGTTGACACTTTTGCAGAGATAACAGGAGACAAGAACCCACTGCATTTAGACGAAGAATTTGCAAAAGACACTATTTTTGGTGGAAGAATTGCACACGGAATCTTAGGTTTAGGACAAATTTCTGCAGTTTTGGGCATGGAATTTCCAGGACCAGGAACTATTTATATGTCTCAAACATCTAAATTTTTAGCTCCTATATATTTGGATGAAGAAGTAACAATAAAAATAACTGTAAAAGAAAAAATAGAAGAAAAGAAAAGGCTCATACTTAATACTCAAATACTTAAAGAAAACGGGAAAACAGCAATCGATGGAGAAGCAATGGTTAAATACGACAAATAATCCATCGTTATTAAAAGCAGGACTTATGAAATTCATAAGTCCTGCTTTTATTTTGTTTTTTACATCTAAGTAATAAACAATAAGTTAAATTTTGATATAATTAAACTGATATTAACTCAATATCCGGTATAAATTAACAAATTTATACTGGATAATTTTTATTTATAGGAGGTTTTTTTATGAGTCCCAAGCGTTCGTCGTTCTTTTTG
>CAZRTN010000134.1:2992-4728 GCA_964603015.1 uncultured Thermotogaceae bacterium | reverse complement strand
TTGTTAACAGAAGTTATTGCAGGTATTCCAAGTTCTCTTGCAATTATTGCACTGTGTGAAAGCATTCCTCCAGATTCTGATATTATAGCTCCAGCTTTATAGAATATAGGGTTCCAAGAAATATCTGAGTATGGAATTACAATGATGTCTCCTCTTTCTACTTTGTCGAAATCTCTGAGTCCTTTTATAATTGATATTTTACCAGAATAATAACCATTTGAGACAGGTGTTCCTTTTAAAGAGGATTCTTCAGTTTCTATGAAATGATCAGGTATATTATCTCCTATTATAGTTCCAGGAAGTTTCAATTTTTCTGCTTTTTGCATTTTTTGTTGTTCATTTTTTATTTTGTCTTTTGAAATTTCATTATTTTTTATTTCTGAATATGTTAAATAAAAAATATCTTCAATATTATCAATTTTATCTTGGTTTTTATATATTTCGCCTAATCTTAAGAACAAAGGTCTGAATATTTGATAAAGGTTTGTGTATAAAAAACTTATTTGTTCTTTTATTCTATGTATTTCTTTAGATTTTTTAAATTTCTTTTTTAGTTTTTTGTCTTCAGGTATTTCTATACTTTTATCTTCTGATATATGGTGATTTTTTATCATTTTTATAATGTTATCTCTTTTTTCTTTCCAATGAGGAAGTGAAAAATCATTTCCGCTATCTGAGAGCAATCCAAATTTTTCTAAGAAATTATCAACTTTTACTTTGAATTCTTTAGTTTCACCATTTTCATCATAATATTTTTTTAGTTTATTCAAATTTGCTGAAGGGTCAATTTCTTTGATTTGTGGTTGATTAGATATTTCTTTTAATATTTCTAAAGAATATTCATTTTTTTCTATATATTTTTTTAGGCTGATGTTTCTAAAATTGTTTGCTAGTGGGGTGACTATATTGTAATAAGCCACAAATTCTGCATCTTTTATTAAATTATCTATCATACTTTTTGTTTCTTCTTCTGTTAGTTTTGAAAAATCAGTTTCTTTATATTTTTCTAATTTTTTAACATATTGTCTGTGAACTTTTTGGGCTTTTGTGTTGAATCTAGAATTTTTTATAATAAAAATAAGCATTTTAGGAAGATATTTCATAGTTTTGATAGATGGTTTGAACATGTTTTTTGGTGGCTTTGGGTATATTCCCATCAAAAGTTCTAAAAGATCTCTTGGCATACCAAGTTTTTTGAATATATCACCAATGACTCCCATGTTGAAATAAGCTCTGTAATGAATTGATTTTGCAAGTTGATTTATGTCTATAGAATCTTTTTTTATTAGATTTTCAAATAATTTTTTCCATGCATTGTTTACTACAGGTATATTTATACTCCAAACAAGTGGTTTTATTAAACCTGGTAGAAATTCTTTTGAGAGATTGTTTGAGTATATATTTATATTTTTAATGGTTGTTATTGGTCTTAGTTGTAAAAAATAAATTTTTCCTCTATATATTGTCCATTCAGCATCTATTTCAAATTTGTATTCTTTTTTTATTTGATGAATCTCGTTTTTTATATGATTAATTTTGTCTTGATCAATCATAGGTTTTTTTGGTTTTTCTATCCACATTTCCCAATTGTATTTCCATCTTTCAGGTGTTATGCCTTTGTCTACAAGCATTTCTCCATAGCCTTTAACATATTCTATGATAGTTTCGTTTAAGTAATTTACAGGATTTTTAGTGAATATTACTCCTGAATATTCAGATTGAATTTGTTCTTGTAT
>CAZRTN010000134.1:0-2892 GCA_964603015.1 uncultured Thermotogaceae bacterium | reverse complement strand
TTTGCGACCCCTACATTTTTTGTTCCTGTTTGAGAAAGTTTAATCCCTTTTGTCCAGTAAACATATATTTCTGCAAAAGGAAAAGAACCTATTAAATAACTCATTGGAATTAATAAAAACATTTTTATCTCCTTTTTCTGGTATAATTATTTGTGAATGTAATAATTTATATTGTTTTATTAAAATTTTACCATAAATCATATAAATTAAGTATAATTATTTATTTATTTAAATTACAATTGGAGGTTTATATGAAAAAATTTACATCTATAATTTTTTATAGTTTTGTTTTTATATTTGGAGTTTTTATTATTAATCTTGCGATAAGTCATTTTATGGCTTCTTTGGGTGAGAGAAGTATTGATAATTCTGATTATAAAAGCGTAGAATTAGAAAAAGGAGAAATTTTTTATAAAGAATATGGAGAAGGAGAAATTTTTGTTTTACTACATGGATTTCTTGGTTCTTCAAAAGATTTAGAAAAAGTCGCTAAGGAGTTGTCTGAGAATTATAAAGTTATTGTTCCAGATATTCCAAGTTTTGGCTTATCTGCAGAGTATAATTTAGAAAAAAATTCTAAAGAAAATATGGCCAACGCTTTGATAGATTTCTTTGATTATTTTGATTACCAAAGATATAATCTTTTAGGTCATTCTATGGGAGGCGAAGTTGCTCTTCATATTGCTTTGAAAGATAAAAGAGTTAACAATCTATTTCTTTTAGATAGTCAAGGTTATGAATCGAATGATTTTTATCCAGATTTTTTAAAAGAAAGAGAAGGTCTTTCTGCATTTTTTATAAGAACATTTTTTCAAAACTATTTTTTTCAAAGATTTTTAGCTAGAACGGGTATTCATGATATGGATAATTTTGATAGCTCTGAATTTTTAAAATCATATTATTTGAATTATAATATACCTTCTATGGTTTTACATGATTTGAATGTGGACGATGATGCTGGAATATTATCAGAAAGAATAAAAGATATAGACAATAAAACTTATGTGATTTGGGGAGATAAAGATGATGTTGTTCCCATTTCAAATGTTGAAAAATTTGAGGAAGATATTATTAATTCAGAATATTTTATTATTGAAGAAAGTGGACACAATCCATTTTTAGAAAATTTTGAAGATACAATCAAAATAATAAAAGAAAAGACTCGGGATTAACCCGAGTCTTTTTTAAATTATTCGATATCTATTTTTTTGTTTTTCTTAATTTCTTCTTCTTTTCTTGGTATTTCAACTTTTAATATTCCGTCATTGAATTTTGCTTTTATGTCTTCTTCATTTAAATATGTTGGGATTTCAAAAGCTCTCTTAAATGATCCGTGTCTGATTTCTTTGGTGAAGTATTTTCTTCCTTTTTCTTCTTCTTCTTCAATATTTTTTTCAGCAGAAATTGTTAGTACTCCATCTTCGACATTTATATTAATATCTTCTTTTCTAACTCCTGGTAGCTCTGCTTCAATAAATGCTGCTTCTTCAGTTTCGTATACATCTAGAGACATCTTACTAAATGTTTCTCCTTCAAATCCTTTCATCATTTTGTCAAAATCTTCAAAAAAGTCCAAAGGTGAAAATTCTGGGAAATTTCTGTATCTTTTAATAGCCATAATAACACCTCCATAAATTATTTTTTATTTTTCTTTTGTTATTCAACTATTATTTTCACTTATATTATAATATAATTAGCAAACTATGTCAAGGAGTGCTAAAATATAGAGAAAAGTTCCAAAATTATATTGATGAAAGTAAAAAATAAAATATAAATGTAAAAGAAAAAATATATTTAATCAATCGTTACTGATAAATGATAAAAATAATTGTAAAAATAAAAACCCCCTATAAAAAGGGGGTTGAGGGATAGTATTTATAGAATGTCTTATAAAGTTATTTTTACTGGTGTTGCATTAGCTAAATTATCTGAAACTGGACATCTACTTTCTACTTTTTCAATCCATGTTTTTAATGTAGCTTCGTCAGCGTCTGTTTCTGGTTTCATTTTTACGTTAATTGCTTGGTATCCAGCTCTTTCTTCGTCTGATTTACCCATAAATTTTGCAGGATTTAATTCTCCGTCTAGTTCGATTTCTAAATCCTTAATTTCAAAACCCATTTCTTGTGCTACAACGTGTCCTACAACATTTAAACATCCTGATAAAGCAGCTAAAACATATTCTACTGGGTTAGCTCCGTGATCAGTTCCACCTAGATTTTCTGGTTCATCTATAATCATTTCGAAGTTTCTCGCTTTAACAACTGTTTTTGTTGGGTTTTCCTTTTTTGCTGATACATTTACTTTCATGTTTGGCATAATAATACCTCCTGTGATATTGTTTTGTGTATTTTTGAACACAATCACTATTATTATATTATCTATTGGTTAATTAATAATTTCACTTATATTCTTTTTGAATAACACTTGGTTAACAGCGCGAAATATCTTTTTCACAAGTGAAGCTGTTATAATATTAACAAGGGAAAATATAAATGAAATTGGAGGGAATATAATGAAATATAATAATTTTATATGGGATTTTGGTGGAACTCTTTTTAATACATACCCAGCTTTTGCAAATCAAGTTGTTAAAATTTTGAAAGAAAACTCTATTGAAGAAGATTATGATTATATACTGATACAAGCAAAAAGATCAAAAAACCATTTAATAGAAGAATTGACAAAAAAGTACAAGCTAAGTAAAAAGTTACAAAATGAGATAAGAAAATGTGAAAAATATACCTCTTTTGAAGATAGAAAACCATTTGAAGGAATAAAAGATATTTTAATGGAAGTGATCAATTCAGGAGGGAAGAATTTTATATATACTCATAGATCTTTTCATTCAGCTATGGAGTTGTTGTATTATTATGGTATGTTCGATTATTT
>CAZRTN010000133.1:0-4782 GCA_964603015.1 uncultured Thermotogaceae bacterium | reverse complement strand
TAATAATTGAGAATGCTTGGGATCTTCCGTTTTTAAAACCAGAAAAAATAGGGTATGAAACTGTAGCTGCTATGTCTTATATTACTAAACCAATTATCGAAAAATCTGATTTGCCCGTGGGAATAAACATATTAGCTAATGGTGTTATTCCAAGTTTGGCAGTTGCAAAAGCAACAGGCGCAGATTTTGTAAGAGTAAACCAGTGGGTAAATGCTTATGTTGCAAATGAGGGATTTGTAGAAGGTAAGGCCGGTGAGGCTCTTAGATATAGATCTAATATTAAAGGTGATGATATTAAGATATTTGCAGATGTCCATGTAAAACATGGCAGTCATTCTATAGTTGCTGATAGAAGTATAGAAGAACAAACAAGAGATGCAATTTGGTTTAATGCTGATGTATTAATTGCTACAGGAGAAAGAACTGGCGATGAAACTGAAATTACTGAAATAAATAAAATAAAAAATAATTCAAATTTACCAGTAATTACAGGAAGTGGATTAACTGGAGATAATGTAGAAAAAATATTAACTAATGCTCATGGTTCTATAGTAGGAAGTTGGCTTAAAGAAGATGGTTGCTGGTGGAAGCCAGTTGATGTGGATAGAGTTAAAAAACTAATGAATAAAGTGAAGAAGGTGAGAAAAGAACTAAATGAAAAATAAGATAATTTTTTTAGGAAGTTTAAATATAGATTTTGTTGCAGAAGTTAATCACTTACCTCAAAAAGGAGAAACAGTAAAATCAAATAAATTAAATACTTTTCCTGGAGGTAAAGGAGCAAACCAAGCTATAACTGCTTCAAGAATGGGAAGTGAAGTTTATTTAGTAGGTGGTATAGGAAAAGATAAATCGGGAGAAATAATGAAAAAATATTTAAAAAGAGAAAGAGTAAAAGTTGATTACTTAAAAGAAACTGATAAAATTACTGGTTTAGGATTTATAAATGTAGACAAAGAAGGAAACAATAGTATTGTAACATATTCTGGAGCTAATAATGAAATTAATATTGAGGATGTACTCAAGCTTAAACAAATATTAAAAAATACAGATATTTCTGTTCTGCACTGGGATGTAAATAGAGAAGCAGGAGAAAAATTTATTGAATTATCTTCTAAATTAGAAAATCAAGTTATTTTTAATTATGCTCCTGTAGAAGAAATAAAAGAAGAAATCTTTGAAAAAGTTGATGTACTAATTATCAATGAAGTTGAAGCAAATCAATTAACTGATATTAAAATTAAAAATAAAAAAAATGTTTTAAAAGCTGGAAATAAAATTTTAGATTTGGGAGTTTCTAATATCATTTTTACTCTTGGAGGAAACGGAGTATATATTATTAATAAACATGATATTAAATTTGTTCCAGCTATCAAAATAAAAGTTAAAGATACTACAGCAGCTGGTGATACTTTCATTGGAGCTTTTGCAAGTTACTATAAAGGGAATAATATTAAAGAAGCAGTTGAAAATGCTGTTAAAGTAGCTGGATTAACAGTTAGTAAAATGGGAGCTTATCCCTCGATTCCAACTTTAAAAGATGTAAAAAATTTCCATAGGAGGTGATAATAACTAAATAAGGTTAAGTTTAAATGAATTATAAAAATACACTAAGGGGTGAAATAATAATGAAAAAATTGAGCATTATTTTTATGGCATTAATTTTAATGATAAGTCTAATTTCTGTAAATGGTCTGGTTTCTGCACAGTCTGATGAAACAAAAGTAGCTTTTATTCCTCAACTTATAGGAATTCCATATTTCTCTGCAATGGAAGAGGGGGGTAAAGAAGCTGCAGAACGTTTTAATGTTGAATTTAACTATACAGGTCCTACAGAAACTAGTGCACCTGAACAGGTAAGAATTATGGAGAGTTTAATTCAACAAGAATATGATGCAATAAGTATTTCAGTTTTAGATCCAGAGTCAATAAATCCAATAATTAAAGAAGCTAGAGATAAAGGTATTTCAGTTTTAACATCTGATAGTGATAGTAGTGAAGATAGTTCTCGTCAGGCTTTTGTAGCTCAGGCAATGAATAAGGATTTAGGTTATACTTTAATTGATCAATTAGCAAAACAAATGAATGGTTCAGGAAAAATTGGTATAATTTCTGGAGAAGCTACTGCAACTAATTTAAATGCATGGATTGAGTTTATGCAAGAAAGAGTTAAAAATGAATATGAGGATATTGAGATAGTTGATATTAGATATACAACAGGTGGATCAAGTGAAGAAGCTTATAGACAGGCTAGACAATTAATGACAGCTAATCCGGATCTTAAAGGTTTAGTAGCAGTTGCTTCAACAACTGTTCCTGGAGTTGCACGCGCAGTTAAAACTATGAATAAAAAAGAACAGGTAGAAGTTATTGGTTATGGTTCTCCTAATACAGTTAGATCACATATAAAAGAAGGAATAATGGAAAGCTCAATTTTATGGAATCCTAAGGATCTTGGGTACTTGACTGTTTGGGCTATGAAACAATTTGCTAATAACAATGAATTAAAAGAAGGAAAAATAAATGTTCCTGGATTAGAAGATCCAGTAACCTGGTATCCTGAAAAGAAGACTTTATTATTAGGACCTCCTTTAATTATAACAGAAGAAAATGTTGATAACTTTGATTTTTAAACATTAGTTAATTTGTAAAAGAGGAGGTATGATTACTCCTCTTTTACAATTATAAAAATATAAAGGTAGGTGTTTATCTAATATGGAAAAAATTTTAGAAATGAAAAACATAAGTAAATCCTTTGGAGGAGTTCAAGCATTAGATAATGTAAATATTTCTGTACAAAAAGGAGAGATTCATGCTATTGTTGGTGAAAATGGAGCTGGGAAATCAACTTTAATGAAATCAATTTCAGGAGCATTACAACCTGATTCGGGTACAATTAAGGTTTATGATGAGATAGTGGATTTTGATAAACCTAAAGAAGCATTTTCAATGGGGATTTCTATAGTTTATCAGGAACCTACATTTTTTTCTGAATTGACTGTTACAGAAAACTTTTTTATAAATAATGAAATAACTGATAAATTTAATAATATCAAATGGAGTAAAATGAATAGAGAAACAGCTAAAGCTTTGGAAAAATTTGATCTTGATCCTTCGATAAATGAAAAGAGAATGTCTGAATTAACTATAGGTACACAACAATTAGTTTTGATTTCTAAAGCTATTTATCAAAACGCTAATATTTTAATATTGGATGAGCCAACTTCAATTTTAAGTCAGGATGAAACAGATAGATTATTTAAAACAATAAAAAAACTTAAAAAACAGGGAACCTCTATACTTTATATAAGTCATAGACTTGAAGAAATATTTGAAATTGCTGATAAGGTGACAATTATAAGAAATGGGAAAGTTATAGATTATATGCCTATTGAAGAAGCAGAAGAGGATGATTTAGTAAAAAAAATGTCAGGAAAACATGTAGATGAAAAGAAATTTGATAAAGATAAAAACAAAGAAAAAATAAAAAATTTAAATAAAAGATCACCTATATTAAAAGTAAAGAATTTGTCTAAAAAAGATATTTATAATGATATTAATTTTGAAGTTAGACCCGGTGAAATTTTAGGATTTTATGGTTTAGTAGGTTCTGGCAGGAGTGAAATTGCTAGAAGTATTTTTGGAGATATTAATTTTGAGAAAGGTAAAATAAAATATCAAAATGAAGAATTGGTTATTAATTCTACTAGAGAAGCAATTGATAATGGCATTGCTTATTTACCAGAAGATAGAGGAACACAAGGGATATTTCCAATAATGTCAGTTTTAAATAATATATCTTCTGCTATAATATCTTGGTTAGCTAAATATGGTTTTATAACAGATGAAAAAAAAGAAAGAGAGATTGCAAAAAAGTATTATAATGATTTATCAATAAAAAGTAGCTCAATAGATGCTCCAGTTAATAGTTTGAGTGGTGGAAATCAGCAAAAAGTAGTTTTAGCAAGATGGTTGGCAGCTAATCCTAAATTGTTAATTTTGGATGAACCAACTAGAGGAATTGATGTTGCTACAAAATCTGAAGTTCATGATATTATTTTTGATTTGGCCAAAGAAGATATAGCTTTAATATGTATTTCTTCTGACCTTAATGATATATTAACTCTCTCAGATAGAATTATGGTTATGCATGAAGGAGAAATCAAAGATGAATTTACTCGAAATGAAGCAAATGAGGAAAAAATATTAAGATCAGCTATTGGAATGTAAAAATGTAAACTTGAGATTAAATTCTAAAATTGAAAGGAGGAAAAATAATTAAAACTGATATATATAAAAAAATTGACAAACATGTTCAGGAAAATGATGAAGAAATAATAAACGTATTACAGGAATTAGTAAGAGTACCTAGTGTTAATCCATGGTTTAAAAAAGATTCTAAACTGAATAAAGAAAAAGAATGTCAGTATATGCTAAAGGATAAATTAGAGAAGTTAGGTGCTGATACTAAAATCTGGGAACCTAATCCAGAAGAATTAAAAAAATTTAAAAATTATCCAGGTTATCATCCAAATAGAAATTTTAAAAATAGACCTAATTTAAGTGCCAAATTTTCGGGGAAAGGTAATGGGAGATCAATTTTATTATTTGGACATATTGATGTAGTAGATGTTGAAGGAGGATGGGCTGAACCTCCTTTTTCAGCTAAAATAAAAAATGGAAAAATTTATGGACGTGGAACCGCTGATATGAAAGCCGGCTTAGTTACTATGTTGATGGCAGTAAAAACAATAAAAAATCTGAATATAAATTTATCTGGAG
>CAZRTN010000132.1:0-4837 GCA_964603015.1 uncultured Thermotogaceae bacterium | reverse complement strand
CAAACACCATCGAGAAATGTCAAAAAAGCTATTAGTAAAGTTCAAATAAACGATATATCCCTTGTGGAGGTCGCCTGAACAAGATTCATTTAATTTGATAGAAGAATACGAAAGAGAACTATCCAAAGCGGACAAGAATGTTATAAGGAAAGAAATCAAAGCAACTCAATCCTTTTTTCCTGAGACAAAAAAGTCAATTCTGCTCAAACTAGCAGCCCTGATAGGATTCGTAATTTTAATATATAATTTTCCAACCCTTTGGTTAATCATTCCACTGGCAATCATATCTTTTTTTATGATATGGATTTTAATATTAGAATTCAAGGACATAATCCGCTTGCCTAAATTTCTCAAAGAGAAGGAAGCTATTATCGAAACAGGAATTGCCAGGGTTCGGGAAATCAATATAGATAGGTACATTAAAATAAAGAGCTACAATGATGAAGGTGACCATTATATAATAGAATATGAAGGTAGATTGTTTATGATTGGTGGACAGGAATTCGATGGGGTGCGTAAGCTTAAAAACAAGATTGAATATATAGACCTTCTGGATTCAACAAAGAAAAGAGGTTATAATACTCGGGTTGTTAAACATGGTCATAACATTGAACCTTACCATGTTTTTAAAAGTAAACTTTCAGATAATTTAATAAACTCAGAACTTTGGAATAACTTGACCGAACAGGAACCATTTGATGGCAAACTGGAAGATTTGGATCCATTCATAAATTAAAGTTCAAATAAACGATAGTGAAGAGTACAAAAATCTTAATGATAGTAATCCTAGTTGTGGTTGGATGGATTTTCGGACTTTTTTTCTTAAAAAACAAACTGAATAAAGACGTAGGGCTCAATGATGATTTATTTATCAAAATTGCAAATGCATATTTTAATGATAGCTTTAGTGGTGTGGTGACGAAAAAGTTCATTGATTGGGATAACCATGGATTTAAAAAGATAGTTCTGGAGAATCAAAAAGAAACCAGAGAGGTTAGGTTAGATTATGAATGGCAGGGATTATTTAAGTTCATTCAAGTTGGGGATTCTATTTCTAAAGAGCAGCATAACCTTGACATGAGACTAAGGAGGAAGGAGACTGACACTATGATTAGACTAAATTTTTCAAGTATTAAAAATAGTTGGGACTATATTGATTTCTTGTATGATTTAGATAGTATTTACGATAACTAAAGTTCAAATAAACGATGAAACGTAGATGTAGAAAATTTGAATGAAGAACCGTCCGAAAATAAGTATTGAGAAGAATGGCATTGATAAATCAATCGAGATATTCACATTGATTTTGATTCTCAGTTCCGTTTGTATAATTGGATTTTACTACAATCAACTACCTGAAAAGCTTCCCATTCATTTCAATTGGCCTTCAAAAGACAAAAACGGATTTGGAACAAAAGATTTACTTTGGGCGAACCCTATTATTTGTGGAATTATTGCCGTTGGAATATATAAATTAAACAAATATCCTTGGATTTTCAACTATCCTACCGAAATTGATGAAGATAACGCAGAATATAGTTATAGGCAGGCTTCGAAAATGTTGAGGTTTCTAAATTTGATTATCGGATTTTCATGCCTGTCCTTAACTCTTATGTCCGTCTTGGATGGGCTTGGAATTGAAAATGAATTGGATAAGTATTTAGGTCCTTTGTTTCCAATTTTACTCATTGGACTTCCAATTGGTTATTTGATAAAATCATTTACAAATAGAAAGGCCATACACGGAAATGGATAATCAAAATAGTTCAAATAAACGATAACATATAAAAGTTCCCATTTAATCAAATAACGCCCTATTTTTTAGAATGAGATTATATATCCTTTTTTTCCTTTCTTTCTTTTTGACTTTCAATTTGTATTCGCAAACGGTGAGTGTTACAGGGAAAATCATGGATGAATCAGGTGCGGAAGTACCTTTTGCAAGTATCATATTTTCAAAAAAAAGTGATTCTACCATCACATATGGCACTTTAGGTCTTGAGGATGGAAGTTTTTCGTTGACCTTGAAAAAAGACAATTACATTGTCGAGATATCTGTGGTTGGTTTGGTCACAAAAAGTTTCAACTACAACCTTAAAGTTAGGGGTGATAAAATAGATTTGGGAAAGTTGAAAATTCAATCCGAAACCCAACTGGATGAAGTAGTGGTCAGGAGCACTTCTTCAGCAGTAAAATTGGGACTTGACAAAAAGGAGTATGATGTTTCCAAAGACCTATTTTCCAAAGGTGGAACATTGGTAGATGTAATGCAGAATGTTCCTTCTGTTCAAGTGGATGGCAGTGGAAATTTGAGTTTAAGAGGCAATTCCAACGTTCTCATTTTATTGGACAGCAAACCAAGTGGATTCGCAAATAGTGCTGAATTTCTTCGGTCCATACCTGCCAGTAGCGTTGATAAAATAGAAGTAATAACCAATCCCTCGGCAAAGTTTACAGCTGAAGGTGCAGCAGGTATCATCAATATCATTCTTAAAAAAGGAACCGTTAGAAAACTTAACGGAAGTGTCGAGATTTTTACAGGGCACCGTTTTAATCTAGGTTCCAATCTAAATTTGAACGGTGCAACCAAGACTGGTTCATGGTATTCCAATATGGGTATTGGATATTCCGAGCCTCTGGGCAAAAGTTGGATATCCTTGGATGATTATTTGGCTGATCCGGACAGTACCGAACAAAAATCTGAACGTTTGCGCAAGCAGCTTTATGTTTTGTTGAATGTTGGTGGAAGTAAAAGCTTTGGTGAAAAACAGACACTATCAGGAAGTGCAACCTTCCGCAGTGTAAAAGCGGACAATGAAAACAATACCGAATATGAAGATTTTAATAATGGGACTCTAAACTCCATTATCAGTCGGGCCGAGGAAGAGCATCAGACAGGAAACTTTTTTCAGGGCAGAGCGGATTATAACATTGAACTGGATACTTTGGGACAAAAATTGGAAGTGGGCTTCAGTGGTGAGTTTGCCACGAATAATGATAATGCCCAAATTTTGGAAAACATCCTATTTCCAGAATCAAACAACAACGGGTTGGACCTTACCACCAATGATGAAAACCGAAGGCAATATTTAGTGTCAACGGATTACACATTACCTTTTCAAAAAGGATCTCAATTGGAGCTGGGATACCTATCTACCCTAGGGTCCACAAAAAACGATTATGAAGTAAGCACTGATACAGCAACAGGGATGGTTGAAATTCCAGAGTTTACAAACGATACTGAATATCGAGAGAATGTTCATGCATTTTATGCCCAATATACACAATCATGGAACACCTTTTCATTCAAACTTGGAGTGAGATCTGAAACCACAGATATCCTTATCAATGCAAATGCCACGGATTACCAACAAAGAAAAAACTATACGGACTTCTTTCCTTCGGCATTCTTCAATTATAAACTTCATGAGGGTGCAACCTTCAATTTGAGTCTGTCACGACGTATTGGAAGACCTTATTACAAATTGGTGGTACCTTTCTCCAGTTATACGGACAGGCGGAATATTTTTGTGGGAAATCCAGACATCAACCCAAGGTATATCAATAGTGCTGAATTGGCTTTTTCGGGAAAGTTGCTTGAAAAATTCCAGATCATCCCAACGCTATACATAAGAGATACCAAGAACGAAATGGAGTTCTTTGTGGAGAAGCGAACTATTACGGTGGGCTCCGAAACAAGGGAAGTGTTTGCATCCACAATCGCAAACATTGGCAATTATACTGCCTATGGTTTGGAGTTAGGAGTTATACACAGACCAACTAGCTGGTGGAACATTTATCTAGAAACCACCTTCAATGGTTTTAAGCAGGTTGGAAACGTTAGGGGGGCAAGTTTCAATGGTGAAGGGCTGTTGTTTTATGGTCGGTTCAACAATACGTTCAATTTTTTCAAATCTATGAAACTGCAATGGCAGAACAACTACAGGGGCCCTATCGAAACAGGACAGTACCGACGTAAGGGAATATACTATATGAACTTGGGACTGAGCAATTCAATTTTTAACGAACGATACACGTTGACGGTCAACTATAGTGATGTTTTAAATTCCAATAAAAGGATTGTTACAACATATGGTAATGGTTTTATCAGGGAGCTTACACTACAGAACAGGGTGCCACAACTGAATATTTCCCTATCATATAAGTTCGATTCCAAAAGTAGGGTCAAAGAAGGCCTTCAATACGACGATGTAAAGATTATCAATTAGATATGAATCATTAAAGTTCAAATAAACGATCAACCAATGTTCTTATCCTATGTATATAGAATTGTAACCTACTTTCTAGTTGTCTTCGTAATGGGTTATATTTTCATTTTGTTTAATTACGCCTTGAAAGATTATGGAGAACCTTTGAAGATGGAAAATATCAATAAAGCCACGATTGTTTTTTTTCTGGTACAGTTATTTTGTTTGTGCTAGAAAGATTGCTGAGAAACAGATGAAGTTCAAACAAACGATTGAGGAAACTAGGAGGAAACACCATTTTGTTTAATTTAACCGCTGTACGAAAAGGGGTAAGTCTTCACTAGGTAGGTATTATTCTTCTTTCTTTGCAAATTCCATTTCCCATGGGCTTCCCCCAAAGAGTGGTCGGGATAAATAGCCGTAAATCTGTCTTCAGGGGTGCTTTATCTTTTGATTTATTTGTTCCTTTCGCCCTGCGTTCAGTTTCCAAGGAAATTTTGATGATTTGATGACAAACCTCTGGGAGACCCTATAAATACCAGTTGTTTCCCCGTCATCATTTTGTCATCGTTTCATCATTTTTGTTTTTTTCTTCATTGTCCCTGTCATCATTTTTTATTTTGATGACA
>CAZRTN010000131.1:0-4850 GCA_964603015.1 uncultured Thermotogaceae bacterium | reverse complement strand
TTTCTAATGTAAACTCGATCATTAATGAAAAATTGAATAATAGTAGTAATTATCAGAGAGCTTTAGAAAATTACATTTCGACAAAATATAATAATTCTATATACAATAATTGGTTTCAACCTTACATAAGTCTATCTACAAATCAAATGACTGGTATATCTATAACTGAAGATGGAATCAGTGATATTAATTTGAATGCTGATTTAAATTTTGCCAATTTTTATGGCGCTAATGTTGGTTTCCAAATACCAATAAATATAAAAACAGAAGACAAATTGGACTTTGATCTTAGAAAAGAAGACATAAATTTATCATTATCTTATGGTTTAAAAACTGAATACTTTTCTAATAAACTATCCAGAGAATCGAATCTTTTATCTTCTGAGTATAATTTAGAAGAAATAGAAGATTCTGTCTCAATAAGTACATTAAAAGAAATATTCAATTATTATTATTTAAAGAATACCCATATTTTACAAAATAATAAGTTAGATTTATTGGAAGAAAAACACATAAATTCTGTAATTAAAGAAGAAAAAGATAGTTTACAAAAACAAATTTTAAACCAAAAATCTTTGATTCTTTCTTTACAAAATTCTATGAATAATATGGATATTGATTTTTCAGAAGAAATATATATTGATGCAAAAACAAAAATAGATAATATTATTGATGTTAGATACGATTTAGTCATTGAAAATAGAAAAGATGTTGAATCACTTAAAATCGCTAGAGAAGTAGATGAGAGAAACAGCAATTTATGGTTTCTTCCATTTTTACCTGATGTAAACTTTACATTTGGTGTTAGAGATTATGAAAACTTTGATTGGGAATTCGGAATTAGTTTTCAATACGATATTTTAGATAGAGGAGAGAGGTTGGGGGAAGCCCTAACAAGGAAAAACAATATTACAAAATTAGAATATAATGAAAAAATAGATAATATTAATAGAATAATAGTTAATCATGAAAATAACATAGAATCTATGAATCTTGAATTACAAATTTTGATAATAGACTATGAAGAATTATTAGATAATTTCGAAAAATCAAAAATATTGAACAATTTAGGCTATATAAATAGTATAGACTATAATTTAAATACTATTAATCTGGAACTTAAAAAACTAGAAATCGAAAATAAAAGAAATGAAATAATTGTAGAACAATTAGAATTATTAAACGAAAGAGGTTTACATATCAGAGGTGAGATAAATTGAAGAAAGCTATAATATTTATAATTATTATAATTATCGCAGGACTTTCTATATTTTTTATAGTAAATAATAATAAAAATTTAGAAAATGAAAAAGATCAGAAGAATGTTCAGAATATTTACACAACTTATACTATAGAAAATTCTGCTATAGGAGATTATATAGAAATAACTGGAACTGTTGAAGCGGATGAAAGAGAAGTTCTATCAGAAGTTTCTGGAAAAGTAACTAGTTTATACGTTGAAAAGGGACAAAAAGTAAGTGAAGGAGATCTTTTAGTTAAATTTGAAGATTTAGAATATAGAATTGCTTATTTAAACGATCTTAGAAATTTTGAATTAGCTATAAATGATAGTGCTAGAATCAAAGAAATAAAAGAACTCCAACTAGATTTGTCAAAAAGAAATTTAGAAAACACTGAACTAAAATCTCCTGTTGAAGGTACTATTAGTGATGTTTATATTGGAGAAGATGATTTTGTTCCTACTAATCAAAATATTATAAGTATTGTTGATACAAACTCACTGAGAATAGAAAGTGTTGTTGATGAAATAGACTTATCAAAAATACATATTGGAATGGAAGCTGTAGTGGATTTTGATCAACTAAATGTATCAATTCCAGCAGAAATAACTTTAATAAACCCAGTTGCTGTAAACTCTGGAGGATTAACTACTATCCCAATAGAGTTAGAGTTCACAGAGGATGCGAATAAATACGGTGTTATTCCTGGAATTACTGGTAATGTGAAATTGATTATTTTAGAAGCAAGAAATGAAATAGTTATACCAATTAATGCTTTAAATCAAGATAGTAAAGGTAATTATTTTGTTTTTTTAAAAAATGATAATGAACCACAAAAAGTTGATGTAGAAATAGGAGAAAAAACCGATGATAGGGTTATAGTAACTTCAGGACTAGAATTTGGACAGACTTTAGTTATCTACCCTAACCAAGAAGAACTACAAAGATTAAAAGATAAATATGAAGAAAATAATATTCCTTTTGGTCCAGGAGGTTCTAAAAAAGTTCCTGGTGGTGGAAAATAATGAATGTTATGACTCTTAAAAACATCAGAAAAACCTACCATATGGGAAAAATTGATGTTCATGCATTGAAAGATATCAGTTTTGAAGTTGAAAAAGGAGATTTCACTGTAATTGTTGGTCCTTCTGGTTCGGGTAAATCAACTCTTTTACAGATATTAGGTGGATTAGATAGACCAACTGCTGGAGACGTAATTATAGAAAAAGAAAATATCTCTCACATGAAAGATCAAGATTTGGCTATTGTAAGAAATAAAAAAATAGGTTTTGTTTTTCAAAAGTTTAATTTATTGAGCAACATGTCAGCATTAGAAAATGTAGCATTACCCATGGTTTATGCTGGAGTTAGTTTATCAGAAAGAAAAGAAAAAGCAAGAGAACTATTAGAGCTAGTAGGTCTTGGAGACAGAGTAACACATAAACCGAATGAATTATCTGGTGGTCAGCAACAAAGAGTAGCAATAGCTAGAGCTCTTGCAAACGACCCAACTTTTTTATTGGCTGATGAACCAACAGGTAATCTAGATACACAAAGTGGTATAGATATTTTAAATGTTTTTCATAAATTAAATTCTATGGGAAAAACCCTTGTTATAGTAACCCATGATCAAGAAATGGTAAATGAAGGAAATAAAGTCGTTAAAATTAGAGACGGCCTCATTGAAGAGGTGAATTAAATGGAGATATTAAGAGAAACTATTAGATCTTTATTATCTAATAAATTAAGAACATTTTTATCTATGCTTGGAATAATTATAGGTATTACTTCTGTTATAGCAGTTATTTCATTAGGACAAGGTACAACACAAAATTTAACAGAAAGTGTTTCCTCTTTAGGTTCTAATGTACTTATAATTACTCCTGGGAAAACAACTATAAGATCTGGTTCTAGTTCTTCGAGTAACTCTCTAAATGTAGAGGATGCTAATAATATTAAAAATTCTGCTCCTAGTGTCAAGTCAACAGCTCCTGTTTTACAACAAGGATTTCTTCTAAAAAATGAAGATTTGAATATTAATTCTACACTTTTAGCTTCTAATAATGATATAGTTTCTATATTGAATTTAGAATTATCTGATGGTAGATTTTATAATACAGAAGATTTTGAAGAAAAAAGAAATGTTATGGTTATTGGATTTGAAATAGCAAATGAGCTTTATCCAAATGAAAATCCGATAGGTAAAAATATTTCTGTGATGCAAAATATATCAAATACTTTAACCAGAAAAGTTAACTTTGAGATAATTGGTGTTATGAAAGAAACCGGTAGTAAATTATTATATAACATAGATACTACTGTATTAATACCCTTTTCAACTGGAGATGCCAGATTGTTTCAATCAAATGGTGAAGTGGCTCAAATTTTAGCTTCAGCAAAATCTCAAGAAATGTCAAAACCAGCTCAAATTGAAATCGATACACTATTATATAATAAATTTGGTTCCGAATCCTTTAATATAATGAGTCAAGATGCTATTTTGGAAGTTATAGGCAATGTTACTGGTATTATGAGCTTTATTCTAGTAGCTATAGCAGCTATTTCACTGGTTGTTGGAGGAATTGGAATAATGAATATTATGCTTGTTTCTGTTTCTGAGAGAACAAAAGAGATAGGAATTAAAATGGCAATTGGAGCAAGCAGAAAAAGAATTCTATTTGAATTTATGTTTGAAAGTATTGCAATAACTTTTATTGCTGGAATAATAGGGATAATATTCGGTATATTGTTATCAAATGGAATTGCATCTTTAGCAAAAGAATACAATTTAAGTGCTCTGATTAGCTTTCAATCTATTTTGAGTTCTTTTGGTATTTCTGTTGCTGTTGGATTATTTTTTGGTATTTATCCAGCCAACAAGGCTTCAAAATTAAGTCCTATAGAAGCATTAAGATACGAATAACATAATTTATGCCGTCATTGACGGCATTTTTTATTATATAATATAAGAAAAAGGGGGAATTATTGTGATTTTTACTTTAACTATGAATCCATGTTTAGACCGTTTTTTATATGTTGATGAATTAAAACCAGATGATACTATAAGAGTAAAAGAAATTAAAGATTATCCAGCTGGGAAAGGAATAGATGTCTCCAGAGTAATAGAAGAGCTAGAGGGAGAAACTGCAGCTATATCTCTTCTTGGAGGAAAAACGGGAGAGCAAATTCTTTATATGCTTCAAGAAGAAGGAGTTATAACAATACCTGTTTGGATAAAAACTGAAACAAGAACTAATGTTATGGTTGAAACCAATAAAGAACAGTTTAGAATGAGTCTTCCCACTTATGAGATCAATCATGAGAATATAGAAATGATAAAGGAAATCGTCGAAAAATTTGTTAAAAAAGATAGTAGTATAGTAATTTCTGGCAGTCTACCAAATGGATTAAATAGTTCTTTTTATACTAATATAATATCTGATCTAAAAAAAGATAATATTAGAGTCTATTTTGATGCTGATGGAGAAAAATTAGTAGAAGGACTCAAATCAAAACCTTATTGTATAAAACCAAATATTCATGAATTTGAAAGATTAATTGACAAAAAATTATCTTCTAAAAATGAAATTGTTGAAGAAGGAATTAAAG
>CAZRTN010000130.1:0-4856 GCA_964603015.1 uncultured Thermotogaceae bacterium | reverse complement strand
TCTAATCCCTTAATGATATTTACTTCTTCATCCCTTGCTGTAAGAAATATTATAGGTGCACTATTTTCTCCTCTTATTTTTTCACAAATTTCAAAGCCATTTCCATCTGGAAGCATTATGTCGAGCAAATAAAAATCAAAGCTCTTTTTTTCTATTATTTTTATCGTTTCTTCTTTATTTATGGTGTTTACTACATCCCAATTTTCTTTTTCTAAAGCATATTTAATGCCAAGAGCTAATGATTCATCATCTTCAACAAGTAAAATTTTCATCTTTACACCTCCATATAAAATCATTATACTATAACGAAACAACGAATGAGAAACTCATTCGTTATTTCTAATCATATCAATAATTGGTTTATTTTTAACTTTTAAAATTGATATTGTTGTTATCAGAAATCCCAACATTATGACTCCCAAAGGAGTAAATATAAGATATAAATATGGAACTTTAAAAACCAAAAATGCATCTTGAGTTACTCTCATCAAAACAAACCAAAAAATCCCAAACACACTTCCAAAAAGCAATCCCAAAAAAGAAGCTATCAATCCAAAAGATATACCTTCGATAGATATAAGCTTTTTTAGACCATTTTTATCCAACCCCAACGCCCTCATGGAGCCAAACTCTCTCATTCTCAACAATATGTTTGTATTTATAGTGTTGGATAAACTGAATATGGATAGCAATAATATAGAAATTATTACGGAATTACCTATAAAAGAAACTATTCTAACTTGGTTTTCCAATTTTTCTGATTCTTCTTTAAATGATATTATTTCCCCCCCAGATACTTTGGAAGCAAATTGAGATAGGACTATTATCATTTCTTTTTCGTCAATTGTACCGTCAGTATCGATAACTATTTTTTTGTATCTGTCATCTGAAAAGAGGTCTGAAAATGTTTCGTTCGATACTATTAGTCTTTCTCCTATGTTGTGGTATGAAAATGTGTATGGAATTTTGTCATATACTCCAGCCACCAGTAATTCTATTTTTTGATTATTTTTGTAAATGGTAATCGTATCGTTAACAGATACTTGGTTATTTTCTGAATAAGATTTTGTTATTAAAACGTATTTACCATCTCGCATTACAGATAGATCTATATCCCCTGAAACAAGAAAATCTTCCATTTCTTTTATCATTTTTTCTGAATAACCGTAAATATCTGAATGCAGAAGTAAGTAATCCTTTCCATCTTCTTTTATCTGTTTTGCATTACTTTTGTAAATGTCTGGTATTTGCATTTCTTCGTAAGGGAACTGTACAATTGTTTTTTTCATCAATTTTATTTCTTTTATATTATTAATATCATATAACCCTTCAATCTGTTCTAATGTAAATCCAGCGTTTTCAATCCTGCTCTCGTCTATGATTTCGTAATCACCTTTTACGTACTGAGAGGTGACAAAAGATGCATTCATACTTTTTATAACAAAACTGAAAGTTATGAACAAGGTGACCATCAAAGCCATTGAAAATATAGTCAAAGAAGACTTTTTCCCATTTCTTTTTAGATTTTTATAGGCTATTTTTCCCTTTATACCAAATAACTTTTCGAATATCTTTGACATTAAGCTCTCTTTTACTATCCTATCTTTTTCCTGGCTTTGTTCTTTTTTTATAGATTCAATAGGAGTTAAATTCAAAGCAGTTTTAATTGACTTTCTGGCTGAAAAAAAAGAGGATATCAAAGCCATGGCAACGACAGATAAAACAACATATATGTTTATACTAATAAGGGAAACATCAATTCCGAAAATCATTCCAAAGACATATGGAAGCAAATGCCCGATTATAAGCCCAAAAGGAATTCCTATTATACTTAATAAAAAACTTTCTTTGTAAATTATTTTTTTTATCTGTTTTTTTGTTCCACCTATCGCCCTAATCATACCTATTTCTTTTATCCTTTCGATTATAGACATGTTGTAAATACTCATTATGGAAAAAGTGGAAACAAAAAACAACATGATTATAAGAAGCAAAACAGGGTAGCTAAACATATTTCTTTCGTTTAAATACTGTAAAAGACTGTAGTTTATGGAATAATCTTTTATATCATTTTTCATAAATAGTGTGTTTATATCTTTTTCTATATTTTCAGAATTGATTCTTATGAACATATCTTTTTTCGAATCAAAAAGATTTTCATTTTTGGTAATAACCAACCCAGAACCTCTTAGTCTTGATCCTGTTATGTTATCTATTATTCCTGTAATGGTCAGTTTTTCATATTCTTTAAAATCTATTGTGTCTCCAGGTTTAATCTCCAAAAAATCAGCCATCCATTTTTCAACTAATACCTCATTCCCATTTTCTGGCATGGAACCTTTCACTACATTTATTTTATTAATTTCAAGAGAACTTTCATCCATCCAAGCAAATCTTATTTCTCTTAAATAAGTTGAATCATTTTTGATGTTATCAAATATCTTGAATTCACCAGTTTTTTCAACTTGAAAGTTGGAATTGATTTTATCAATTTCTTCTGAAGATAAATTGTATCCGATGGCATGATATTCTCCAGTTTGTTTGTAAGTTTCTTCCAATTTCATTTCCCTATACAATAATCCATAGTTCAATATTCCTGTTATTAGGGCAATTGAAAAAATAATTGTCAAAATTATAGATATAGATCTTTTTTTATTTTTTTTCAAAAATCTATTTGAAATAAAATCGTATTTAGCCATTTTTCAGCATCCTTTCATCTGAAACAATTTTCCCATCTATAATTTCGATTTTTCTATTTGCTATGTATGCTATTTCAGGATTATGGGTAACCATAATAATCGTTTGATTCAACTTTTTATGCATTTCAACTAATAAATGAATAACCTCTTCTGAATTTTTCGAATCTAGATTACCAGTTGGTTCATCTGCCAAAATCAATGATGGTTTTGAAGATAATGCCCTTGCAATTGCAAACCTTTGTTGTTCTCCTCCACTGAGTTCTTGTGGGAAATGTTTTCTTCTGTTATTTATTTTTAAAATATCGAATATTTTATTTATATAGTTCAAATCCGCCTTTCTGTTATCCAGCATGAGGGGGAATAACACATTTTCTTCAGCAGTTAAAACGGGTATTAAATTATAGAACTGGAATATAAACCCAAGTTTTCTTCTCCTAAAAATCGCCATTTGTTTATCAGATAATTTGGTGATGTTCTCATTTTCTATAAATATATTCCCTGAAGTAGGGCTATCTATACAACCCAAAATGTTCAGTAAAGTTGATTTTCCAGAACCACTTGGACCAACAATACTAATAAATTCTCCTTCTTCAACATCTATACTTACATTATTTAGAGCTTTTAAAGATGTTTTACCCTTTCCATACTTTTTTGATATATTTTCCATTTTCAATATATTCATATTTTTCACCTCTTATATTATTGTTCATTTAAAATATAGAATATTAACCTTACTATTTCAAAACATCTTTTCTTACAAATTAGTAAGAAAAAACCCAGCTAAAAAGCTGGGTTGATTTCTATATGAAAATATATATTAGCATCATCAGTAAACTCGCCAACAAAGAGGATAATAAATTTACCGCGTTGTTGTTTATAAACTTAAAACCTCTTACCAATTTGTTTTCTTTTTTTTGATGAAACCTTTTTTCTGTGATTTCGTCTGTTTCAACGTGTTTGTATATCCCTTGTATAGAAGCACCTAACAAACTATCTATTATTGAGCCTAAAAATCCTCCGACAAGGGTCAAAAAAGACAGAACAATTAGATCTTTTATAACAATTTGATCTTGAAATTTGAAGATATATCCAATCATAAAAACGAAAGATAAAAAAAGAGCACCTAAAAAAGAAGCGAAAGTTCCAAATTTTGTAATTCCTCCTGACATTCCTTTTTGAACTGTTTTACCTGTCAATATGCAAGAAGGATCATTTTTACTTAAAACTCCCAATTCTGAAGCCCAAGTATCTGAATTTGTTGCTGAGAAAGTTGTTGCAAATCCCAGTAAAAAAACATTCATTCGAGTATAATAAAAGAAAAGGGCATAAATAATCGCAGGTAAAGAATTTGCTAAAACTTGAGTATAATCTCTTTTTCCAGTTTTATCATGAATCTTTTCCAATTCAATTTTCTTTGCTTTTTTATATTTAGTCAATAAAGTAGAAGAAATAAAAAAAGATATCATTATTAGGAAAAAATATAATCCACCAAAATAATAAAGAGAGACACCAAGAATAGTGGCAGCTATCGTACCACTTTTACTCAAAGCATTTTTCTTATATGCAATAAAGGCAATCATTAGCCCTAAAACTAACCCAATTATTAAATTCATATTTATAACACCTCAATGTTGAGTTTTTTTATCTTAATTAAATTCTATTATTTTATTGTTAAAATATGAAATCGTTTTAGATAATATTCCTTAAAATGTACACCATAAATAGTAATAAGCCAAAGAAGTGACTAATGGCACTGTGAGATTATCTGTTCCATAAGGAGAAAAGATTTCAACTAAAGTTGCTATCATTGCAAGGCTTATTGGTAAAAGCCATATACAAGAATTCCCTGCTAAAAAAGAAATTATTAGTGCTACAAAAAAAGTAACAACAAACATAGCAGCTGATCCTTCTAAGGACTTTTTACTGTTCATTACAGTAAAACTATGTTTTCCAAATCTTTCTCCAATTATCGCAGCAAAACCATCACCATAACCCATCACAAGAATACCCATAGCTCCAACATATGGGTTCATACCTTCTGAAAAGGTTATTATTGCTAAAATAAATAAAGAAATAGCATAATAAACTGTTCCCAAGTCACCCTTACCTTTTCCTCGCTCCATAGCTCTAAATATCTGTTTTTTGTAAGAAATATAA
>CAZRTN010000129.1:0-4993 GCA_964603015.1 uncultured Thermotogaceae bacterium | reverse complement strand
TACTACCAACCTGTTTCATTCTAATAGATGATAGTCGGGCTATTTCTTTATTATAATAAGCATTTTTAGATTTAAGGGATTTACCATTAATTAAATAATTCTTATTACTATCTTTGAAAGTTATAGCAGTTAAATTATCCAACCCTGGATCAATACTCATTATATTGGTACCCTCATTATTTTTACATTCTTTTTTATAAACGACAATTATATACCATCTTTTAGAAACAGATTCCCTTTTTATCTTTACTTGTTGAATAGAATCCATATTTATAAAGCTTTGAACTTTATCAGGAAGCTCAAATTTAAGATTGTCCACTTTATAGATGGATTCCATTTTTTTAGATAAAGATAATAAAAGATTGCCGTTTTTAATTCTAAGAACTTGGTTAGTAAAAATAATTTCATTAGGGTTGGAATCTAAATATTTATATTTTGGAGGTTTAGGCATCCCATTATATTTAAAAGGATTGTTCTTATAATCATTTAATCCTCTTAAATATGATTTCCAATTTCGAGCTAATAGTTTTAACAATGTTGTCTATTATGGGAATGTAAAAAATCACAGTGCCAATTGTTTCTAAATTATTCATCTAGTTTAGTATATACAGGATAAAAGGGTACAAAATCAGACAAATGGAAATATATAACTATGGCTTATAATGTTGATATTACGGGGATATATAGAATATAGTGATATATGTTATTATTCCAAAATTTAACTGGCATTCAAGAGGTCAGGGGTTCGAATCTCCTTACCTCCACCATCTTTAATCGTTGTTATAACGGTGAAAGGTGTATTTTTGTATTTTAGGGGTAATAAAAAAATATTTATGTGTCCACTATGTTTACAATTTTAATAAATTCATTAAAAAATATATGACCATATTAATATTGGAAAATACGGATTATTGATATCTTACGGAGTTATTTAAGTAATTTACTAAATATCAAGATAATTATTTTGATTAATTTAAATTCATAATTTCTTCATTTTTATATTTTATAATAAGTATATATTAAATGAGGAGATGAAAAAAATGATTGAAATATTTGATAGAAAGATATTATGGCTATTTATTATTACATCAATGACCGTTTTTTTACTAGGAGCTAGTGTAGTATTGGCAGATGATAATTATGGTGCTATTGGTGCAAAACAGGCAACTGAGTATACATTAGAAGAGATGTTAATATATGCTATACAAGATGAACAGCTTGCAAGAGCAGAATATGAATTAATAATGGAAGAATTTGGGGTGCAGCGTCCATTCAGTAATATAATTAATGCTGAAGAATATCATATTGAATTATTGAAACCATTATTTGATAAATATAATATTACAATACCTGAGGATAATTCAAGTAAATATGTAATTATACCTGAAGATATAAAGGCAGCTTTACAAACAGGAATAGATGCAGAGATTGATAATATTGAAATGTATGAGACATTTTTAACAAAAGATATTCCTAATGATTTAGCAGTTGTATTTGAAGAATTAAAAAAAGGATCAGAAAATCATTTGAGATCTTTTAAAAATAGTTTTGGTAGGAATGATGGATTTGGAGAAGGCTACAAAGGATAATAAAACAAATATAAATATTGTTATCTTAAATTAGGATAAATGATATTTATATAAGAGAATTTTAAAATCGAATTAATAACTTATTTCGATTTTATATTGACTAGCCTTAACTAATTGTAGACACTAATAATATTATGCTTTTAATTAATTGAGATTACTATTTATTTAGTAATCTCTTTTTTAATTTAGATATATTAAAAAACATTGAAGAAAGTTATGAGAATATATATAATAACTATAGATAAGAAAAATAGTTAAAATTTATTAATCAATGAATTTGATTGATGTTATAATAGAGGTGGTTAAAATAAAGTTTAAAACAATTCTTGTTTGGACATTTAGAATATTATTAATTGGTGCTATAATAGCTAATATTGTTACATTACATTGGTTAAGTTTATTTATTTCTATCTTAGCTTTAGTAACTACATATATCCCTAATTTTTTATCAAATAAACATATTTTATTTATACCGTCTGATATTCAAATTTTTATCTTGATATTTGTTTTTGCTTCACTTTATTTAGGTGAATTAAGAAATTTTTATTATCATTTCTGGTGGTGGGATACTCTATTACATACTTTTTCAGGAATCATCCTAGGTTTTATAGGTTTTACATTAATATATTTTCTAAATCGAGAGGAAGATATTGATGTAATATTAAGTCCATTATTTATTGGAGTATTTGCCTTTAGTTTTGCTGTAACTTTTGGAGTTTTTTGGGAGATATTCGAATATGCAATGGATAATCTATTTGCACTTAATATGCAGAAATCAGGTCTTGTTGATACGATGTGGGATCTAATTGCTGATTGCATTGGGGGAGGAATTGCAGCATATTACGGGTATAATTATTTGAAAAAAGATATGAAATCATATTTTGAAGAAGCATTAAAAAAAGTGTTAAAAGATAATAGTCATCTATTTGATTAAAGTAGGGAGTGAGTATATTGAATTTAGTATGGTCAGATATATTTAAACTTTTACTAACAGCTTTTTTAGCTATTTTAATTGGTTATGATAGAGAGAAAAGAAATAAAGCTGCGGGTGTAAGAACAAATTTAATAGTAGCAGTAATTTCTTGTTTATTAATGATTATATCAATAAAAATAGCAGGTAGTGATCTTGGTCTGGCTAATGATGCTGATCCTGCAAGATTAGCTGCTCAAGTTATTAGTGGAATTGGATTTCTTGGAGCAGGTACAATAATAAAACAAGAAGATAAAATTGAAGGATTAACTACTGCTGCTAGTCTATGGGGGGTTGCTGGAATAGGTCTTGCTGTAGGATATGGTTTATATGGTTTAGCAATAACAGCAGTTGTAATAATATTTGGTGCATTATTGGTTGGTTAAAAAGAGTAAATCTAATTAAATTATAATATTCAGAATCTTGACAATATAATTAATTACTGATAAGATAAGTTTAGATATTTGTTATGACAACCATACAACAATTTATAAAAATGGAAGTGATACTTATGGGGCAAACTGTTGATAAGGAAAGTCCACTTTCCTTATATTATCAGCTTAAGCAGATAATTATAGATAAAATAGAAAGTAGAGAACTTACTGAAAATGAAAAGTTACCTACTGAAAAAGAACTATGTGACAAATATAATATTAGTAGAGCTACAGTACGCCAAGCTTTAAAAGAACTTGAAACTGAAGATTACATATATAAAATTCAAGGTAAAGGAACCTTTGTTTCCCCAAAAAGGTATCAACAAGATTTACTTAAATTTTATAGTTTTACTGATGAAATGAAAAAGATCGGAAAAACTCCAACCTCAAAGGTTTTAAGTTTTGAAGTTACAACACCTTCCAAAAAGATTGCTGATACTTTAGATATAAAAAGGAATGAAAAAATATATAAATTTACACGTTTGAGACTAGCTGACGATGAGCCAATGATGCTTGAAACATCATATATCCCTTATAATATATTTAAAGGTATTAAAAAAGAAGATCTTGAAATGACTCCCCTATATACAATTTTTTTAAATGAATATGGAACAACTTTTTCAAAAGCAGAAGAAATGTTTAGGCCAACATTAATGGAAGAAGAGGAAGCTGAAAAATTGAATTATATTGAAGGAGCTCCAGCAATACTTTTAGAAAGAATAACATATAATAATGAAAATACTATTATTGAATATACTAAAAGTGTGGCTAGAGGTGATAAATTTAAGTACCATGTTGTTTTAGAGAAGTAATTTTTTTATAAAAATATGTTATGACAACATTACAATATAATGAATTACATATTTGTGAAAGGATGATAAAAAGTGGAATATAAAACCAAAAAAGAAATATTTAGTCAGTTTGATGCGTTGGATAAAACATATCAATATTTTAATGAAAATAGTACAAAGTTAAAAAAATTCTTTAATGAAAATGATTTTTCATCAATAACATTTCTAGGAAGTGGTTCCTCATATTCTATTTGTGAATCAGCAGCATTAGTTGCAAAGATGGAATTAGATATTGAATCAAATGCAGTGGTGGCAGGAGATTTAATGTTGAACGCTCCACATTACAAAAATATCTTAAAAGATACATTACTTGTTGCACCCTCTAGATCAGGCAGTACAAGCGAAGTGATATTAGCAGTAAAAAATGCAAAAGAAAAATATAATATACCATGTGTTTCAATTAGTGCTAAAAAAGATTCTGATTTATCTAAGATTGCTGATCTCAATATTGAACTACCTTGGTCCTTTGATGAAAGTGTATGCCAAACTAGAACAGTTACCAATCTATATACTGCAAATTTATTATTTCTAGATTCAATGACAACTGAAACTTTTTTAAAGGATGATATTAAAAAAGCAATTGATTTTGGAAATACGTATCTTAAAGAAAACAAAGAAACATTCAAAAAGATTATATCAGATTATGATTGGGATAATATTTTTGTATTAGCTGATTCTGAATTAGAAGGTATTGCAAGTGAAGGTTCATTAGCATTTAAAGAAATATCTAGACTAAATTCATATTATCACCACTTATTAGATGTTAGACATGGTCCTATGGTATTAGTTAATAATAAAACTCTTGTTATTATGGCAACAAGTCCATATGGCCTAGATTATCAGTCCGAACTAATTTCAGATCTAAAGAATAAAAAAGCAACAATTGTGACTAGTGGATTAAAGGAAGAAAAAATCACTGGTGTCGATCTACATATAGATTATCCAAATGTTAAATATCCTGTTAGAGGTATTTTCTTTATAATAATTAATCAAGCGGTGGCTTATTATAAAGCAATAGCTAATAATATTAATCCTGATAAGCCAGAAGGACTGGATCCATGGATAAATTTAAGTTAAATATAAAAAAAGACAACTTAATTATTTTTAGTGATTTTGATGGTACCATATCTATACAAGATGTAAATGATG
>CAZRTN010000128.1:1443-5039 GCA_964603015.1 uncultured Thermotogaceae bacterium | reverse complement strand
TATAAATTCAATCCAGAGCTAAGAAGTAGATAAAAATTTTCACAGATTATTTTCATTTCTTTCAGATCTATTTTTTTATAATCAAAATAAAGGTTATCAACCTTTTCGCTGATAACCTTTATATTTATAGAATCTATTAATTTGTATTTTTCATCGTTATTTTCTTCCAACAAATAAGTATTAATTACAGAATTATCTTCTTCAAAAGAAATTTTGTATAATTTTTTCATCAATCACCTATATGTAATTTAATTTTAATATCTTTTTATTATAACTCATTCGGACATAGAAATGCAATTTTTAAGTATTTATAAGTAGAGATGTTTTTTATAATATAATTGAAAATATTCTTCATAATCACTTAATATCTTTGTTTTTTAAATATATTAATTTATGTTATAATTATTTTAGTTCAATGAATGAACAATGGTTTTATATTCACTTTTTCACTAAGTGAATTTTTTATTAATCTTAAAGTGGACTTGGATTGTCCTATAAAAAATTATGTGAAATTTTTACTAATTAGTATTAAATAAATTAATCTAAATCCTAAGGGAAAGGTGATATCATGTCTGAAACTAAAAAGATAGTAGTTTTAGGTGCGGGTTATGGCGGTGTTTTAACTGCTAAAAAGCTTGCCAAGAAATTCAAGAAAAGGGACGATATTTCTATCACATTGATTGATAAAAATCCATATCACACAATGTTGACAGAATTGCATGAAGTTGCAGCAAGTCGTGTTCCAGAAAAAGCCGTAAGAATAGAATTAAACAAAATTTTTGCTGGTAGAAAAGTTGATTTGGTTATGGATTACATCGAAAATATTGACTTTAGTCAAAAAAAATTGGAAGGTAAAACCAAAACTTATGATTATGACTACCTTGTTTTAGGTACTGGTTCAAAACCAACTTTCTTTGGTTGTAAAGGTGCTGAAAAACATGCTTTAACTCTTTGGTCTTTTGATGATGCTGTAAAGATAAAACAACAAATAAAAAATAGTTTTATAAAGGCATCTGAAGAAAGTGATGTTTGGAAAAGAAGAAAATTATTATCTTTCATAATTATTGGTTCAGGATTCACTGGCGTTGAAATGGCTGGAGAATTAGGTGAATGGGTAAATAGATTATCTGAAGATTATGGAATTGATAGGGCAGAAGTTAAAATCTATAACATGGATTTATTACCAAAAATTCTTCCTATGTTAGAAGATAGTCTAATAGATAAAACAGCTAAAAGATTGAGAAAATTAGGTGTTGAAATTCTAACTGAATCTAACATCACAGAAGTTAAAGAAGATGGCGTTGTAATAAATGATGAAAGATTTATAGAAGCAGGGACAATTATTTGGACTGCTGGAATAGAAGGAAGCGACATAGTTGAAAAATCAGAAGAACTTCCTGTAATTGCAAGAGGTAGAGTACAAACTGATGAATATTTAAGAGCAAAAGGAAAAGAAGATGTTTTTGTTATTGGAGATAATATTTTCTATATTCCAGAAGGGGAAGAAAAGCCTGTTCCTCAAATGGTTGAAAATGCAGAACACTCTTCAGCTTTAGTTGCTAAGAATTTAACAGCAACTATAAAAGAAAAAGAATTGAAGCCTTATAATCCAAGTTTCCACGGTGTTATGGTTTCTGTTGGTGGAAGATACGCCGTTGCACAAGTTGGTAATCCAAAAAAACCTATTAAATTCTCAGGTTGGATTGCAATGTTTATAAAACACTTTATAAACGTAATTTACTTTATTCAAATTGCTGGATTCCATAAACCTTGGAATTACGTTATAGATGAATTTTTCCATGTACCAGATAAAAGAAGTTTTCTTGGTGGTCATTTTGCAAAAAGATCTCCAAACTTCTGGTTATTGCCTTTAAGAGTTTTTGTAGGTTGGAAATGGCTCGAAGAAGGACTTGCTAAAATTGGTGATGTATGGAATGATCCAAGCAATATTTTCTTAATTCCCGCAAAAGCAACAGATAGTTCTACTGCAGCTACTGGAACTGGTGAATGGGCTTCTGAAGGTGGAGAAGCTGCTGCAGAAACAGCCTCAGAATGGGGCGAAGCATTAGCTGTTCCAGAATGGATTCAAGGAATTGTTGATTGGGGTATGGATTTAGTTTTCTATACACCTGAAGGTGACTTTACAGTTATGGCAACAATTTTCCAAACAGCTATGGTATTTGCAGAAATCATTTTTGGTGTTCTTTTAATTATAGGTATGTTCTCAGCGTTCTCTTCATTAGCAACAGTTGTAATGGGAGTAATGATCTGGTCATCTGGTATGGCACCTCTTGAAATGGTTTGGTACCTTGTTGGTGGAGTTGCTTTAATCGGTGGTTCAGGAAGTACGTTCGGTGTAGATTACTACTTATTGCCTTGGTTGAAAAAGAAATGGAAAAATCTAAAATGGGTCAAAAAGTGGTATTTATATAGTTAATGAAATTCTTTACAGCTTAAAAATATAAAAATTTTGGTGATGTGATGAGTAAATTTTGGAATGAATATCCAGAAATAGAAGAAAAATTAATATATGTTAAAAAAAATATGCTTGAAGTAAGTAAGAGTAGTGAAAAGTATCTTGACCGCTCGTTTGAATACCTTTATTCTACTGGCGGTAAGATGCTAAGACCTGCTTTCATTTTCATAGGAAGTCTTTTTCAAAATGAAGAAATTTCTGAAGAAAAAGAAAAACTTATTAAAGATATTGCTACTGCAATAGAAATGCTTCATACTGCTACACTTGTACATGATGATATAATAGATGATTCTTTTTTAAGAAGAGGAAAAGAAGCTGTTCATTCAAAATATTCAAAAGAGTACGCAGTTTACATGGGAGATTATCTTTTTAGTGAATGTTTTTTAATGCTTTCTGATTACGATATACCGAGAGATATTATGAAAAATCTTGCTAAAGGTATATCTAAAGTATGTAAAGCTGAAATGCTTCAAAACCATTATAGATATGATTCTAAAGTTTCAATAGATGATTACTTACAAGTTATTTCTGGAAAAACAGCTGCTTTGTTTGGGATTAGCCTTTCAATAGGTGCAAATGAAGCTGGTTTAAATGAAGAACTAACTAATAAATTATATGAAATTGGTAATAATATAGGAATAGCATTTCAAATAACAGACGATATTTTAGACTTTACAAGCGATGAAAAAACACTTGGAAAAGATGTCAAATCAGATATTTTGCAAGGTTATTATACGCTTCCACTTTTATTAGCATTTCAATCAGATTATAAAAATGAACTCATTAATATTTTTGAAAAACAAAACATGGATGAAAGAGATTTAGATTTTGTTTTTGAACTTGTACAAAAAAGTGGAGCAATTGAAAAATCCAATGAATATGCAAAAAATTATATAGACAAAGCAATGGATAATTTAAACAGTTTTGAAGATTCAAAAGGGAAGAAAGTTTTAAGCGATATATTACCTAAATTATTAAAAAGATCGTATTAAGAAGGTGTCTGTGTGAATATAAAATCATTTTTCAAATTCGTAGAAATACAGACAAAATTAGCAAGTGTTTTACCTTTTTTATTGGGTATAGTTTTTGCAATATATAGGTATGATAACTTCGATATTTT
>CAZRTN010000128.1:0-1343 GCA_964603015.1 uncultured Thermotogaceae bacterium | reverse complement strand
ATAGGTATAATATCTTTTATGACAGGTATTTTGTATTCTTTTGGTCCAATTCCAATTTCTAGAATGCCTTTAGGAGAAATATTTTCTGGATTTTTTATGGGATTTGTTATTTTCTTTTTAACTGTCTACATAAATATTTTCAACACAGAAATTATTTCAATAAGCAATGAAGGATTTAACGTTTATCTTTTTGTTAATCTAAAAGAATTTTTAGTTTTGTTTTTTGTATCTTTTCCTTTAGTTATCACTATTGCAAATATTATGCTTGCAAATAACACTTCAGATTTAGAAGATGACATAGTAAACAACAGATTCACTCTTCCTTATTATTTGGGAAGATCCAATGCTTTGAAGCTTTTTAAATGGTTATATTATACAGCTTTTATAGACATAATTGTTTTAATTATTTTAGGAATTTTACCTTTAATCTCATTATTGATTTTAGCTGTTTTTATTCCTGTACAAAAAAATATAAAGAAATTTCAAGAAAAACAAACAAAAAAAGATACATTTGTAGTTTCTGTACAAAATCATTTTTTGATAAGTTTTTCTTTTATAGCAACATTGTTAATACAAATTTTGTTTTTTTAAAATAGTAAGCAACACATTTATATGGGAGGTAATATTATGAAAAAGTTACTATCATTGGTAATGGTACTAACACTTGTTTTATTTGCATTTACCGCTGGACACATTAGTTTAGAAGACGGTACTTACAGAGCAGAAAGATTAGAACCATCACACGGTTGGGTAGATTTCGTTGAATTAACAGTAGAAGACGGAAAATTTACTGACGTTGTTTTAGATGCTTATAACGCAGAAGACGGAAGCTTAAAAACAGAAGACGAAGGTTATGCTGATAGAATGGGTATGGACCCATCTGAATTCTTCGCAACATTAGCAAATGACCTAGAAGACACACAACACATAAATGAAGTAGACACAGTAACAGGAGCTACAAGTTCTTCAGATAATTTCAGAGCATTAGTTAATGCTATTATGGATAGAGGCGTAGAAGGAAGTACTATAGTTGTTAATTTATCAGTATACAACATGGCTGATGGAACATATAGAGCAGAAAGAGCTAACCCTTCACACGGTTGGACAGATTTCGTAGAAATTACAGTTAAAAATGGAAAAATAACAAAAGCTGTTGCTGATGCTATGAATGCAGATGGCGAATTAAAAACAGATGACGAAGGTTATGCTGACAGAATGGGTATGGACCCAGCTAAATTCTTTGCTACATTAGCAGACAGATTAGAAAATGCTGATAGACCAGCTGACGTTGATACAGTTACAGGAGCTACAAGCTCTTCAAATGCTGTAAGATTCTTAGCTCA
>CAZRTN010000127.1:0-5107 GCA_964603015.1 uncultured Thermotogaceae bacterium | reverse complement strand
AATTCTGTAATAATAACTACAGGTACATATTTAAAGGGTAAAATATTTATAGGTAGAGAGGTATTTGAGGCTGGTAGAATGGGTGATTTATCTTCCAATAATTTGAGTAAATCATTAAAATCTCAAGGCTTAGAAATGCAAAGGTTCAAAACTGGGACTCCCGCTAGAGTCAAAAAATCATCAATTGATTTTTCTAAATTAATTGAACAGAAAACATCAGCAGATCCTTTGTCATTTTCTTACTTTTCAGAAAGAAAAGTTTTGTCAGAAGATTATCCTTGTTTTATTGGAAGAACTAATGAAAATACACATCAAGTTATAAAAAATAACATTAAATTTTCTCCTTTATATGGAGATGTTAAACTTATAGAATCAAAAGGGCCTCGCTATTGTCCATCTATTGAAGATAAAGTAATGAAATTTAAAAAGAATTCTCATCAAATATTCTTGGAACCTGAATCAAAAATGTCTGAAGAATATTATATAAATGGTATGAGCACAAGTCTACCTTATGAAGCACAATTAGAAATGTTAAAATCTATCCCTGGACTTGAAAACGTTGTAATTGAAAGACCTGCTTATGCAGTAGAATATGATTTTGTACTCCCTCATCAGTTAAAACATACTCTTGAAACAAAGAATATTGAAGGTTTATACTTGGCTGGTCAAATCAATGGTACATCGGGCTATGAAGAGGCAGCAGGTCAAGGATTAATTGCAGGGTTAAATGCTTCATTAAAACAAGATAATCAACAGCCATTTATTTTAGATAGATCAGAAAGTTATATAGGTGTATTGATAGATGATATTATAACAAAAAGCGTTGATGAGCCTTATAGGTTATTAACTTCAAGAGCTGAATATAGACTCCATTTAAGGCATGATAATTCTCATTTTAGACTATATAAATATGCTGAAAAATATAATCTTTTATCAAAAATAAAATTACAAAAAATAAAAAATGATGAAGAAAAAGCCAATGAAAAGATAGAAGAATTAAAAAAAATAAAAATTAATCCTGAAGATATTAATGAATATTTGAAGTCAAAAAATTCAGGGTTAATAAAAAATAGAACACCTTTAGGAGATTTAATGAAGAGACCTGAAGTATTGTATTCAGATATTTCACATCTTGATGAATATCCATTAGATCTAGTTGATGATCATCGAATAATTGAGCAAGTGGAAATAAGCTATAAATATAGTGGGTATTTAAAAAAGATGGAAGAAGAAATACAAAAAATGAAAGAAATGGAAAATATAAAAATTCCAGATAATTTTGATTATGATAAAATTCATAATTTAGCTTTTGAGGCTAAAGAAAAACTAAAAAAAATTAAACCTGAAACTTTAGGACAAGTAAAAAGAATTCCAGGGATAAATCCAACAGATATTATAAATATATCAATATCTTTAAAAAATAAATAAAAAAGCGGGCATAAGCCCGCTTTTGATTAATGCTATATTATCTAACTGAATATTTAAATACTACTGGATCTCCTGATTCATCAGCGCCAAAGTTTGTTGATGTTGAGAATCCAACTAAATATAAATTACCATTATCATCAATATCTAATGAATAAGCAATATCATCACCGCTTCCTCCAACAACTTCATGAGAAAGAACTTCTCCATCTGAATTATATTCTACCATTAACATATCAAAATCATCTTGATATTCAGGAGTTGTATAACCAGCGACATATATATTACCATTTTTAGCTACTTTTACAGAATAAGCGTGATCAGATTTATCTTGTCCAAATTCGCTTTCCCATAAAATTTCTCCGTCATGTCCAACTTTTGTTAAGTAAAAGTCTGACCAACCTTTATCCCAAGAACCATTATATCCAGCGACTAAGTAACCGTCTTTAGTTTCTTGGACTTCAAAACCTCTTGCGTAATCTCTTCCTGTAAATGTTTTTGTCCATATTTCTTCACCAGTTAAATTAACTTTAGTAATATAAACTTCTGTAATACCGGTAAAGAAATTAATTTTAGTACCAGCAATAATAAAGTTTCCGTCAGTTGTTAACTGAATAGAAAGTGGTTTAATATCTATTCCTGCTTCTGCACCAGGAAGCCATTTGGTCCAAGCTATTTCATTATTGGTTTTGTTTATTTTAACTAATTTTCCAACCATATTTAATGTTTGTGGATGTGAACCATATCCAACAACAACATAAGAATCACCTAATTCTAATCCTGCTGTACCTTTTTCAATGCCAAAATTTTTAATAGGTTTTGAAAAAGAATTATTTCCAGTTTTGTTAATTATCATATCAAAATCATAACTAAAAGATCTGCTAGAACCAATAGAAACTAACCCTTCATCATGAGATTCAAAACCCCAAAGGGCCCAATCATCATTACTTCCGCCAGAAACATTAGTGTCTAAGATCTCTCCATTTTTGCCAATTTTCATTGTTAACATATTTTCGTCAACATCACTTACATTGGTATAACCGAATAAGTAAACCCCTTCACTTGTTGCATCAGCATAAAAAACTTGTTGTTCACCATCCATTGGATAAACTCTTCCCCAATCAAGGGTTGGTGCAGCTATTACTGCTAATGCTGATAAAATCATAAATGCCATAATTAGCTTTGACTTCATTCTTATCCCTCCTACCTTTTAAAAAATAATATCCATAGTAATTATAACATAAAAAAGAAAAATAAAAACAATTTTACTATTAAAAACCTTGAAAATTAGATATTTTTAATAATGTTTCTGAAGTTTTCAAGTTCTTTTTTATCTTTGAATTTTATTAATAACAAAATTTGTTTATCGTTGACTGAAAAGATATCAACATAAAAATCTTTCATGAGTTTTTCAGAGTTATTTGGGAAATTATTAATGTATTGTTTAACAGAAAGCATTCTATTATCGAAATTACTGTTTCTAATATCTTTAATGCATTCAGAATTAATTTCAATATTTTCAATTAATTCTAAGTGAGAATCATTCATATCTATTTTATCATAAAATACAAAATTCATATCTTTTAAATTATAAATAGATATATAGTCTGGTAATTTTATATAATTATAATACTTTTTATATAAAGAGATAAATAATTCCAATTTGTCTTCATGTTTTTCCGCTTTTAAAAATTCATTTTCAAATTCCTTTTTTGCTAACAATTGGTTGATAAATGAGAAAATATCTTTTTCTATAATTTTATTCTTAGAAAAATTTTCTAAGAACGGTATTTTTGATAATAAAGCATCATTATAATTTGTTTTTGAGTAATATAAAATAATCAAACTAACAATAAAAAGGATTAAAACAAAGAGTAGAATAAAATTAAAATAATTCTTACCGTATTCTTCATATACAAATAGGTTTGTATTCAAATAAGAAATAGGGCTAGAAATAAAGTATTTACTAAAATTTGAGCTGAGATTTAAATTATTCATTTTGTTATTATCTATTGGTAAAAATTCTATTTCTAATAAATCAGATTTGTTTATTATTGTTAAATTTGTATCAATGGATTCTAAGTCTATTTCATATAATATAAATCCCAAAGTATTATCTGTAAACTTACCAGCTCTCAATTCTCTATTAAGTGTTGCCAAATAAATAAATTTAGATTCATTGTATTCAAAAATATTAGAAACAGCAAAAGTTGATTTATTGGATAATTTTAACATAACTTTGTTAGCTAGATCTTTATTTATTGGTTCTTCTAAATAAGGTGATAACTTATCAAAATTGTTGTTATAAATATAGAATTCGTTTAGATAATTTTCAAAATAAACTTCATTAAGATAATTTATATACCTATCATGAAACTGAACATAAGTTTTTATATTGTCTGAAATCATTAATCCATTTCTCAAAGCACTAATTTCACCTATATCCATTATACCTAATTGTCTATCCAGGATGTTATGTATTGTCGATGAATTAATATCAGAAGCCATAGTATAAATACTATTTTTAATATTTTCTAAATAGTTTTCAACATATTTTTTTTCAGATAGAAAATCATCTTTGTAATTATTCTTTAACTGATCCTGATACAACATTATTATAAAAATTGTCATTATAAAAAATATTGTAAAAAGAATATAAAATATATTTTTTTTCTTAATATTGACCACCCCTTTTTCTTTTATAAATCAATTATATCAGAAATAAAACGATAAAAAAACAGCGTGGTTTATAAACCACGCTGTTTGAATAAGTCTATTATTGATTATCTTGATTATTATCTTCTTGATCATCTACAGGTCCTTGATCTTGTGGGCCTTGCTCTGGTCCAGCTTGAGGTCCAGGTTCACCTGGTTGTCCTTCTTGACCTTGTTGCCCATACATTTGTTGTCCTATTTTCATTGATTCTTGTTTTAATTCGTCCATAACTATTTTTATCTTACCGATATTATCTTCTGATAAAGCTTCTCTTAATTCATTTATTTTTTCTTGAACAGGTCCTTTTACGTCTTCTGGAATTTTATCTCCATTTTCGTTTAATAATTTTTCTGTTTGATAAGCCATGTCTTCAGCTTGATTCTTCAACTCAATCTCTTCTTTCTTTCTTTTATCTTGTTCTTCATATTCTTTTGCATCTTTTATCATTTGTTGAATTTGTTCTGAATCCATTTTTTGTCTACCAGTAACTACCATTGATTGTTGTTTACCTGTTCCATTATCTTTTGCAGAAACATTGACAATACCGTTTGAATCAATATCAAAAGTAACTTCTATTTGTGGAACCCCTCTTGGTGCTGGTGGTAAACCAGTTAATTTGAAATCACCCAAGAAGAAGTTATCGCTTGCTAATGATCTTTCTCCTTGATAAACTCTAACTTCTACTTCTGGTTGATAATCTACTGCAGTTGTAAAAGTTTGTGATTTTTTTACTGGTATCTTTGTATTTCTTTCAATAACAGGTTGCACTAATCCACCTTTAACTTCAACACCTAAGGATAAAGGAGTAACATCAACTAATACTAAATCTTTATCTGATTTACCAGTCATTATGGCACCTTGGACAGCTGCTCCCATAGCAACGGCTTCATCAGGGTTTACACCTTTGTTGGCGTCCTTATTAAAATAAGATTTAACTAATTTTTGTACAGCTGGAATTCTTGTTGA
>CAZRTN010000126.1:0-5117 GCA_964603015.1 uncultured Thermotogaceae bacterium | reverse complement strand
ATGAAATATGTATTTAGAGATGATGAGTACATGCAAGATCATTATTATTTATCTTCAAAAATTGATACACCAGTTCTTTTGATTGTAGGAAATAAAGACTATTCAATAGGACCTAATCATTATTTTGGAGTAAAATTTCCCAACAAAAATTATGTGAAAATGCCAGGTGGTCATTTGCTTTACTATGAAAAAAGTAATGAAATAAAAAAAATGTTAGCTGATTTTTTATATTAGTTTAAAAACATGAGGAGTGATTGTATGAAAAAAGATAAAATAGAAGTTTGTAAAAAAACTATTATCCACGAAGATAAATTAAAAGATATAAAAGGGAAAATACCTAAAGATGAAGTATTGTATGAACTTGCTGATTTCTTCAAAATTTTTGGAGATACCACAAGGATAAAAATACTTAATGTTCTTTTTCATTCAGAACTATGTGTTTGTGATATTTCAGAAGCACTTGGGATGACTCAATCTGCAGTTTCACATCAACTGAGAGTTTTAAGAGGTGCTAATTTGGTGAAATATAGAAAAGAAGGTAAAACAGTTTTCTATTCTTTGGATGATGAACACATAAATCAAATATTTAATATGGGTATGGAACATATTTTAGAAAAATAAAAAAGCTCGGATTAATATCCGAGCTTAATAATTATTCATCATCGTCGTTTAATTCTTCTAATTCTGATTCATTTGTCATTTCTATTTTGCAAATCCAGCCTTCGCCTTCTGCATCATCGTTTATTGTTTCAGGAGCATCTTCTAATGCTGAATTAACTTCTACAATCTTTCCACTAACTGGAGCATAAATGTCGCCAGCTGATTTTACTGATTCTACTGAACATATTGTGTCGCCTTTTTTTACTTCTTTTCCTTCTTCAGGAAGATCAACGTAAGTGATATCTCCTAATTCTTCTGCTGCGTTAGCAGAAATACCTATGATACCTATGTTTCCTTCTTTGATTACATATTCATGAGATTCAGCGTACTTTTTCATATGTATTACCTCCCAATATATAATTATATATGTATTGCCATTCCTTCTGCCCCTTCTATAGCTCCAAGCAATGTTTCTGTTAGAGTTGGGTGAGGATGAATAGAATCTGCTAATTGTTCTATTGTTAAACCATGTTTTACTGCTAAAACACCTTCCATTATCATATCTGTTGCACTTGGTGAAACGATTGAAAAACCAATAACTTTTCCTGTTTCTTTATCTGCAATCACCTTTGCAAATCCATCTTTTTCTTCCATAGTTCTTGCTCTACCATTCGCAGAAACAGGGAATTTAGAAATAATAACTTTTTCTGGGTCAACGTCTTTTTCTTTTACACCTGTAGAAGCTACTTCTGGTGTAGAGAAAATTATTGATGGAACTGCAGAATAGTCCATTTCTTTTTCTTCGCCAGCGATATTATGAGCAGCAGTTATACCTTCAAAGCTTGCAACATGAGCAAGCATTATTTGGGATCTGATATCTCCTATAGCGTAAATATTATCTATATTTGTTTTCATTTTTGAATCTGTTTTTACACCTTTTTCTATTTCCACTCCTAGATTTTTAACATCTTCAGGGATTATAGGTTTTCTTCCAACAGACAGAAGAACTTTTTCTGTTTCTATTTCTTTTATTTTATCATTGTTTTCTATTTTTGAAATATAACCTTTTTCACTAATTTTAACATCAGATACCTTATGTTTTTCTAATATTTCAACGCCTTTTTTCTTTAGGGTTTTTTTGATTTCTTTTGCAACATCTTCATCTTCATAAGGAAGGATGTGATCAAAAAGTTCTACAAGGTATACTTTTTTACCTAAACTTGCAAAAAAGTTTGAAAATTCTAGTCCAATAACTCCTCCGCCAATTATAAGTATTGATTCAGGAGCTTCTTCCATTTTAAAGACTTCGTTGCTTGTCCATATTCCTTCAATTTGATTGAAGGGTGGAAAAGTTACAGGTTCGGATCCATGAGCCAAAATGATGTTTTCTGTTTCTAAGATATCTTCTCCAGCTTTTACATGATTTTTGTCTTGAATAACAGCTGTTTCTTTGAATAAATCTATTTTGTTTTTGTTAAATAAAAATTCTATTCCTTTTCTTGACATAGTAATTGACTTTTTCATATGTTTCATTATTCCAGCAAGATCATAATCTACATTGTCTACTTTTATTCCCATTTTTTTTGATTTTTTTACTATATCTGTATATAAATGTGCTGCAGTTAACATAGCTTTTGTTGGAATACAACCCCAGTTTGTACAAGTTCCTCCAACATTGTCTTTTTCAACAACAGCAACTTTTTTCCCTAATTGAGCAAGTCTTATAGCGGCTACATAACCACCAGGACCGCCACCTATTACAACTGTATTATACAATATTATCTCCTCCTGATGTAAATTTTAGTATCTCCTAATTTGTCTTCGTAAATAGCAAGCATTTCATGGCCTTCATCCTCTATTACTTTTGGTATTCTCTCTTTAGATAAAGGGTAATCTATAATTACTAAAAGAATTTCGTTTATTTCCATCAATTCTAATTGTTTTCTTGTTTGAATATCTGGAACTGGACACATTTCTCCTCTTACATCTAAAACTTTATTTACAGAAATATCGCTTAAATAATTAATATCATCAGAAAATATTTTTAAAATATCAGCTTCAACAGCTTTAGTTTGTTTTATTGAAGAAAGAGTGTTTATAGATGATTCAATTAAATTGTAAACATGTTCGGAGGCTAAATCGTATCTTTCTATACCTTTTTGCATGAAAGATGTTATAAGACTTTTGTTTTTTAAGAATTTTAAATGTCTATAAACAGTAGATATATCCATGTCCAACCTTTTGGAGATATCTCCAGCTGTTGAACAATTATCTTTTAATGATATTAATATTTCTAGTCTTGTTTGATTAGACAAAGTTTTAAAAATCAATGGTAAATTAATTGATTGGGATTTTCCTTCAAAAATTTTCACGTTTTTCTCCTCCGGATTATCTATTTATAACAATAACACTCTTATTATAACAAAAACTATTGATTTTTGCTATGGAAAAAGGGAAAGGACTTTTTGCCCTTCCCCAAATTCTTATCCAATAAATTTTTCTTCTTTTTCTATTAAATCAACGAATTCTGAATAATCTAAAAGATTATATTTACATTCTTCTTCAGAATATCCTCTTGCTAAAAAATCTTCTTTAATAACGTTGATATTACCTTGAATATTTTTTAATTCATCATTTAAAGCCCAGAAAATTCCATCTTGAATTAAAACTATACTGTCAGAATTTTTTGCAGTTTGTAGTTTTATTTTTTCAGCTGAGTTATCTGAACCATATTTAACTAATACGAGTGCCATGCACAACACCTCACATATAAATTACGAGATCATATGAATGAAAGAAATCAGAAAGTTCTTCTTCTTTTAATGCTTTCATTCCAAATTTTTCATCTATATTTTTCACATTGAATTTTTCCAAATGTTCTTCTACACCAAAAACTTCTGTTTCATATTTTTTTATAAATCTATGTACCATTTTAATTGGTAATAAATTCAAAGATTCTGGTTTAGTATTTTCAGATAAACCTATTGAAGCTTCGTTCATTACTAATACTGCAGGTTCAATGTCTTCACCATACATACCGAAAGCTGTTCTGTATACTTCATTAGTCCAAATAGCTCCAACCGGTGCCTGGTAAACAACAAATAGAACTTTTTTATCCATAAAATTCACCTCACGCCATAAAGCTAATGAATCTATCTGACTCATAAATTAATTCCGCAAGTTCAGGTAGACCACTTGGGTTTGCACCTTCTATAATCATATCTTTAGTGACACCTCTGTAGTCCATACAAATTCCACATATATCAACCTTTAAACCTTTTTCAGCGATCATACTTTCAAGGATTTTAGGAATATTTCTATCTTGTCTTACTGGTTTAACTAAGTTGTTAATAGCTAAAACTGAATCACAGAATAAGAAAATTCCAACTTCGTGTCCTTTTTCTAAAGCTTTTTCTGCTATTTTTATTGCAGAATCAAGATCCTGATAAGTGTAAGGCTGTGCCATTACTTGAATTGTTATTTTCATAGAGAAAAACCTCCTGATCAGTCTCTTTCATATAAGAACCATGTCATAGCCCAGTTACCTAAAATAAAGAATAAAGAAGCAACTAATGATGAAATACCAAGCATTGGTAATCCAACAAAGAAATGTCCGATGTTACAACCATAGTCTATTGAAGCTCCAAATCCCATCATAGCTCCACCTAAAAGAACCATTGCATATGTTGAAGGTTTTTTAGGCATTCTTAATTTGAATTCTTTTTTCACTATTGCTGCGATGGTTGCACCAACTACTATACCTATAATCGAGAATGAACCCCAATTTAATGGTGAACCTGTTAGGAAACTATTCCAAAGAGCTACCCATGGTCCAGTTATTCCAAATCCGTAGTTTCTTCCCGCTGCATAAGATAAAATATAAGCAACTGTTGATACTATTGCTAAAAGAATTGCCAAAGTCTTCCAGTTCATTGTTGATTTTCTTTGTGTTGTTTTTGTTCCAAAAACATACCAAAGTAAAAGGGCTGCAAATATTATAGCTGGTATCCAAGGATTTACACCTAAAATTGAAGCTACATTAACTCCTGTTGTATCAGCATACATCGAACTTTCATTTTGTACAGTTACATCTAAAGGTTTTAATCCGCTAATAACCCAGTTTAAAGCACCTTTTTTAGTTGCGAAAGCTGTTAATCCATAAGATATTGCAGCCATCCATGCTGTTGTCATACCTTCCCCAATTCTATAAGTAACTCCAGAAGCACAACCACCAGCAAGAACCATACCCATACCGAAAATGAAAGCACCAAGTATAGTTGAAACCCAATTAAATGCAGCTGGATTCATTCTTATCCATCCAAATTGAGCAGATAAGTGAAATAAAATTGTAGACAAAGCTACAGAAAAAACAGCAATTTTGAACAAATAGTTATCTTTCATCAATTTGATGTCTCTGAAAGCAGAGTTAAAACAAACTCTTCCTCTTTGTAATAAAACACCAAAAATTAATCCCATTAATAATCCTGTCCAAGCCATAACAATTACCCCCGTAATTT
>CAZRTN010000125.1:0-5185 GCA_964603015.1 uncultured Thermotogaceae bacterium | reverse complement strand
AAATACCATCAAGATTTTCTCTCATTATATTCTCGTATTTTTCAAAATCTAAATTCTCAATTCCTTCAATACCTTCAATACCTTCGCCGGATAAACCCTGGTTTTCCATGAATTCGTTGTAATCTTCATAGGTCATATAAAAAGCTCTATCATATACGAAAGGAACATCGCACACCCTCTTTTCATCATCAATAAACATATTTAGGCTCAAAGATTCTTCTCCTTGATACATAACTTCTAAATCCATTTGAACTGCTAATGGTTCCAAAACCTCTTTGATATTCATTTGAAATTCTAATTCATTCAGTATTTCTTGAAAAGATGCAATATTTGGATCTTGACTATCAATACTTATTGAGAAAGTAACATCTTCATCCATAGAGGTTATATTAATACTTTCTTTATAGTAATTTTTCATCATATCAAAAGCATCAGCTTCTTGGAAAGGTTCATCTTTTGTTAAAAAATATCCCCCCACTGCTACAACTGCTATTAAAGCAACTGCTATAATTATTTTCAAATTTTTACTCATAATATTTCGGGTTAAAAACCCTACCTCCTTTTTTTATTAAATTCTACACTATTATATATGAATGTTAAACATAAATCATTATTTTTTATAAAATTGTTATTTTTTTAACTTAATATTTCTCTTTTTAAAAAATCAAATGAATAATTAGCTGATCTTTCTCTAATAATATTTCTCCCACCAGGATAGTTGCTTTTTCTTACATATGTTTGATTCCTATGATAAATTGCTATATAAACTAATCCCACTGGCTTTTCGTGAGTTCCACCCTCTGGCCCAGCTATACCAGTAACAGCAAGACCTATATCTGTTTCTGCAGCCAAGGCTGCTCCTTTTGCCATTTCTTCAGCTGTTTGGCTACTAACAGCACCATATTTTTCCAAGGTCTCTTCTTTTACATTTAATCTTTTTATTTTAGCTTCATTACTGTAGGTTACAAATCCCTCTTTAAAAACTTTTGAAATACCAGGATAGTCTACTAATTTTGATGCTATCAATCCACCTGTGCAGGATTCAGCTGTAGCTATTGTAAGATTTTTTTCTAAAAGTTTTTGGCATACATATTTTTCTATTGATGTTTGGTCAACTGGATAGGCATTTTTACCAAATCTTTTCAAAAGTTCATTTATACGAATATTTGGATCCTTTCCTTTATAGTGACCTCCAGTTCCAGGATCAATAAATATATCATCATCATTGTAAGGTAGTATTACAAAATATACTCCACTGTTTTTAGGTAATTTAGCCCTGGCTTCTCTAGGATAGTCTAAATAGTCTTTTACAGTTATGCTTTCAGTTAAATTAAATCTCTCAATTATTTCTCTAGTATATTCACAATAATCTTCCATTCAGAACCTCCGATACCTTAATTTAAATAAAAATAAACCCTATATCTCTCAAATCATTCACAATAGATTTTAAGTCCTCACTACCGCTATTTACTTCAGGTACGAAATATCTTTTTATTTCATCGTCAAATGTATTATGCATTTCTTTCAAAAACATCTCTTTAGTCAATTTATCTCCTAAAAAATAAGTATTTAAATCTCCAACATGAGCAACTCTTCTGCCTTTTGAACTGGTTCTTTTTCCCCAAAGATGTATACCTGAAATGTTATGTCTAACACTTTTTACTTTTTTGAACAGTTCAGGAATTAAATTAACTTTACTTTTGCTAACCCTGTGTGTTGTAAACAACTGCGGTATGTCCAAAGTAATTTTTAAACTGGAATTTAAAGCATCTAGTCTATTTGATAAATTAATTATTTGATTAATATCAGATATAATAAATTTACCTCCCGAGTATCTATTTCCGCTTCTATTTTCAATAAGTATTTTAACTTCTGAATTATAGTTTTGCATTTTTTCTTCAAAGAATTTAAAGTTTTCCAAGAATTTATCTATATCGCTGTAATCAGAAAAAGGTGGGTGAATCTCTACAATTTTTAAATGTTTAGATCCTTGAGTAAATTCCTTTATAAAATCATAGAATTCTAATGACCATTCCTTTGAATACCATAACTGAGGTACATTTCTTTTATTTGACTTAACTATAGTATTGTATTTTTGTATTAAGTCAGTATTAAATTTTCTATTCATATAGCTATATTCAGTGTGAAGAGAAAAATCCCTTTTTCCTTTCATTTTCTCTTTATCAAAGTGTCCAGCTACTTCTATAATTTTAGCTTCTATATCATCTGGATACTCTTTATTATGATAATTAATAGGTATCAACCAAAATCAAGATGTTTTATACATATTTAAAACTTTAAAATAAAAAACCTGCTAATATTTACAACTGTAGAAGTTGATTTAGCAGGTTTTATTTTTTATGAGTTTTTTAAGAAATAAATAGTATCTATACCTTCACCTCTATCATTATCTATAGTTTTTATTTTTTTATAACCTCTTTTAGCAAGTATGTTGATATGACTTATATTCTTCGACCATGTTCTTGTTGATATATAAGTCTTACATTCATTATTTAAAGCTAGTTTTTCTATAGTATCATAAAATTTACCACAAATTCCTCTACCTCTGTGATTTTTTAATACACATATTGTTGTTATATAAAAATTAACATCTTTTTTAATGAAATCTTTATATATCTCTGATTTATAATCATCTATGAAAGTCATAAATCCTATTATTTTATTTTTTTCTTTTGCTATTAAAAACTTCTGTGAAATCATATCATTAAAATATTCAATGGGACCTTCTAGACTAATTTCTCCAGAATCATCTTGTAAATTCATTTGAGTAGATTGATTTCTATGGGATAGCGGTGGAAAAAATTCATTATCGCATTCTTTTAATATCTCAAACAATTCTTTATTAGTATTTTTATTTATTATTTTATCAAGGTAAATTACTTCCAAAAAACAACCTCCTATTTATCAGCATAAATATATAATCTATGAGAATATAAATTTAAATTTTCATCTTGATTTGCTAGTCTTCTATATTCATCTTCTAATTTAACTTTTTCTAATTTATTACTACATTTATTTAAGTAAGAAAGTAAAGTTGCATTAGCAAAATTATCTATTAGATCAGAATATTCTGAACCATAACTTTCTTCACTTTTTATGTTTATATTTTTAAAACCAATTTCTTGTAATAATTTTTCCATTTCTGATTTTGATGGATAAAATAGTGGGCATTTCCAGTTTTTAAAATATTTGTCATAATTTAAATTTGAAATAGCTTCCCATACTATATCATGTAATCCTATATAAGAATCTTTACCACCTTGATGTATTGCAATAGATCCATCATCCTTTAGAGCATTAAATATTTTTGTATACATAGTTTTACTATCTAAAATCCAATGCAGTACTGCATTGCTAAATATAAGATCGTATTCTGATTTAGAGACAAGGTCTAATGCATCCATTTGATAAAAATTAACTTCTTTTCCACTTATATCTTCTTTTCCTCTATTTAAATTAGCAACTTCTATTTGACTATGTGAATAATCGAAAGCATCTATTTTTATATTATTTGCTCTTTTAAATAATTCTAATGTTGTCTTCCCATTTCCACAACCTATATCTAAAATCCTTGTGTCTGGTCTTATAGCAATACTGTTTAATAATCTGTTTCCTTGTTTATATTGTGTTTGTGATGATGAATCATAATCTTTTCCACTAAATAAAATTTCTGAGCTTGCATCTTCACAAATATTTGTCGTAGAGGATAATTTAAGTATTGCTTCCAACTCTTTATTATCATATACTACATTCTTTGCTAAATCAAAAACATTTATTATATCATCTATGTTTTTTGTAATATGCATGTCTTCTGAAAATTCGGTTGATAATTTATCAATAAATTCATTATTTCCTTCCAAATAATATTTTGATAAAAGATCTACATTTGAATTCATAAAACCATATATCTTAGGATAACCAATTTGAATTGAAACAAAGATAAAATTTAAAATCCTTCTATCAACATTTAATAGAACCTTTTTATTCATTTTATCAATAATGTCACTTAAAAGAAGTGAATTAACTACCCTTTTAAAACTCCTAGGATTATTTTGAATTGTAAGTTTTATAAATTTCGACATGAGTCTATATGTATTATTGTCTATATCTTGATTATTGAAGTATTTAATCTTCTCAAGAGACTCCATTAATAAATTACTTGAATCATAATTTTTTGTTGGCATTGAAAATGGTAATTGAATTAATTTATCAAAATATGCTCTAAAGGCTCTTTCATTGTTTTTATTGTACTCTCCATATTTTTTATGCAACCCTCGAATTATAACATCATAATCGATTGCTAAAATAAATACACAATAATCTATATCAAATAAATTTTTAAAAATTTCAAGTAGTTCAATAGCCTTTTCAGGGTCTATTCTATCAAGGTCATCTATAAAGAATACAAATCCATTATTACTAATATCATTTTTTTGAGTAATCATCTTAGAAATTGTTTTCTCTATGGATTTTCTTAGTCTAGATATTGAAGTGATATTAATATCACTAAATATATCGATTGCACCTTGCTTTGTTTCATCACTAACTCCTGCAATATCCATAGAAATATTAGCAATATTTTTTAGATACTTAGATAAATTCTCTTTTAAATCAACTATATCTTCTTTAAAACTTTGTGAATCGTTTTTATTTCTACGTGTAACTTCTCTTAAAATCTGTAGTATAATTTGCTCATATGCATTTACAGAATCATTTTTAATAAAAAATTCCCATGTATTAATCCAAATACCTTCATAATTAATATCCTTATTTTTATCACATACATTTGATTCTATCATCTTCATAAGAGATGTTTTTCCACAACCCCATTCGCCTTGAATAGATATAGTTAAAGGTGGATTGGAACTTCTTATGAATTCTGATATTGCATCAGCATATTGGTTTGTTTCAAGCAAATCTTTATCTTTTGAATCAATAGGTATATCTCTTAAATCAAACATAACATCCCCCTAAAAAATTTTTGTACTAATATATTATCCTAAATTCTGCGTTAAACTGATTCATAATTATATTTCATCAAATTTACGAAGAATTTAAGTTTCGATTACTATATTCTACCATAAATAAACCTCCTTTTGAATAATTTGTCTAAGTTTTCTGTAATAATATATGTTCCCTCAAACCACCACCATAGTAAATAAAC
>CAZRTN010000124.1:3960-5348 GCA_964603015.1 uncultured Thermotogaceae bacterium | reverse complement strand
GCTATTGATTCTGCTATTGGAAAAGCGAACCATGTTGAATCTAACCCAGCAATTTGCCCCAAGAAATACATTGATGGTAATAGTATTAAAAATTGTCTTAAAAATGTTATTATAAGGCTCGGACTACCTCTACCAAGGGCTTGAAAAGTTCCTGCTCCAATAACGTTTAATGCCATAAACATGTATGATATGCTTACTTTTTTGAAAGCTGGAATTCCAATTTCCATAAACTCTTCAGATGAATTGAACATACTCAATAAAGGTTCTGTGAAAATTTGAAAAGCCATAAATCCTATTACACCAAAAGAAAAAGCTGTTAACCATCCTAAGATAACAGTTCTTTTCATTCTGTCTGGTTTTCTATATCCATAATTATATCCCAATAAAGGAAGATAACCTTGGTTTAAACCAAAAACTGCCATTAGGTAGAATGATTGCAACCTAAATACAACTCCCATTACTCCTATTGCAGTTGTGTTATACATACCAAGTATTCTGTTTATTATTATCATAGCAAAACTCATCATAAGTCTGTTAACCATTGCAGGAATTCCGACTTTGTAGATATCTTTTAGTATTTGCGGGTCAAATTTGAAATATTTTAAATTTAATTTTAATTCGTTTTTACCGCTAAAAAGAACAAAGGTTATAAATATTCCGCCAAGTGATCTTGCTATTATTGTTGCAGTTGCTGCACCTTCTATACCCATTTCAGGAAATATACCTATTCCAAATATTAATAAAGGGTCTAAAATTATATTTGTTATTGCACCAACAAACATGGTAACCATTGGAAGAAAAGTATTTCCTTCTCCTCTAAGAATATAATTAAACGTAGCAGGTGCAAAAACAGCCATAGATCCTGTTAAAATTATTCTTATATACCTTTGAGATAAATCGATAAGCACAGGATCATTGGTAAATAATGCCATTATTTTATCCGCAAAGAAAAAACCTATCAATCCAAAGACTGTTCCATATATAATAGCTAGAAAAAATACGTGTTCTGCTGCATTACTTGCTCTTTTCTTTCTTCCCTCACCAAGTAACCTCGAGATCAATGAACTAGCTCCAATCCCAGTACCAACACCAAGAGAAATCAGTATTAATTGTACAGGAAAAGCGAGAGAAAGCGCAGATAGATATTCTGTTCCTAGTTTTCCAATATATATACTGTCGATTATATTGTACAATGATTGTATTATCATTCCTGCTATAGCAGGAAGAGATAATTTTATTAATAATTTACTTATTTTTTCTTGACCGAGTCTGTCTGATTTATTTCCAGTTGGCATAATTAATCTCCTTATAAAATGATTTTTTAACTACCATTTTAATAATAGAGGTTATAAAGAATAAAGTCAAAGGAAATTGAAAAAGTTAGCTTT
>CAZRTN010000124.1:0-3860 GCA_964603015.1 uncultured Thermotogaceae bacterium | reverse complement strand
TTAATAATAGAGGTTATAAAGAATAAAGTCAAAGGAAATTGAAAAAGTTAGCTTTCTTAACCTTTTTATAAAAATATCATAGTAATAATTTAAAACAATTAAATATTATAAATTAACTATGTTATAATTATTTAAGAGGTGATAAAAATGTCTAAACCTAATAAAATTACTATTGAAGCTATGAAAGAAGCCTTGATAATACATAATAAAGAAAAAGGTTATGAAAATGTTGAAGATTTATTTATAAGCTTAAATAAAGATGACTAACCCTTACAAACATTTGTAAGGGTTAGTTTTTAATTAATATTTATTTTTCAGCTGCATTTATTACTGCATTTGCTACGTTTTCTGCGATTCCTGGTTTAAAAGCTTTTGGCAGTATATTTTCTTCGTTTAATTCTTCTTCTGAAATCATTCCTGCAATTGCTTTTGCTGCAGCGATTTTCATTTCTTCTGAAATTTGAGTTCTTGCTTTTAAAGCTCCTTTTAATATTCCAGGGAAAGCAAGTACATTATTTACCTGATTAGGAAAATCTGATCTACCTGTTCCGATTATTCTAGCTCCACCTGCTTTTGCTTCATCTGGCATTATTTCTGGTACTGGGTTTGCCATTGCAAAAACAACTGCATCTTCATTCATTGTTTCTATCATTTCTTTTGTCACAATATCAGGTGCTGAAACACCTATAAAAACATCACTGCTTTTTAGGGCTTCAGAAAGATCTCCTTGAATTTTTTCTGGGTTTGTCATTTCTGATATTTCTCTTTTTGCCCAGTTCCCTTCGTTTTCAGTTAATATTCCATCTCTGTCTGCAAGAATAATATTTTTCATTCCAAAATTCAACAATATTTTTGCTATAGCTATTCCCGCTGCTCCTGCGCCGTTTATGACAACTTTCAAATCTTCTTTTTGTTTTTTTATTATTTTTAATGAATTTATTATACCAGCAAGAACTATTATAGCGGTTCCATGTTGATCATCGTGAAACACAGGAATCTTAAGTTCGTCTTTTAGTCTTCTTTCTATTTCAAAACATCTTGGGGCTGATATATCTTCTAAATTAACCCCCCCAAGTCCGGGAGACATAAGTTTTACTGTATTTACTATTTCATCTACGTCATTAGTATCTAAACAAATTGGAAATGCGTCTATATTTGCAAATTCTTTGAAAAGAACACATTTTCCTTCCATAACAGGAAGAGCTGCTTCTGGTCCAATGTCTCCAAGTCCCAAAACAGCAGAACCATCTGTTACAACAGCTATTGTGTTTGATTTCATTGTGTATTTATATACATTTTCAACATCTTTTTCAATTTCTTTACAAGGTTCAGCAACACCTGGTGTATAAGCTATTGCCAAATCTTCTGAAGTATTGACTTTTACTTTTGATTTTATCTCTAATTTCCCTTGCCATATTTCGTGTTCTTTTAATGCTTTTTCTCTCATATCCATTTATATCATTCCTTTTCAAAATCGAATTTGTAGTCTAAATCATATTTATCTCTTAATTCAATTAATTGTTCTCTTAGTTTTTTATTTAAAGGTGCACCTTTGTTTTTTCTTTCAAGCCATGTTTCGTATTCTTTTTCTCCTGCAGTCCATATTCTGTCAGCTTCAGGCATTTTTTCAGAATCTCTAAGGTCTCTCAATATCTTCCCAGTAGTTTTTTTGAAGTTTTCTGGCTCTGTAAAGGCATTTATGTCTATAGCCATAAAAAAATGTCCTAGTCTGTAAGGTCTTTTGTTTCCGTCATCGTCAAAACCTGAAAGAGCTTTTAAGAATGCTCCTTGTTGCAATGCAGCAGAAAGAATTTCTACAACAGTGGCATAATCATATCCTTTGTATCCACCGTTTTCTTCTCCTATTCCTCCAAGTGGAACTAAAGAAGCGTCTCCAGCTAAAATATCTTTTAATATTTCTTTTGGATCTGTTTTGCTTTTTCCGTCTTTTCCCACTACCCAGCCTTCTGGTACTTCTTTTCCAGCTCTATCATACATTTCTATTTTTCCTCTTTGAGAAACAGGTGTTGCAAAGTCTGCAAAGAAAGGAAATTCTTCGTCTGTAGGCAGAACAAAAGTCAAAGGGTTTGTTCCCAACATTGGCTCTACACCCCAAGTTGGAGCAACAGAAGGCCTTGCATTTGTTCCTGTTATACCTATCATGTCTTCTTCTGAAGCCATCAGACCATAATAACCAGCTATTCCATAATGGGTTGAGTTTCTTACTGCCACCATACCCATTCCGTATTTTTTGGCTTTTTCTATTGCTAATTTCATTGATTTATAACCAATAACATGTCCCATTCCATCGTGACCATCTATTACAGCAGTTGTCGGAGTTTCTCTTACCACTTCTAATTCTGTTACTGGTTTTTGAATTCCATCGTTTATTCTATCTATGTAAATAGGTTTTAATCTACCTATTCCGTGTGTATCTATCCCTCTTTTATCTGCAGCAATTAAAACATTTGCACAAATTTTAGCATCTTCTTCTGGTACACCTACGCTTTTGAAAGCATCTGTCATAAAGTTTTCTAATTTATCAAAATCTACCCAAGATACATCATCATAAACCATACCCATAATTATTGCCTCCTTTTTTATAATAAAAAAGTATCCTCTTTTATATTATAAAAGAAAATACTTTATTTTTTGAATGTTAATAATTAATTTATTTTTAAGAATTTATCCTTATTTCTATCAACAAAACTTTCAATCGAATCTGGTTTGTATCCCATAATTTTTTCAAAATTATCGTTGGTTATATCAGCTTTACCAAATTTTGAAGTCAGAAAAATAGCAGTCATAACAAAGATATAATTTATATCAAATCCTCTTTTTTTCATTCTAATAAAAAATTTTATTATACCAGGTTCGTTGAATTCTATTTTTCTGTCTAATTTTTTTGAAAGGATTTCAGCTATTTTATGGTAATTGTATGATTTTGGTCCTGTGATACTATATGCTTTTTTCTCATGGCCTGTTTCTTTTAACGTTTTTGCTATTATTTCACCAATGTTTTTTGCATCTATAAAATTAGTTTTTCCTTTTCCAACAGGGGCTATTATTTCTCCCAATTCATTTATATCTTGTAAATGCATTCCTGTAAGATTTTGCATAAAAAAAGTTGGTCTTATAAAAGTGTAATCAGCATTTCTTTTTATTAAATAATCTTCTACTTTTTTGTGGGGAACAAGATTATTATTCTCTGCTCCTATAAGAGAAAGAAAAACTATTTTCTTAACCCCTTTTTCTAAGGCTTTATCTATAAAAGGGAAAATATATTCTTTAACTTTTGATATTGCAGGTGGTCTCATCAAAAAGATAGAGTCAATGTTTTCGAAAATATTTTCAAAAGTTTTTGGATCATAAAAATCTAGCTTTCTTGTTTCTATATCAGCTTCTTTAAATTTATCTATATTTCTTTCAGCAGCAACTATTTCATCATTATTTAAATTCTCAACAACCCATTTCCCTACATTACCGCTTGCTCCAACTATTAACTTTTTACTCATTTTTTAGCCCCCAAAGATTATCATTAGATTTTTTAAGCAATTTTTTGAATAAATCTATTTCTTCTTTTGTAAATCCAACTAAAAGTTTTTCTATTAAATCATCAGAAATAATATCTATTTCAAAAATTAAATTCAGTCCCGTTTGATTTAAAGAAATCTTGTAATATCTTTTGTCATTTTCATCTTTTATTTTTTTTATAAAGTCTTTTCTTTCTAATTTCTTTATTATTTCAGTTATAGTCGGTCTATCTGCGTTTAAATGATCTGCTATATTTTTTTGATAATCTGGATTGTTTTGTTGCAAATATTTAAGCACAGAATATTGTGCAGCTGTTATGTTTTTAT
>CAZRTN010000123.1:0-5434 GCA_964603015.1 uncultured Thermotogaceae bacterium | reverse complement strand
CCTATAACTCACAATTTTATGGTAAATTTTGGAGAAATTGATTATAAAAAACATCATAAACTCTATGATTTCATATCATATGATAGTTATATGCCTGTGCAAGATTATAACCCTATGATAACTGCTTTTAATTTTGACTTGATGTATTCTCTTAAGAAAAAAGAATTTACTATTATGGAGCAGCAACCAGGAAGAGTAAATTGGCAAGAAAAAAATATTTTCTATTCTGTTGATTGGTTAAAAAACGCCTCCATACAACCACTTTTACATGGTGCTGATGATTTAGTTTATTTTAGATGGAGAGCGATACCTTATGGCGCTGAGCAATTCCACAATGGGATAATTGGTTATAATGGTGACACTGAAAATTCCGAAAGATTAAAAATGATTAATGAATTAAAAGATATGACTTTCAAAAAGAGAGAAAAAGCTGAAGTTGCAATTTATTTTGATTATCAAAGTAACTGGATGCACAATATAAACAATGTTTCTAAAGATTTTGATTATTTTATGGGATTAATAGAAGTTTATTCTGCATTTAAAAAAATGAAAAAAAATATTGACATAGTTTTTGATGATGATGACTTTGATAAATATGATTTACTGGTAGTTCCTTATGCTTATTATCTATCTGATAAAGCAAAAGAAAAAATTGAAAAGAGAGATAAAAAAACTATATTAACTTGTATGACAGGATTAAAAGAATACAATAATCATATAAAAACGAAAGAACCACTTGGATTTAATCTTTCTACTTTAAATTTCAATATTAAAGATTTTGGAGCTATAGTAGAAGAGGAAATTTCTTTATCTGGTAAAGATCTTAAAGCTAATTACTGGATAGAAGATATTGAACTTAACAAAGGAAAAGTTTATTCAACTTGGAAATCTGGTCCTTTGAGAAATAGAGCTGCTATTTTAAAATCTGAAGATGATAAAACAATTTATATTTCAACAGTTTTAGAAAAAAATTCGCTTATTGAATTATTAAAAGAATTTATAGATTATGACATTATACTACCTGACAAAGTTGAATTTATAAATGGCAAATATATAAACTTTAGTCATGAAAAAAAAGCAATCGGTGATTTTGAGTTAAACCCATATGAAATTAAAAATATTTAAAAAAATAATGATGTGCTAAGCACATCATTATTTTTTTTCTTCATCTTCAACTTGTATTATTTCATAGTCGCCTTCTTCAAATTCTTCATCTTCAATTTTTTCCCATTCTTCAGCAACTTTATCATGCTCTTCTTCATCTTCTACTGATTCTATTACAAAATCTTCCCCTTCTTTTATTACTCTGAAAACAACACTATCTCCTAAAACAATTTCTTCACCATTCTCATCAGGATATGCTTCATCACAGATCCAATAAGATTTACCATCAACTTCTAAAGTATCAACATACATAAAATGCCTTTCGTTTCCTTCTTCATCACTAATCGTAAAAAATTCTAACTTATTTTCCATAATTAAAACCTCCATACTCATAAGAGTTAATCTTTATATATTATAAAACAATACTATTAAGCTAATATAATATTGATAATATAATTTGTAAATTTAAGATGAATATAAAAAAAGAGGCTTAAAGCCTCTTTTGATTTTATTTTACTCTTTCTTTTAATTCGTTACCTGGTTTGAACTTAGGTACAGTTCTAGCTGGAATTTCAATTGGTTCTTTTGTTTGTGGATTAACACCTTTTCTAGCTTTTCTTTCTGAAACAGAAAAAGTTCCAAATCCTACTAATTTAACATCTTCCTTTTTTTCAAGAGAAGATGAAACAACTTCTACAAAAGAATCGATGAAATCTCCTGCGTCTTTTTTTGATGCATCCATTTTTTCAGCTACAGCTGAGATGAGTTCCTTTTTGTTCATTAAAACACCCCCTAATAAATTTTATTAACAAGTTATAATAGAATTTTACCATAAAATAATACTATAATCAAGTTTTTAAAGGGGTTAAACTACTAAATAAACTCTTTCATATGGTAAATTCCACCATTTTTTAATTCATTATTTTCAAGTAGTTCGATTATCTTCTCTGCAACCAATGATGGTTTTAGAAGTTTCCCTTCTTCTTTAAGTCCTATAAACCTGTTTAACTCTACAAAATCTTCTTCCGAAGAGCTTCTAATTCTCTTTTGCATAGATGTATCCACCACACCTGGTGAAAAAGAATAAACACTATATTCCGTTTCTTCCATTTCTAAAGCAATTGTTTGAGTTAACAAATTGATTCCTGCTTTTGAAGAACAATATGGAGCCCAACCATACACTGCTCTTGTCGCAGCACCTGAAGAGATATTGAAAATATCTTTTTTAACAGGTATGTCTTTTGTGTACTTAATAAAATTATTGATTAATATACTTGGGGAAATTAAATTAAGTGTGATGTTTGTTTGAATATCTGAATCATCAGATCTCCCCATTGGTTTTATTGGCTCAACAGTTCCTGCATTGTTAATCAGAGTAATTTTATTCACTTTATTTTTATCAATTTTACTAACTATATCATTCATAAGACCTTTTATATTAGATGTTTCGGTCAGATCAAATTCATAATAGTCCAAAACACAATTTTTATGTTCAGCTAAGTCCATTAAATCAAGATTTTTAGAACGAGAAATACAAGCTAACTGATTTTCTGGAGAAACTAATTTTTTTGCTATTGCTTCCCCAAGACCTTTAGATGTTCCTGTAATAATGAAAAAATTCATTATAAAAACCTCCTCAAAGATTTGAATTACATAAAATTTTTCTTTTAAAAAAATGTATTATATATTATAATTATATTGGGAAAAATTAAAATAAACTAAAACCATTAACATTATACTAAAATTTATATAATTATAAAACGGAGGTAATCATATGAAAAAGCTAAAAATGTTGAGTATTTTTCTCTTAATTGCTATTTTTTCATTCACATCAAATGATATTTTAATTAAAGGTACACAGGAAAACTCAAATGATTTATTTTTACAAAATAATGAAATCACTCTTATTTTAAATCATGAAAATGGAACTATAGAGTCTTTATATTCAAACTTAAATAAAATAAATTTTTTAAGTGAACATAAATTCATTATTCAAAATCACGAAACAAAAGACGTTAATATAGAATCTATAGAAAATGGTTATATATCAATAGAGAAATCAGATAATTTTGAAATAACTTCCGAATATACCCTTCAAGGAAATACCTTAGAATTAACTACAAAAATTAAAAATGTTTCAGAAAAATCACAACTTCTAAAAATGAATGAACTTATGAGTTATGATGGAGTACCTTACAACTATGTATCAAAAAACTTTTTAAACTACAATCTTTTTTCATTACAGGTTGAAAATACTGCAATGATTTATGGATCTTTTGAAGAAAATATTGGTAGGATGATTACAAACGGGAATAGAATTTTTTCTTCACCAAAGTTTCAAAAATTAAATCCAAATGATTCTTTTTCTTTCAAACGATTTTTAATAATTGATGAAAATATAGCTTTATTACATAAATTTTTTATGGATAAAAAAAATATAGACTATAAAACTTATTCTGGAAACATTAATATAAAAGGAGCTAATGATTTAGAATATATAAATTTATCTCTAAAAGAAAAGTTCTTTGAAGAAATATTGACAAAAACTTATACTGACAAACAAGGGAATTATACATTTTATTACCCTGAAAAAGATAATCTATTTTTTGAATTTGAAAATAAGAATTTTTCAAAAAAACAATATTTTGATTTATCCATCGATATTAGTTTAAAACCTCAAAATAACGACTTCTTTTATTTACCCGCTTTGACAAACGTTAAAACAGATGGAATAACTTTTAATTTTAGAACGTCAATTCCATCTAAATCGAAAGTACATATTTTTAAAAATGGTAATAAAATCACAGAATTGGCTAATAATTATCCTGAAGAATATCATCAACTAGAAGTTAGTGGTCTCGACTCTGGAACTAAATATTATTATTATGTAGAGTTGCCTGAAACATATGGAAGCAAAAAACATCTTTCTTTAATCAGATCATTTAGAACAAAAACAGATGTATTCAAACCTTTCAATTTTGTAGTTTATGGTGATACTCAAGTTCATAACGAAAGACATGAATTAGTTGTCAATACTATATATAATAACCATGGTTACCCAAGCTTTATTGCTAGAGTAGGTGATCAAGTAGAAAAAGGTCATGAAGAATCTATGTGGTCTGAACAGTTTGAAGCCTCATATAAATTAACTGGTTCTGTACCAGTTTATACTACTCTTGGTAATCATGAATACAATGATATATTATATTACAAAGCATTAGATCTTCCCGATGGTGGAGGAGAAGATAATGAGAGATATTATTCCATGGATTATTTAAATGTACATTTTATATTTTTGGATTCAAACATAACTGAAACACAACCCGAGTTTGAAGCACAACTAAAATGGTTGGAAAATGATTTAAAAAATATAGATAATGATAAATTTATATTTGTTTCTTTTCACCATCCTTTTTGGACACAAGCTCAAGAATATGGAGAAATGGAAGAAAATAAACCAGAAGGTCACTATAATACTAAACACTGGTTGCCATTATTTAAAAAATATGAGGTAAACGCAGTATTCAATGGACACATACACTCTTATGAAAGATATCAGAAAGATGGCATACAATTTATAACAACTGCTGGTGGAGGATCAAAATTAAACGAATTACATACAGCAGAACCATTACCTTGGAAAGAATTTGAACTTTTAAGGCATTTAAACTATGTGAACGTTGATGTTAGTGAGAATAAAGCTATCTTTACAGTATATTCTGTAGCATATGCGCCATCAAAAGACACCCCAGAAATATACACTCCAACAAACGAAATAATAGAAAAATTTGAAATAATCAAATAAAAATGGAGGGTTCTATGGAGCAAAAAATAAAAGAATTATCTTTAAAAATTAAAAAAATAATCGAAGAAGATATAGAAAACTCTATGGAAGTTTTAGGTTTAACACCCAATGAAGAAGCTTTTTATATTGAAGATTTAATATCTCAAGAAAATTTTGAGAAGCTGAGTAAAGAAATAAATACAAAAAATGATTATATTAAAATCTTAAAAGAAAATGTTTTTAATTATTATAACGCTATAATATCTTTAAAAATAGTAAATAATAAATTATCTCTAGATATTGATAAATTATCATTCGAAGAACAACTAAAAGAAATTTCGAAAACTATAGAATTTTTTAGAATCTTTAAAAATAATTTTCTAATAAAATTAAATGATGAAACTTTTGATGAAATAGAGAGCATTTTAGACTCATTTGAGTATTGGAACAAAGATGATCTTATGGGATGGTTTTATCAATTCTATAATTATGGTCAAAAAGATATGCTCACAAAATCTCAAATTTTTACTCCCGATTGGGTAGTTA
>CAZRTN010000122.1:0-5452 GCA_964603015.1 uncultured Thermotogaceae bacterium | reverse complement strand
GCAGACAATGAATTTCATAAAAAAGAAAGACAGTATCTCCGTAAAGCTAAAAATATATTTAATATAAGTGATAGTGAATATGAAAGTATTTTAGCACAATATGATCAAGATGATTCTAATATAGAAAAATACTATAAAATACTTGAAGTTTCTCCTGATGCAAGTATGAGTGAGATTAAGAAAAAATATAAAAAGAAAGCAAAAGACTTTCATCCTGATAACATAATTGGAAAGGGTTTACCAGAAGATTACCGTGAGTTTGCTCAAAAGAAGTTCAAAGAAATCAAAAATGCATATGAAAAGATAAAACAACATAGAAAATAATATATGTTTACTTATCTAAATATGAAGACCTCATTAGTACCTTGAAAGTATTAATGAGGTTTTTTATATATACAAAAAGTTTGAATAAATATATTAATATATGTATAGAATTAAAGGATATTACAAAAAAATATATAATAGTTATATTAATAGTAATTATTCCAATAATATGTAATAAAATGGGGTGTCATTCATGACAATAAGAGATTTTGTATTAAAAACAAGAAAAATTATGTCTTCAAGATATATGGTTTTTGTTTATGGATTAATACTATTGTTTTTATCAATAACTGTTCAAACTGAAATAGTAGAGCCTTTAATAATCTTATTTGTAATTTACTCAAGTATGAGACACAGTAAAAAGGGTGCCACCTTTTCAGCTATTTTTGCAATCTTAATACTAACTGCTCAGGATATTTATAATCTACATATTGATTTAGAGAGATACTTAATAGAAATAGCAACAGTGATTATAACTGCCTACTATATAATAACCAGTTCATCCAAACTAAAAAAGGCTAATGATGATCTTAAAGAAAGAGTAAAAGAACTAAGAGGCTTATTTAGTATTTCTAAGATATTAGAAAGAAAAAAATTAAAATTAGAAGAATCCCTTAAAGAAATCGTAGAGATCATTCCAAAATCATGGCAGTATCCGAGAGATGCTTGTGCAAAAATTACATATAATGATTATGAATTTACAACAGATAACTATAAAAAGACCAAATGGTGTCAAAAAAGTGATATTATTATAGATGGTAAAAAACAAGGTGAAGTAGAAGCATGTTATCTATCAGAACATCAAAAAGAATATAAAGATACTACATTTTTAAAACAAGAATATGATCTAATTGATGATATAGCTAATAGAATTGGAAATATAATTAAAAATATAAATCAAGAAGAAGAGATAAGAGAAAACAATAAATTCCTATCAATAACCTTAAATTCAATTGGAGATGCTGTAATTGTAACTGATGAAGAAGGTCAAGTTAATCAAATGAATCCGATTGCTGAAGATTTAACAGGTTGGGAATATAAAGAAGCAGAAGGTAAAGATATTAAAGAAGTATTCCATATAATAAATTCAAAAACCAGAAAACCAGTTAAAAATCCTGTTGAAAAGGTTTTTGAACAGGGTAAAATTGTAGGATTAGCAAACCATACTAAACTGATTTCAAAAGATGGTACTGAATATCATATTGCTGATAGTGCCGCACCTATTAAAGATGAAAATGATAATATTTACGGCACAGTTATGGTTTTTAGAGATTTTACAAAACAATATAAAATGGATGAGGAAATAAAACGAAGAGAAACCTTGTTTGCTAATGTAATTAAAAATGCTCCTTATCCTTTAATGATTCATAATGAAGCTGGTGAAATAATTAGAGTAAATAAAACATGGCAGGAAATATCAGGATATGGAGTTGATGACATACCTAATCTTGAAACCTGGTTTGAAAAAGCTTATGCAGAAAAAAAGGATATTGTTAAAAATTATGTAGATAATTTATTTAATAAAAATAAAAAAACTTATGATGGTGAGTTTGAAATAACAACTAAAGATGGTCAAAAAAGAACCTGGGACTTTAGTTCTGTGCCATTAGGAGTGGATAAAAACAATAAAAAGTTAATCTTAAGTATGGCAATTGATGTTACTGAAAGAAAAGAAATGTTAAATGATATTAATAAATTAAATAGATTATACTCAATATTAAGTGATGTAAACCAGGTAATTGTTAGAAACAAAGAAATGGAATCATTAGTTTCTGAAATTTGTAATATTATTATTAAAAACGGAAATTATAAATCAACATGGATTGGAAAAATAGATGATAATAACCTTCTATCTATATTAGGTTCAGCTGATATTCATAGTGAACTTATTGGAGATATAGATATTGATTTAAAAGACAATTTATCTACAAAAAAAATAAATAAAACATATAATATTAATTCAAATAAATTAAATAAATATATAACTAAAGTTAGAAATTCAGAAAATGAGTGGGAAGAGCTTAAGTTTTTTAATGATAATAGATCAATGGCAATCTTTCCAATTAAAGTTTTTGATCAACTATGGGGAGTTTTCTCATTATGTATTGATGAACCAAATTACTTTGATCAACAAGAAATTGAACTATTACATGAATTAACAAGTGATTTAGCATATGCAATTGAATCAATTAGAAATGATGAGCTAAAAAGAAAATCAGAACAAAAATTAAAAGAAAGTGAAAGAAAATATAGGACATTATTTGAAAAAGCTCCAGTTGGAGTATTTAAATCAAATAAAAATGGAGAGCTAATATTAGCTAATCCAAGATTATTAAATATTTTAGGTTGTAATACTTTAGAAGAATGTATGGACTATTTTGGGAGTTTATATGATGTATATGTATATCCTGAAAGACGTAAAGAACTTTTTGAAATTTTAAGAGATAATGATGAAGTAAATGACTTTATTTTTAAAGCTCATAAAAAAGATGACGGTGAAACTTGGCTATCTTTAGATGCAAGAGTAGTTAATAATAATGATACTATTGAAATAGATGGATTTATTGAGGATATAACAAATGAATATGAGATGAGAAAACAGATTGAAAAAAGCGAAGAAAAATATAGAACACTCTTTCAAAATCAGTATTCAGTTATGATGGTTCTAGACCCCAAAGATGGTAGAATAATCGATGTTAATCCAGCAGCATGTGATTTTTATGGTTGGGATTATGAAAGACTTACATCTATGAAGGTTACAGAAATCAACACTTTATCACAAGAAGAAGTAAAATATAGAATGAAAACTGCTGCAGATAACAAAAGTAATAAATTTGTCTTTGATCATAAATTATCTAATGGTGAGACAAGAACAGTAGAAGTATATAGTGGTCCTATAAAATTAAATGATAATGAATATCTTTTTTCAATAATACATGATATAACAGAACGTAAAAAAGCACAGGAAAGAATAAAATATATGAGTTTCCATGATAAGTTAACTGGACTATATAATAGGGCATATATGGAAGAAGAAATGAAAAGGATTGACACTAAACGTCAATTACCAATTAGTATAATCATGGGAGATTTAAATAATCTAAAACTTATTAATGATACCTATGGACATGAAAAAGGTGATCAATTAATAGTTAGAGCGGGTGAAATAATTAAAGAATCTTGTAGAGCTGAAGATATTATAGCCCGCTGGGGTGGGGATGAATATGTAATTCTTTTAGGCAACACCTCATTGAAAGATAGTGAAGAAATTTGTCAGAGAATATTTGAAAATGCAAAAAAAGAGAATAAAGAATTAATGGTCTCAATTTCATTGGGCTGTGCATCTAAAACTAATTCAGATGAAAAACTGTTTAAAACTTTAAACAGAGCCGAAGATAGGATGTACAAAAATAAAATTACTAATCGTCGTAGTGCAAGAAGTAGTGTTCTATCAGCATTTATGAGTACGTTAAGAGAAAAAAGCTTTGAAACTGAAGAACATGGTAATAGAATGAAAAAGTTATCAGTTCAACTAGGTAAAGAAATTGGGCTAGCAAGTTCAGATCTTGATAGACTATCCTTGCTTACCTCTTTACATGATATAGGTAAGATAACAATACCTCAGGAGATATTAAATAAAAAGGATAAGCTAACAGATAGCGAATGGAGTTTAATAAAAAAACATACAGAAGCTGGATATAGAATAGTATCTACCATGGATGAACTAGCTGATATATCTGAGTATATTTTATATCACCATGAAAAATGGGATGGTACGGGTTATCCTGACGGATTACAAGAAGATAATATTCCACTTTTATCTAGAATTATATCAATTGTTGATGCTTATGATGTAATGATAAGTGGAAGACCATATAAAGACCCCATGTCAAAAAGAGAAGCACTTAAAGAAATTAAGAGATGTTCTGGAAGTCAATTTGATCCTAACTTAGCAGAAATATTTATCAATTTAATTGAAGATAAAGAAGATTTATAGGTTGAAAAATAAATAAATTTATGTTTAATTAAGACAATCTCCTTTTTGTAAACAGTTTAGTTTATTAAAAAGGAGATTTTTTCATGTTTAAGTTTATTAACTTTATTAATTAACTATATATTAAATATATTCATAATAAGTATCATAAAAGAGCTAATCTCTTTTAATCATATTTAAAACCCTTTAATTATATTTAAAAATATTCTTAATATTTCGTTTATATATAATAGAAGAAATGTAAAGATATGTTAATAAATAAATGGGGGGGATTTACAAAATGTATTATAAGAAAAAGAAAGGGGTTAGAAATGTTTAATTTAAATTTGAAAAAAACATTAATAATCCTTTTTATAATAGTGGGAGTAGTTCCATTATTAATCACAGGTTTTATGGTTTTTAATAATGCTCAAAATGAGATTGAAGATAAGGTTATGAAATCACTTGGAATGTATAAAGAAGTAACAGTAGATAATCTATCAGAGTACTTTGCAGATCGCAATAGAGATATAAGAGTTTTATCATCAAATACAACACTTTATAAAAGTGTGACTGAGTTTGAAAGAAAAAATGTTTCATTAGATGATAGATTATGGAAAGAAAATGAGTTTACAATTAATAGACAAATTACTTCTTTTATTGAAGAATATGGTTTTAATTTTGCTTTTGTTACTGATAAAAGTGGAAGGGTAATATATACAACCACTGAAAATCTTCCTGTTGAATCAGACTTAAGCATGAGAAATTACATAAATACAAGTCTTAAAGAAACAGAAATTAATTGGTCTGAGTTTTTCTATTCAGATATTATTAATGATAATGTCTTAATTTTATCATCTCCACTATTATCTGATGGTGATTCTGGAGAAGTGGTTGGTACAGTTAATTTAGCAATAGATCAAACTGAAATTGATAGTATAGTACATGAAGGATTAGACAGCTTAGGAAGTTCAGCAAATTCATATCTAATAGATGAAGAAGGGGTTCTTTTAACTAATACTTTAATTGGTGAATATAGATCTAATGCTGCTCTTAATGAAACAATTGAAACTAAAGCTGCAGAAATATTAAAACAACCCATTCAAAATAAAAATGAAAGTTTTATTAGTACTGCTCATTATGATAACTATAGAA
>CAZRTN010000121.1:0-5465 GCA_964603015.1 uncultured Thermotogaceae bacterium | reverse complement strand
TTTTCTTCCATTTGAAATCTGATGCAAGATTTCCAATCACCTTTACAATAATTATCTATCCACTTTTTATCCAACTTACCCTTTTCATAAAATCTCTTCATAGGACATACTTTAAACCATTTACAATTCATAAAAATCAACTCCTAATAAAATTATATCAAAATCATCTTTCAGTTTTAATAATTAGTAATATTTCATATTATTTGCTAATTTCAAAACTTGACTTATAATTATCTTAAGATATATAATTATAACAAAGATGTTTATATTTTATTTCTAATATTATAGTATTGTTAATATTTAAAGTATATCTTTGTTTTATAAAATTAATTCAAATATTGTGATTAATTACACATTATATTTATTATTTATATTTTTTAGTAAACCAAAAAGGGAGGTAGTTCAAATGAAAAAATTTCTGTTAGTAACTCTTTTTATCATTACCGCTGTTATGTTTCTTGCAAATTCTGTAGGGGCTTATACAACACTCGAAGAACCTTTGGCAAAAAGACTATTCGATGAATTTGAAGCAGAAACAGGGATAAAAGTTGATTGGGTAAGATTATCCGGTGGAGAAGCAGAAGCAAGAATGGAAGCTGAAAAAAATAATCCACAAGCATCAATATGGGTTGGTGGAGTTGGCCTTAATCACATTAGTGCAAAAATTAAAGGTTTAACAACACCTTACAAATCAAGAATGGCTGCAAACACACCAGATGCATATAAAGACGATGAAAACTATTGGATAGGATTATATTTAGGTCCTTTAGGCTTTATAACAAACATGGACAGAGCAGAAGAATTAGGAATAGAACCACCAGAAGGTTGGTTAGATATTATAGATTCTAGATATGAAGGTTTAATTAGAGTTGCTAACCCTAATACTTCTGGAACTGCTTATAATTTAGTTACTACAATAAATTATTTATTCGGAATGGATGAAGACGTTGCATTTCAATATTTAAAACATTTAGACGATAGCGTAGATCAATACACAAGATCAGGATCAGCTGGTGGTAAATCTGTTGCTATTGGAGAAATACCTATTGCTATAGGATATGGACATGACTTAGTAAAATTAAAAGCAGAAGGAGCAAATGTTGAAATAAGAATTCCTGAAGAAGGAACAGGTTATGAAATTGCTTCTATGTCTTTAATTAAAAACGGACCAGAACCAGTTAATGCAAAAAGATTATATGACTGGGTTTTAGGCGAAAAAGCTCAAAGCATAATTGCAGAATGGTATGTTATACCAGTTTCAACTATAGCTCCAAAAAATCCAGATTCCTTCAGTTTAAGTGAAATCAAAACTGTAGATCAAAATTATGTTTGGGATGCAGAAAATAAACAAAGATTATTAGATAGATGGACAGAAGAAATCGGATCAGGAAGATAATTTTATTAAAATTTCACAGCAGCCTTTAAACAAGGCTGCTTTTTAAAATATGAGATACAGGAGTGATTCAATTGTTTACAAAAAAGAAGGTTCTTATACTAATAGTAATAATGATCTTCGTTGGAATCCTTGATTTTTGGGTTTTTTCTACAGTAAAAAATTCTTTCAGAGCAACTGTAGAAGAAAATCAAGAACAAATGATATCTTTAATAACCGACACCGCTCCACAATCAGAAGAAAAAATTGATGATTGGTTGTCAGTAACTAATAATAAATATGAAGATTTTGAAGTAATGTATATTTATGGAGTACCTGGTATAGATGACTTGAAACTTTATTATCCAGAAGATTCTTTAAAAGACTTCTATGAAAAAATTAAAGAAACTCAAGATTATCAAACTGGGTTAGATAATGCATATTATTTAGAAAAGTATTTTGCTGAAAATAACTATGATTATAAAAATTCAATGGTTGAATTAATTTTTTCTCCAGTTGTAGATGAATCAGGATACGACATAAACGGTGTGTTAGTTTTCTTAGCTACAGAAAACCAATATACTAACTTTGCAAACCTTATGAATATTTTTATGATAGGTGTATTTTTCATAGCTTTTATAGTTATTTTTATTTCCAATTTCTTTAGAGACCCAGTTATGGGATTTGTTATTCTTGCTCTTTTTATAATAGTTGGTATTTTTGTTGCATATCCACTTTTTGAAGCTTTAAGACTAACATTTTTAAAAGATGGAAAGTTCTCTCTTGAAACATGGAAAACTATTTTAACTAACAAACAATACCTAAGAGCATTATGGGGAAGTATTAGACTTGGTACACTAACAGCAACTTTTTCTACAATAGTAGGATTTATATTTGCTTTTGCAGTAAATAGGATGAAAGTTAAAGGTAAAAAATTCATAAGTACAATGGGTTTATTACCTGTTATTTCACCGCCTTTTTCTTTAACTCTTTCAATAATTCTATTATTTGGAAACAATGGTTTAATAACAAAACAATTATTTGGTATTACAAATTTTAGTATATACGGCTTGGGTGGATTGACACTTGTTCAAACCATCAGTATGTTTCCAATTGCGTATTTAACTCTTTCAGGAGTTTTGGGAGCAATAGATTCGACACTAGAAGACGCAGCTTTAGACCTTAACGCAGGAAAGTTTAAAACTTTTACAACCGTTACTTTTCCACTAGCAATACCTGGTATATTAAGTGCTTGGTTGCTTGTGTTTACAAATTCACTCGCTGATTTTGCCAATCCTTTATTGCTAGCAGGATCTTACAGAGTTTTATCTGTAGAAGCATATATTGAAGTTACTGGTTTAAACAGACTTGGAAATGGTGCTGCCCTTTCTATTTTATTATTATTACCAACAATGACAGCATTTTTAGTTCAAAGATTCTGGGTAAGTAAAAAATCATATGTGACTGTCACTGGTAAACCTTCTACAAGAGTCAGTGAATTAGCTTCAAAGCCTGTAAAAATAACTTTAATGGCATTTATAAGTATATTCATATTGTTTATTATAGGACTTTATGGAACGATCGTTGCTGGTTGTTTTGTAGAAAACTGGGGTATTGATTATTCATTCACCCTTTCAAATATAACAGAAGCTCTTCAAAGAGGCTCTAAAGCGATAACAGATACATTTACTCTTGCAGCTGTAGCAACACCAATTGCAGGTATTTTAGCAATGATTGCTGCTTTGGTAGTAGTTAGAAAAAAATTCGTTGGAAAAAGAGCTTTAGAATCTTTGATACTAACACCTTTTGCTGTACCGGGTACATTAATAGGTATTTCATATATATTAGCCTTTAATAAAGCACCGATTATATTAGTTGGTACAGGACTAATTATTATAATAAACTATGTAATTAGAGAATTACCTGTTGGTGTTGAAGGAGGAGTAGCAACCTTAAGACAAATTGACCCTTCAATAGAAGAAGCCGCTCAAGACTTGGGAGCTGATATGCCAACAGTATTCAAAACAGTTGTTCTACCTTTGATAAGACCAGCATTTATATCAAGTATGTCCTATACATTTGTTAGGTCTATGACTGCTGTTAGTGCAATTATATTTCTTATTTCAGCTAGATGGTATCATATGACTGTTTTGATATACAATTTCTCTGAAAATCTGAGATTCGGTCTGGCAAGTGTTCTTGCAACCACTCTTATAATAATTGTGCTATCTGTTTTCGGTCTATTAAGGCTATTTGTCAAGAAAAGTGAAAATCTAGAAAAGAATTTTAATGCATAATAAAGCTTTTTTGAGAGGTGGAATCACGTGGATATAAAATCAATCCCAGTAAAAATAGATAATGTAACTAAAATTTTTAAAGATTCGCATAATAGAAAAGACGTTGTCGCTGTAAACAACGCGAATATAGAAATAAACCCCGGAGAACTAGTTACTCTCCTTGGACCATCTGGTTGTGGAAAAACAACAACATTGAGGATGATAGCAGGGTTTGAATTACCAACAAAAGGAAAAATTTTCTTAGGTGGAGATGACATAACTTTTCTCCCCCCAAACAAAAGAGACACTGCAACTGTTTTCCAAAGCTATGGTCTTTTTCCTCACATGAATGTTTTTGATAACGTTGCATATGGTTTGAAATTAAGAAAAATGGATCATAAAAAAATAAAAGAAAAAGTTATGGAAACTCTTAAATTAGTGGGGTTAGAAGAATTATACCAAAGAGCTCCTGGAAAACTATCAGGAGGACAACAACAAAGAGTCGCACTGGCAAGAAGCTTAATAGTTCAACCATCTGTTCTTTTACTAGACGAACCTCTTTCAAACCTTGATGCCTTGTTGAGAGAACAAATGAGAGTTGAAATAAGAAGAATTCAAAAATCTTTTGGTATAACAGCTGTTTACGTTACTCATGACAGAGTTGAAGCAATGAGTTTATCAGATAGAATAATTGTTATGAAAGAAGGAGTAATAAAACAAATCGGTCCACCAGAAGAAATATACGAAAACCCTAATTCTAAATTCGTTGCAGGGTTTGTCGGTAAGGTTGCTTTCTTCACTGTTGAAGTAAAAGGTATAGAAAACAAAGAATGCACTGTTGACTTTAGAGGAAAGGTTCTTAAAATAAAAAAATATGATGAAAATTTAAAATCTGGAGATCACGGTGTATTAATGGCAAGACCAGAATCATTGAGACTCGCTGAACCGGGAGAAGGAGTAATAGACGGGAAAGTTGAAACAAACGTTTATATTGGAAACAGCATGGAATCATTTATTTCAACGGAGTTAGGCGAACTTCTCGTTCAAATAGATAACCCAGCAGAAAAGAAAATATTCAAAGAAGGTCAAAGAGTTTCTATAGACTTTAATACTAATCTACTCAAAGTTCTTCCAGATACAAACGAATAATATATACGATGCCTTTAAAAAGGCATCGTTTTTTTATTGACAATCGCTACCTATTTATTATATAATTATATATGAACATTTATTCATATATAATTATAAGGAGCTAAAATCATGCCTAAACAAATAATAAAACTAGATGGGTTGGATTGTGCGAATTGTGCCACAAAAATAGAAAATAATATAAAAAACATTGATAGCATAAAAAATGCAAATCTAAATTTTATTTCTAAAACAATTACTATATATTCAGAAAATGATGAAATAGAACAAATAAAAAAAATAGTTAATAAATACGAACCAGATGTCAAAGTGTATAAAAAAGAAGATAAAATACAGCAAAATAATAATGAGATTAAAAAGAAAATTATTAAATTCTCTTTTTCAGCAGTACTTTTTGTATTTGGTTGGGTTTTTATTAATCAAGATATTTCAACTTATTTATTTTTATCTTCTTATGTATTATCTGGTTACTCAGTAATATTCAAAGCTATAAAAAACATAATAAACGGAAACTTTTTTGATGAAAACTTTCTAATGACAATCGCAACTTTAGGAGCAATCGGAATAAATGAAATTGCAGAAGCAGCAGGAGTTATGATTTTTTATGAAGTTGGAGATTTATTTCAATCAATAGCTGTGGACAATTCAAGAAAATCAATAGCCTCTTT
>CAZRTN010000120.1:0-5476 GCA_964603015.1 uncultured Thermotogaceae bacterium | reverse complement strand
AACCCTGCAAAGAGACTTTATGAGAGAAAAGGTTTTGAATCAAAATATGCAGAAATGAGATTAAAAAATCTATAATTTGAATAAAAAAAAGCTGAAGTTTAAAACTTCAGCTTTTTTTTATTTTTATTTTGCTAATTCTTTGATTTCAACATCATCGTTATTTAAAACATAGTCTCTTAAATCTTCTATATCTTTTTTCATCAATTCTTTGAATTCTTTACCGTCTATAGTTTCTATATTATAGAGATAAATTGCTAATAATTCAAGTCTATCTCTGTTTTCAGTAAGCATATTTTTTGCTTTTTCATAGCTATTCAAAACAAAAGATTTTATTTCTGTATCTATTTCTTTAGCTGTTTCCTGAGAATAATTTTTCATTTTTGTCAATTCTCGACCAAGAAAGACTTCTCCTTCTTCTTCTCCCCAAGAAATAGGTCCAATTTTTTTTGACATACCCAGTTGCATGATCATTTTTTTAGTAATTTCTGTTGATTTTTTAAGGTCGTTTCCTGCACCAGATGTGATTTCATCAAAAACTATTTCTTCTGCTGCTCTACCTCCGAGTAAAGTTACTATTCTATCTTTTAATTCATCTTCACTCATTAGATATTTTTCTTCTAAAGGTAATTGAAGTGTATAGCCCAAAGCTGCATGACCTCTTGGAACTATTGTTATTTTATGTACAGGATCTGAATTGGGAAGTAAGTAACCTAAAATTGCATGCCCTAATTCATGGTATGTGACTATTTTCTTTTCTTTATCTGATAATTTTCTTGATTTTCTTGCTGGTCCAGCTATTACTCTTTCTATAGCTTCCTGACAGTCTTCCATTGTTATGTATTCTCTTCTTTCTCTTGCTGCTAGAAGAGCTGCTTCGTTGACTAAGTTTTCAAGGTCAGCTCCAACAAATCCAGGTGTTGATCGTGCTAATACTTCAAGATCTATATCTTTAGCAATTTTTTTACCTTTAAAATGAATTTTTAATATTTGTTCTCTGCCTTTTAAATCTGGAGAGTCTATACTTATTTTTTTATCAAATCTACCAGGTCTTAAAAGTGCTTTATCTAAAATATCTGGTCTGTTTGTAGCAGCCATAACTATTATTCCTGAGCTTGGGTCAAAACCATCCATTTCAACTAATAATGAATTAAGTGTTTGTTCTCTTTCATCATGGCCTCCACCTAATCCAGCACCTCTTTGTCTACCAACAGCATCTATTTCATCCACAAATATTATGGCAGGACTTTCAGCTTTAGCTTGATTGAAAAGTTCCCTAACTCTTGAAGCACCTACTCCAACAAATAGTTCGACAAAATCAGAACCACTTATATAGAAAAAAGGTACTTGTGCTTCACCCGCAACAGCTCTGGCTGCAAGAGTTTTACCGGTACCAGGTTGCCCTACTAACAAAATACCTTTTGGCATTCTTGCACCTAAATTATTGAAACTTTTTGGATCTTTTAAAAATGAAACAATATCTTCAAGTTCTTCTTTTGCTTCGTCTATTCCTGCGACGTCTTTGAATGTAATTTTATCTTTTTGTGGATCGTATTTTTTTGCAGGAGATTTTGTGAATTTCATTCCAGGTGCTCCGCCACCTCTATTACCAATTCCCTTAAAAATCCATAACCAAAAAAGAATCATAATTGCTATTGGTGCCATGTATATCAAAATACTCATCCACCAACTGGAACCAGAACTTTGGTTATATTTAATTCTTATACCGTCTTTTACTAAGGATCTTGTATATGCCTCATCAACGACCATTGTAGGGGCATAAGTTTTGAATAAAGTTCCATTTCCTGCTTTTGCAGTAACGTGTCCTGAATCATCTATTTCTAAACTAATAATTTGACCTTTATCGAGCATATTAACCAATTCAGTATATGATATTTCTTGGGCATCTGTACTATTCATACGAGAGATGCTTGTGAAAATCAAAATTGCAAGTAAAAGGTATATTATTAGTGGACCTATATTTATTCTACGAACTTTTTTACTCATGACTTCCTCCTCTCAAAAGAACATTTATTTCTATTATACATTATAAGATAAAAATGTAAAAAGATTTTGGATTATTTATAATATTTTTACTAATTTTTTTGATTCATGATTTTTTAAGTTCACGAGTATAAAATGGTTTATATAATATAATAGTATTTTATTTTTATTTCCTTAAATTATGATTAGAGATTATTTCAAAAATGAGGGGGGTATATGTGTTATAATTTATTTAGATTATTTATATATATATAGAACAAGGAGAATATACGATGGATAAAAAGAAATTGCTGAATAGACTAAGAAGAATTGAAGGTCAGGTAAGAGGGTTACAAAAAATGATAGATGAAGAAAGAGAATGCAATGACATTTTAACTCAAATGTCAGCTATAACTGGTGCTTTACATAAAACTGGAGAAGAGATAGTTAAAAATTATACAAAAACGTGTATAATGGAATACGATAAGTCTGGAAATGATGCTTTATTAGAAGATTTGATAACAAATTTATCTAAATTTAAAAATTTATAGGAAGGGGTTAAAGAATATGAGTAGAAAATTTAAGAAAATTACAATAATACTGACAGTTATTACTATTTTACTTACAGCGTGGGCTTTTGGAGCAACACAGGAAGAGAAATCTATTGAAGAAATTTATCTGGATAAATTTCAAGGCCCTATTTCTAATTTGCTTTACTACATTGACAATATTTATTATGAAAAAGATAAAATCGATTACGATAAAATATTGGATTCAACACTAGCAGGTGTTGTTGAAGGTCTTGACGATCCTTTTGCATGGTATTTTGATGCTCAACAAACTCAAGAAAACCAAATAGATGAACAGGGTGAGTATGGTGGACTTGGAATTACTGTTAGATGGGATCAAGAAATGGAAGCTATTGTTATAGTTAGTCCAATGTCAGGAACTCCAGCGGATAGAGCAGGATTACAGGCAAACGATTATATTGTTACGGTAGATGGAACCCCCGTAGCTGATATGGGGTATATGGAATCAGTTAACAATATGAGGGGAAGACCTGGAGAACCGATCACCTTAGAGATTTATAGAGAAGGTTGGGAAGATACAAAAGAAGTTAAACTGGTGAGAGCTCTTATAGAAACTAAAACTGTAAAATATACTACTATTAATAAAGAAGAAAAAATAGGATACATAAGATTGACTAATTTTGCTGAAAAAAGTGCTTCTGAAATGGAAGAGGCTTTAACTGCAATGGAAAATGAAAGGGTAAATGGATTGATTTTTGATCTAAGGAATAATCCAGGAGGACTTTTGAGTACAGCGGTCGATGTTTCTTCAATGTTTATAAAAAAAGGTGAAATTGTATCTTTGGATTATTATAATGGGCAAAAAGAAATAATTAGCACAGTACCGGGAAAATATTTTTATTTCTTGGATAATATTCCAATCACTGTCTTAGTTAATGGAGCATCTGCATCTGCATCAGAAATTTTTACTGGTGCTATGAAAGACAAGGAATTAGCGACTATAATTGGTACAACAACATATGGGAAAGCAGCAGTACAAAGACCAATACAATTCAGTAATGGTGGAGAAGTATGGCTTCCAATGGCTCATTACTTTACCCCGCTTGGAAATGATATACATCTAACAGGTATAGATCCTAATATAGAAGTTGAAATGCCAGAAAGAGAGTTACAAGATATGACAGAGATTTCTGAAGAAGAACAGGAAGAGGCAAAAAATGAAACAACAACAGAAGCAAGTATTGATTTAGAGAATGATACACAATTACAAAAAGCTATTGAAGTAATTAATGAACGATTAGGAGTTACAAATTGAGATCACACGCTTGGGCATTGATTTTTTTTGCAGTTTTTATGACTGTTAGCCTAATTATATATTTTGGTTTTGGAAAAAGAGAAATTGAAAAATATACAGTTGAAAAGACCCCCATTTTTAAATTGGGGGTCAATATTGATATTGATCAATATTCAGATAAATTAGAAAAAACTAGAAACTTATCTTATTTCTCATCTGGTATGATGGATTTAGAGTATTTTGTTGGGAATATGAATATAAATCTAAACTCAAATGAGATAGAGATAGAACCTTTAACTCCTAATATGTATGAAGATTATAGAAATTTGATAGTTTCAATAGACGATAATTACAAAGAGAAAACAGATTTTATTGAATTTTTTGGGTTAAGGCTTTCTATTAAACAGTTAAAAACAAATTCTATATATATGTTGTTAAAACCAACAGTATATATTCTTGATTTGAATAAATATGATTCTGAAATAATAGAATTTATAAATAACAGATACTTTCTTCTAAAAGAAGAAGAATATAAATCTTGGAGTTTCAACAAAGATATTTTAGATAATTTGAATATTTATGGGTCTGTGATTATAGATGAAAAATTACTTGAAAAAGAAAATGTCAAGCTTTTGTTTGAAAACTTATCCGAAAATGGAATCATGACTCAAAGAGAATTCAAAATAATTAATTTTAAGGAAGATTGAAATGGATAAATTATTAGTTCAGATGTTCAACTCTATATTCATGCCACAAAAATCTTCAGATAAAATAAAAAAATCTTTTTATATACCTTTAATAATTATTTTTATATATCTTATTAGTCCAAAAGTTCTTTATGGGTTAGATTTTATATACTTTGTATTATTATTCACTTATCTGAGTAATGGTTTGAGGTATATATTTTCTAAAAACCATATTTCTTATTTATTGTTAGCAGCTTCGATGCCTTTAATTTTTGGTGTTTTTTCTGACATATCTTTTTTAATAGCTGCTCTGTGGAGTTTAGGGTTAAAAAGTTTTTATGAATTAAAACATGAAAATTATTATTCTTTTATAATGGGATTTACTTTTGATATTTTGATTATCTGGTGGTATTTGTGAATAAAAGAAAGATTTATGAATTTCTATCCAAATTAGTTATTAAAAATTCAAAATTTATATTAATACTAACCGCTATTTTAACAGCGGTTTTTGGTTATTTGGCAACTAATTTAGGTATAGATTCAGATTTATTAAAAATAGCACCACAAGATTCGGACATTATAAAAGTTTTGAATGAAGAAAATGAACTTTTACAAGGGAATGATATCTTAATAGCAGCTTTTTATCTTGAGGAAGATATTAATCCTGCTGATGTAGCTCAAAAATATTATAATGAAATGTATAAAATAGATTCTTTTAACAGTTTCACTGAAACAGATTTATCTTTTTTACTTTCTTTTGGATTTGTTTCAATAGGAAATACTGATGTTATAAATTCAATTTCTCGAAGTGTTGAGGATTTACTTGATGCTGTTAGGAGTGCAAATCCTTATGATTTTCAAACGATAGAATATATAAATGATACTTTAAAAAAAATATATACTCTACAAGATGACTTGTCTACAGACCAAGAAAGAAATATTTTAAAATCTTATTATGCAATTTCTCCAGATCAAAAAATAATGAT
>CAZRTN010000119.1:0-5479 GCA_964603015.1 uncultured Thermotogaceae bacterium | reverse complement strand
GCAAGAAGAAGAGAATCTATGCTTATGGAATATGTTTTGAAATATCATCCAGATTTTAAAGAAACTCCTTTGTACTACAAAAAATCATTTCCTTACGCAGTTGAAGGTGGGGATATTTTAATCTTAGATGAAAAAACTATCGCTGTAGGTATTTCTGAAAGAACAGATCCAGAAGCCCTTGAAACTCTTGCTGATAAAATTTTCAAAGAATACGGTGACAGTTTTGATACAATTTTAGGTTTTTTAATACCAGCAAAAAGAGCTTATATGCACCTTGACACTGTTTTTACTATGGTTGATTATGATAAATTTGTAGTTCATTCTGAGTTAGAAGATGCTATGAAAATATTTGTTCTTAAAAAAACAGATGATTCTGATTACGCTATCGAAGAAGAAACAGGGTCATTAAATAAAATACTTGAAAAACATTTAGATGTAGACAAAGTCACATTAATAAAATGTGGAGATGGAGATGAAATTGCAGCTGCTAGAGAACAATGGAATGATGGTTCTAACGCTCTCGCAATAGATCCAGGAAAAATAATCGCTTATGATAGAAATATTATTACAAATAAATTATTGAAAGATCACGGAATAGAAGTTCTAGAAATAGAATCAAGTGAGCTTTCAAGAGGTCGTGGCGGACCAAGATGTATGAGTATGCCATTATTTAGAGAATAATACAACATCAAATAACATAGGAGGGATTTTAATGCCTGTAAATTTAAGAGGAAGACATTTTTTAACTTTGAAAGACTTCACTAGAGAAGAAATCCAATACATGTTGGATCTATCTAAAGACTTGAAACAAAAGAAAAGAATGGGTATTAAAGGCGATATGTTAGAAGGCAAAAATATCGTTTTATTGTTTGAAAAAAACTCAACTAGAACAAGAGCTGCTTTCGAAGTAGCTGCTTTAGACGAAGGTGCTCACGTTACTTTCTTGTCTAATTCACAAATGGGTAAAAAAGAAACAATTAAAGACACAGCAAGAGTTTTAGGAAGATATTATGACGGTATAGAATTCAGAGGTTTCAAACAAGAAACTGTTGAAGATTTAGCTGAAAATGCAGGAGTACCTGTTTGGAATGGTTTAACAGATTTAGATCACCCAACACAAATCTTAGCTGATTTTTTAACAGTTATGGAAAATATAAATAAACCATTAAACAAAGTGAAATTTGTTTATGTTGGTGATGGAAGAAATAACATGGGTAATGCATTAATGATCGGTGCAGCTAAAATGGGAATGGATTTTGTAACTATATCTCCAAAAGAATTATACCCACAAGAAGATTTAGTGAACGAAATGAGAGAAGTTGCCAAAGAATCAGGCGGTTCAATCACTATAACTGATGACGTGAATGATGTAGAAGATGCAGACGTTATCTACACAGACGTTTGGGTATCAATGGGAGAAGAAGATCAATTTGAAGAAAGAATTAAATTGTTAAAACCATATCAAGTAAATATGGATATGATCAAGAAAACAAACAACCCAGATGTAAATTTCTTACATTGTCTACCTGCATTTCATAACACTGATACTGTTGTTAGTTCAGAAATATATGAAAAATTTGGAATTTCTGAAATGGAAGTTACTGATGAAGTTTTCGAAAGTAAATATTCAAAAGTATTTGACGAAGCAGAAAACAGAATGCATACAATAAAAGCAGTAATGGTTGCAACAATTCACGGATAATTTTTCAATCGAAATAAATTTAGACGGGAGAAATCCCGTCTTTCATTTCTAATTTTGTAAGAATAATATAAAAGGAGTTGAGATAATGTCAAAAAAATTAGCAGTTATTGCAATAGGTGGAAACGCTGTTAACAGACCTGGAGAATTACCTAGCGCAGAAAACATGTTAAAAAATATTTCCGAAACAGCAAGTTATTTAGCAGATATGATAGAAAAAGATTATGATATAGTTATAACTCACGGTAATGGTCCACAAGTTGGAAATATTTTGATACAACAAGATATTGCAAAAGATAAAGTACCTCCATTTCCAATGGATATAAACGGAGCTATGACTCAAGGATATCTTGGATATATGATAGTGAAATCACTAAAAAATATCTTAATTGAAAGAGGAATTGAAAAAGAAATAGCTTCAGTTGTAACTCAAATCATAGTTGATGAAAAAGACGAAGGATTTAAAAAACCTTCAAAACCAGTTGGCCCATTTTATACTGAAAAAGAAGGGAAACAATTACAAGAAGAAAAAGGATGGGATTTTAAAGAAGACTCTGGAAGAGGATGGAGAAGAGTTGTTCCTTCACCAATTCCTTTAGAAGTTATAGAGAAAAAATCCATTCAAAAATTAGTCGATGAAGACTTCTTAGTTGTTGCAGGTGGCGGCGGTGGAATACCTGTTGTTAAAAAAGACGGAAAAATAATTGGTGTAGAAGCAGTTATAGATAAAGACAGAGCGTCTGCTTTAATGGCTAAAGACTTGAAAGCTGATGAATTTATTATCTTAACCGCTGTTGAAAAGGTATCATTGAACTTTGGAAAAGAAAATCAAAAAGATTTAGAAAAAATAACAGTAGAAGAAACAGAAAAATATATTGAAGAAGGACATTTTGCACCAGGAAGCATGCTTCCAAAAATTGAAGCTTGTCTTTCATTTGTTAAAGAAAGTGGAAAACCAGCTTTAATTACAGATATGCAAAAGCTTACAGAAGCTTTAGAAGGAAAAACAGGAACTACAATTGTAAAATAAACAACCCTAATATATGGTGGCCTAATAAGGTCACCATTTTTTTATAATAATAATTAGCTATTAATTTATCAATTGATTAATTAATGTAAAGTTTACGTTATTTTTTTCACTTTTGTTTTTTATAAATATTTTTAAAAATTTTTGTGATTTAATCACAATATTCATAATAATGCTCTTTTTGTGCATTTTTTCTCATAAACACAGGTTAATTCAATGTTTGAACTTTGTTAATTTTTGAGAAAAATAATGTTTATTGTGTATATATGATTACATTCTCTAGTATTCACCTCTAATTCCTATTTTCTATATTTTGATTAATCGTCAAAAAGTACTAAGATTAATTTAAGCGAATTGAGATATGATTCACCCTTTATATATGAATATATACCCAATTTAATGTTTTAATTGCTTTAAATTATACTTTATTCATTTTAATTCACATTTTTTATTGTTATAAAAAATATATTTTTTTACTTTTTAATGAGATATGATTCATCTATAATATTTTAGTTCTATAAATGAAAGGGGTGTGTGTTTTGTTTGCTAATGTGTTTATAAACGGAACTATTAATGGTTCTATTTATGCATTAATCGCATTAGGGTTTTCATTAACTTTCGGGGTAGCTGGAGTTGTTAACCTTTACCATGGTGCATATTATATGGTTGCTGCATATATGATGTACTGGTTTGTTAGCATAGGAATCACTCCAATTTTAGCTGCATTATTATCTTTACTTTTTGTTGCTATCTTGGGAAGCGCTTTAATGAAAGGTCCTATATTGTATTTAAGAAAAAGAGGAGAAAGCATTTATATTTTAATCTTCACTTTAGGTGCTTCTTATTTCACACAATATCTTATAACACTAATTTTTGGTGCGAGAAGATATTCAATTAAACCGTTTTTTGATAAGTCAATTGAGTTATTTGGTGAAACAATACCAGGATCAAGATCAGTTGCTTTCTTAGTTTCAATTATCACTATCATAGTTTTAATGCTTTTTATTAATAAAACTACTTTTGGTAAACAAATTTTAGCTACATCTCAAGATACCTACGCAGCTGAATTAGTTGGAGTAAACACTTCAAAAGTTTTTGTAGTAGTTGCGGCTATCTCTGCTGTTTTAGCAGGTATTGGTGGAATTGTTATTTCTCCATTTTTATCTATATCAGTTGATATGTGGTTAATTACATTATTAAAAGCTTTTTCAATCGTTATATTAGGTGGATTAGGAAGTATTGGTGGAAGCATTGTTGCTGCTTTCATAATGGGGTATCTAGAAGGTTTTATTTCTTATGCTTGGTCAGCGAGTATGGCTGAAGTAGCCTTCTTAGTACTAGTATTTATTTTCTTAATTTTTAAACCTACAGGTATCATGGGAAAGAAAACTATATAAAAGGGTGGTTTTATGAATAGATTAAAAGATATAAGATTCATTTTAATATTTATTGGTTTAGTATTTCTTTTTCTTTTCCCTGTATTATCTTCTGATTTTTATCTTATAAATATACTATCTATAGCTGTTATTTATTCAGTTTATGCAGGTAGTTGGGATATTTTATCTGGGTTCACAGGAAAAGAAAACATGGGACACGCTGCTTTTGTTGCTATCGGAGCATATTTACTTGGGTTTGTTTCAACAGCTTTTTCAGTTCAACCTTGGTTCTCAATACCTATGGCTGCAGTTGCTTCTGCACTTTTTGGTATTGCAATTGGTGTTCCAACGTTAAGACTAAAAGGTCCATATTTTGCTTTGGCTTCTTTGGCAGTTGCTTCAATTTTTGAAAATTTAACTATCTCTTATTCAGAATTTACAGGCGGTGAAGAAGGTATTTTTGGTATTCCTTTTTTAACTGCTGGGCCAACAACTGATTACTATTTTATGTTGATTTTTTCAGTCATTTCAGTATTAATATTGTTTATTATTGGTAAATCTAATTTTGGACTGATCTTAAAATCTATACAGTCTGATGAAGACGCAGCGAAAGCTCTTGGAATAAAAACGACTAAATACAAAGTTACCGCTTTTGCTTTATCTGCAATGTTCGCTGGTATGGCTGGTACTGTAATGGGTCATTTTTATGGATATGTTGGACCTGATATAGTATATCCTCTATCTTTAAATACTCTCATAATGGCTGTTGTTGGAGGTATTGGTGGAATAATTCCTGCAGCATTAGGAGGATTTTTCATTTCTTTATTAACAGAACTATTAAGAGGATTGGGTCAATGGAATCATATTATTTATACTGTAATATTAATGCTTTCTGTTTTATTTTTACCAAAAGGTGTTTTCAAAACACTTGGAAATATTTTAAAACCTAAACGAAAAAAAAATGTAGCCCCTAAATTAAGAGGTGATGAAAATGAGTGATATTTTGCAAGTCAAAAATCTTATAAAAAGATTTGGGGGATTAACCGCTACAGATAATATAAACTTCACTGTAAAAAAAGGTGAAAGATTTGGAATCTTAGGTCCAAATGGTGCAGGGAAAACAACACTTTTCAACCAAATCTCTGGATTTATTAAGCCAGATGAAGGTGATATTTTATTCAATAGCGAAAATATAATTGGTCAAACACCAGAAAAGATTGCAAACAAAGGTTTAGTCAGAACTTTTCAAATAGTTAAACCTTTTAAAGATTTAACTGTTTTTGAAAATTTAAAAGTTGCAACTCTAACTCCAAGAATGAAAGACGAATTAAAATCAGAAATAGATAGAAATAAATGGATTGAATACATAGCTGATAT
>CAZRTN010000118.1:0-5484 GCA_964603015.1 uncultured Thermotogaceae bacterium | reverse complement strand
GGTATGTCTGAATTTAAATTGTCAAATACTATTGGAGTTTCTGAAAAAGAAGCTAAAGAAGTTATTGATAAGTTCTTTAGTAAAGTTCCAAAAGTAAAGTCTTTTTTAGATACTTTAGGAAAATTAGGTAGAAAAAGAGGTTATATCAAAGTTCCCAATCCTTACGGTAGAATTAGGTTTTTTCCAAAGTTTGATGTATTAAAAGCTTATCCAGGAAATCCCATTGCAAGTACATGGTATGGAGAAATGGAAAGAGCTGGCAAGAATACTCCTATACAAGGACTCAATGGAAATGTTATTAAATTAGCTTTGATTAAAGTACAAGAAACAATTGATAAACATAATTATCCTGCCAAAATTTTACTATCTATTTATGATGAACTACAAACAGAAACTACTGAAGAGTTTGCTGAAGAATGGAGAAATATTTTAGAAGCTAAAATGATAGAAGCAGGTAAATTTTTTATCAAGACAGTACCAGTAAAGGCTGATTGTAGTATTAATGATTACTGGACTAAGTAAATTAATTATGGCGTGAGAACCAAAACCTAAAACCACAAAATTATGAAATATACAATAGGATTCGTTTTTAGTGGTATAGAAATATATCCCAAACAAGAAAATACTGAAATAAGCACTTCAATAGATTATGAAGATGTTATAAACTTAGATTTAGGCGTAGATTTATTTTCTAAGTTAGAAAAAATAATTTTACTACGCCCTAAAGTATCTGCTAAATCTTTAAGCAATTTTGAAAAAGAATTACTTAAAGATTACAAAGTACCTTTAGAGATAAGGACTGTAACTGAAACTGAGTTATATTTTCCTGATAATTAAGAAAAATATACAAACAAACTGGTTATGACACAAACTAACAAAGTTAAGAAAACAGATGCTCAAAAGGCTTATAGTATATATGCTAATTCTGATTTACATCAATATAATTATTTATTAAAAATTATTTATGAGAAAGCAGCATTAGGTATTAATGAAATAACTGTCTCATATAAACTAGCATCTGTAACTATCCATAAATTAAAATCTGAAGGATTTATTGTAGATGTTAGAAATGGGTGGAAAGGTAATGAATGCATTATAAGTTTTAATAAAAATATGTAAATATGTTAAAAACAAATGTTAGAATAGTATTCAAATCATTTTTATGGATTGTTGGTATATTAGCTGTAAATATAATTATACCAATAGCTTTTTCAAAGTGGATTGTTGTTCCTGCCACAAGTTATCCTATTAATAGTTTAATAAATCATTGGGTTACAGGAGTATCTGCTTTAATTATGCTTGGTATTATATTTTTTATTTTAAGAGTTTTAATAATGTTAATAGTAATTGTTGTAAAAGAATAGTTATGAAAAAGAGTAAAGATGTAATAAATAAAGAAGCCAGACAAGCTTATATGAACCATTTGAACAAAAAAAATATTGGTGGTTCTATTATAGCTGATATGGGTACAGGTAAAACTAAAATAGGTTTAGATATAGCTGTTAAAGATTTAGATGTGCTATCTTGTTTGGTAGTATCACCAAGATCTAATCTAACAGGATCTTTTGCAGAAAGTGGACAACGCAGTTCCTGGCAAAAACAAATAGACGAATGGTACCCAGATGATGTAGGAAGATTTAAATTAGAAACCATTCAAACTGCTTATAAGTTTGAAAACTATGAATTTGATCTTTTAATCATGGATGAAGTACATACTATTTTCACAGAAAAATATTCTGATTTACTTAGAAATAATAAATTTAAGTATATATTAGGATTGACTGGTACTGATGGCATGGAGATAGAAGGTAAATATGAGTTGTATAAAGAGTATGCTCCTATAGTATACGAATATATGAATTCTGCCAATGACGGTCTTATTAATAAAAGCAGGGTTTTAGTATTTGAAAGAGAACTCAATAATAATTTTAAAATGCCTTCTGGTTCTAAGAAAAAGCCTTTTATGCAAGGAGAGTTTTCTAAATATGAATATCATAATAAAGAATTTGAAAAGCAAAAAATAGCTCTTATTACTATACAAAAAAGAGCAGAAAATTCTGGAGATGTTGAACCAGGAATGCATATTTGGCAATTTGCCAGAGAATGGGGTTATAATAATAAAGCACCTAATTCTAAAGAAAGAGCTATTGCTATGAAATTTTTAAATGCTATTCAATTTAGAAAAAAGATGCTTCATAATTTACCTAGCGGAGTGTTTTATGCTAAAACTGTTAAAGAAGCTATTTTAAAAAAAGACCCTAATAATAAAGTATTGTTATTTACAGAAGAGGTATCTCAAGCAGATAAAATTTCTAATTATGTATATCATTCAAAATTAAAAGAAGATGATAGAAAAAAGAATCTTGAAATGTTTGACTCTGGAGAAATTAGAGAATTAGGTTCTAGTAAAGGATTAATTCTTGGGTTGAATATTGAAGGTGCTACACACGGTGTTTTAGAAAGTTATGTAGGATCTACTGTAGACAATCCTCAAAAGAAGGGTAGGGGCCATAGATTAGATCCTGATGACGTGTTTACTTTAGTATTATTTGTAGTAAGAGGTACTCAACAAGAAAAATGGTTTGATAAGATAATAGGTACTTTAAATACAAATGATATTACTTATTATGATGACATTAGAAAATTAATTAAAGATTTATGAGTATAGAAAGAAGAATTTGTCAAGATGTAATTATAAAAATGATTCTAAAAATACCCAAAGAAAATACGGAATTAATAAAAGACCTTCAATGGAATCTTGAAGATGCGAGGTACAAAGCGCCAGAAGAAACTTTACAATGGCAAAGAACTCATCAAACATTAATCAAACACTTATCCAAACCCACAAAGGATTGGGAGTTTGAGGTACTTAGTATTTTTACTACACAACCTATTAATGATTTGAAGAAAATATTTTATAAATAAAACTTAAAACTATGAAAGAACAACTAATATCATATAAAACAGCTAAATTAGCTAAAGAAAAAAAGTTTGATTTAAATTGCCATTATGCACAATTTGTAGAAGATGAAGAACCTATTTATAATGAATCCGCACATAATTGGAATTTGTATGAAGAGGGGTACTCAGTCCCAACCCAATCATCACTTCAAAAGTGGTTAAGAGAAGTACATAAATTATCTGTAGAAGTGTTTTCTGATGAAACTCATTGGGAGGTTATAGTAGAGAAACTACCATCTTATAGTGCGTATGACTCTGAATACTCCTCTGATGATAAATTTAACACATATGAAGAAGCTTTAGAAGAAGGTCTTAAACAAGCATTAAAATTGATTAAATAATTAAAGTATGACAGACAAAACTAAAATTTATTGTTTTATAAATGATAAAAACTATACAGGGGGTGATTGCATAGTTATTGCTATTTCAGAAGAAGGTAGGTTAATGGCTTCACACCTATCTTTTGGAATAGAGTGGGCTAAACATGATATAGGAATTACTTCAGACTGGAAACATAATATATACAAAGGATTTTATCCTGATGGATATGAATTAGTTTGGGTAGACGATCCAGAATCTGAAGAATTCCAAGAAATTTTAGATAGGGCTAATAATTTCAAGGAAGAAATTGATTGGAATTACAAGTATAATGGTACAGGAATGACTGTAGATCAATTTTGGAAGCTAAAAGGCTTGAAGAAAAGACCTAAGTTTACTGAAAACAGTCGTCCATGTGCCAAAGGAAAATTGAATATTCCAAAACCTCAAAATGATGAAGAATTAGCCTATATTACTAACAAATTATTAGGTAAACCTCTTTCTTTAAGTAGATTTACCAATAGTTTTTATGAATGTGCTGAAAAATATGAAAGTTATTCTGATCCAGTATTTGATAAGCATACTAAAAGTCAATATGATATTGATAAAGCAATTTGGGAAACTTTCTTTGACTATTTAGGTACTGGAGGTATTGCAACATACTCATACCAAAGTTTTGAATTGAAATCGGAAGAATCCAAACAAAGAATTAATCATTGGTTGAAAAATCGTAATGAACCTATGAGAAAATTTTTTAAAAAAGATGTAGATAATCTATTTAAAAAGTTATAATTATGGTTAATGATCAAATAAAAATTTCTCTATCTGATATAAGAAGGTTGTCTAAAAATGGTGATATACATCCTACAAGTATTGTATTAACCAGACTTATAAAAGATAAAGACAGAAAAGCAATATTAAAGTATTTTGAATATGTTATGTCTAAAGATCCTAATAGTAAGGAAATGGATGTAATACTTGAAAACATACTTTCAGAATATGAACGTACTGAATACATTAAAATACTGGATGAAAATGATCCACTAAATTATGCTGTTTTGGCTAAATTGGAGGATGTATTTGGTAATGAAATTGATCCCTCAGATTGGATAGAAGATTGGAGAAAAATATTTCCATCTGGTAAAAATGCTAATGGATATAGATATCGTGGTGACAAAGCTGGTTGTTTGTCCAAAATGAAAAAATTTATCAAAAACAATCCACAAGTTACTAAGGAAGAAATCTTTACAGCTACTAAAAAATATGTTGAAAGATTTGGATATAGTAATTTTATGAAACTTGCCCACTTCTTTATTTATAAGGAAAATGTGTCGCAATTGGCTTCAGAAGTTGAAGGATTAACAGAAGATGATATAGAACAATATTCATTTACAAACAGGCTTTAACATGACTATATATTCCAGAGTAATAAAGCAAATTGAGGAGAATAAAAGAATAAAAGATGAGGGAGGGTTTAACGCAATACCCTGGTTAAGCCTTCCCAAATTTTCTAGTGTAATTCCAGGGGTTATGCAAAAAACTTACTATTTGTTAACAGCTAATAGTAAAGTTGGTAAAAGTCAATTAGGAGATTTCTTATTTATTTTAGAACCTTATAATTTTACTAAACAATTTCCTGATAGTGGTATAAGCATTGATATAGAGTATTTTTTATTGGAAATGAGCAAAGAGGAAAAAATTACAGCATTTATATCCCATTTTTTATTTGTTGATAGAGGCATAAGAATTTCTCCAAAGAAATTATTATCAATGTATAAAGAAAAAACTTTATCTGATGAAGTATTTAATATAACTAAATCTACATCTTATGCAGATAAATTTGAAGATTTTGAAGATAAAGTACATATACATGATACTATTGGCAATCCCTGGGGTATTTATAAGCATGTGTATGAATATGCTAGAAATAATGGCTTTTATATAGCAAAGAATGGTGAAAAAATTGATTGGGATGATTTAAAACCTGAATCAAAATCTGATGCTTATAAATATATAAGTCATTATAAACCAAACAAAGCTAGAGAATATAAAATTATACTGGTAGATCACACATCTTTGTTAAGTACAGAGAAAAAGTATCCTACATTACATTCTACTATGGATAATTGGAGTTCTGAAAGAGCTTTAGATTTAAAAAAGAAATTTGGTTATACTATAGTAGACATCCAACAACAATCGGCGGAG
>CAZRTN010000117.1:0-5505 GCA_964603015.1 uncultured Thermotogaceae bacterium | reverse complement strand
AATCTTTTTGGCAAAATCAATTAGATAAATCATTTTATTATAAAGAAGTAAATGAAAATTCTATAAAAAAATTGAAAAATAATTTCCAGCTCTTTTTTGAGAAAAAAGATATAAACACTATGAGAAAAATTTTTTATAATCTAAAAATTGATAAAAGATATATAAAAAAGGTAGAAGATTCTTGGAAAGATGTATTTGGAAAAAAGATGGTTATGACAGAGTTCACTTCAAAAATTAATTATTACAAGTATAAACAAATTATAGACAAGATGAAAGAAAATGGCATTAAAACATATGGCGCTTCAAATATGAACATTTTACCATTTGATTTGGTCGAAGATTTTTCCCAAAAGAATTTATGGTTTTTAGATATAGAAGTCATAGAAAAAAAACACCAAAATATGTTTAATGGTGAAATTATATCAATAACAATTTATGATTCAAAAGATAAAAGCTATTATTCTATAATAACAAAACCAAATGAGAATGTTGAAACAGATAATTATGATGAAAATTATATATTTTTAGAAAATGAAATAGAATTGATGAAAATATTTGATAAATTATTGAAAGAAAAAAAGCCAGATGTTATTTCAGGATGGTATTCAGAAGGATATGACATTCCCTATATTATAAATAGAGCAAAGAATTATAATATTGAGCTATCAGTTATTCCAGGATTACACTCAAACACAAAGACTATGGAAATTGGGGGTAGAAAAATAACAAAAAATTATATCCCTGGAGTTGATCTTGTTGATTATCTTGAACTTTATAAAAAATATGTTTTTACACAACCGACTTCTTTTAAGCTATCTACAGTTGCAAAATTTCATAATTTAAAAGGAAAAACAGAAGAAAAAGGATTTTTTAATTATAGAAAAGATTTCAAAAAATTTATAGAATACGCCATTAGGGATGTAGAAATTCTTTTTGAATTAGAACAAAAACTTAATCTTTTAAATTTATTATATGGATTACAGGCAGTTATAAAAATACCTGTAAATTTTTTGATGGCTAATTCAATAGCTATAGAACATTTTTTGAACCAATTTTTATTTGAAGAAAAGATAACAGTTCAAGATAATCCAGAATTAAAAGATGATCAAGTAGATGTTGAAGGAGCAATTGTTTTACAACCAGAAGATAAAGCATATAATAATGTAGTTGTTCTTGATTATGCTTCTTTGTACCCAAATATTATAGTGACATATAATATATCTCCTGAAACCTTAATTGAAAAAGAAAATGAAAAAGTACAAAATTATGTTGATCTTACAAAAATGTACGAAGAAGAAAATAAAGATGTTTCAGTGAAATTTTCACTTGAAAAAGAAGGAATATTTCCAAGAATGATAAATTTTCTGTTAGAAGAAAGATTGAGATATAAAAAAATGGCAAAAGAGGCAAAAGTAAATAGTTTTGAAAAAATCAAATACGACATAAAACAACTGAACTACAAAATACTTTTAAATTCTATGTATGGGGTTATAGGAACATCTCGATTTCCCCTACATGACAAAAGATGTTCTTCTGCTATTACAACAGCCTCTAGAAATGCATTGAGATATCTAAACAAAAAACTAAATAAAAAAGAATTTGAAATAGAATTAGATAATCAAAAAATACAGTTTGAAACTGAAGTAATATATTCTGATACAGATAGTTCTTTTGATCATATTAAAATTAAAAGTGATATAAAATCAAATAAGAAAATAATTATTAGAATAGCAGATTACCTGTCAAAATATATAAATAATATTATAGCTGAAGAATTACCAATAAAATATTCAACAAACAAAAAAATAAAAGAAAGAACAACACTGTCTGTTGATGTAGATAAATTATTCAAAAAAGTTAAATTTTTTGGAGTGAAAAAGAGATATTTTGGAATAGACTTTGAAGAAAAAATAATAACCCATGGAGTTGAAGTTGTTAGAAAAGATACTCCTGCTGCAATAAAGAAAATATTATCTGAATTATTCATATTTGCCTTAAAAAATGAAATAAAAGAAGAACATTTATGGAATTCATATGAAGAACTAAAAAAATTAAAACTAGAAGATATAGCTATATTTAAAAACATAACAAAAAGAAATTTCAATAAATACAAAATGATCCCCAACCAAGTAAGAGCGATAATAGTTATGCAAAAATTATTTGGATTTGAATATACTCTTAATGATAGCGTTCTATATTATCCAGTTATATTTAAAGCTCCCAAAACATTCAAAACAGTATCAAATGTTTTCAATATAGCTCCAAAAAATAACATAGAATTGAAAGCCTCATTGGCAATAGAATATGAACATGTAGAAAAACTTAAAGAGCTAATCAATAAAGGAATAGTAGAAATAGATTATTTGACTATATTTGAAAAGAATATTTTAACAAGACTAGAACAGTTTTCTGAAACCATAAAAATAATACAAAAAGTTAGATTTGATCTTGGAATAATAACTAAAAATAAAAACCTAAAACTTTTTTAAAATATATACTATTTTTATAATTAAACGATGGAGACTATAAGAAAAAGGGGATGGGGAATATGAAAATTGATAATTCAATTATCAGAGAATATCTAAAAAATGTTTATTTTATTAACGGTACAGCTTATGCAGGGAAGTCAACTATTTGTAAGATGATATCTGAACGTTTGGGACTGTATCATTGTGAAGAAAATTATAAATTGGATGATTTTTTAAAAATTGCAACACCTGAAAAATTTCCAAATATGTGTTATTTTAAAACTATGAAAGATTGGCAAGAATTCATTTCAAGAACTCCTGATGAATATAATGATTGGATAGTTAACACCGCAAGAGAAGGTGCTCAATTTGAAGTTGCTGAACTATTAAGTATTTCAAAAAATCAAAAAGTTATTGTAGATACAAATATACCAATAGATATTTTAAAGAAAATATCTGATTATGATCACGTAGCTTTGTTATTATCTCCACAGTCAATGTCAGTTGACAACTTTTTTGATAGAAGTGATCCAGAAAAACAATTTCTCTTAGAACAAATAAATAAGTCAGAAAATCCAGAAAAAACTATGAAAAACTACAGGGCTTGTATAGAGAAAATCAATAGCAAAGAAAATTATGATTATCTATTGAACAGTGGTTTTAAATGCTTTGTTAGAGATGAAAAAAATAATAATTTAGAAAAAAGATATAATGATGTAGTCAACCACTTTAAATTAAAATAAAAAAGGCCTTTAAAGGCCTTTTTTATAATACATAAGGGGAATATTTACCAGTTAATATTTTTTAATCCTTTTTATCGCTTCTTTTTCTTCTCTTTTTAATATATCGTTATTAAACATACTTATCAGCATCCTTTATTTAATTTAAAATACCAATAATTCAATAGCTAACTTTGAATGATGAAGGTATATTTCTTCTTTTGCACTTCTATATCTATTTTTATTTTCATTTCTAACGTCTTTTAAATTCATTTAAAACCCCTCCCAAATATTCTTTTAATTTCACTATTATTATAGTTTATGAGGTTAGCCTGATGTCAATATCAAAATAGCCTGTTTTTCTGTAAAACTTATATAAAACATAGAGTGCACCCAACTATGTATTTTGTAATATATTTAATATTTTATTCATCATAATTGAATTATAAAGAGCAAATATTAGAAAAATATTCAGAAATATCAACATATATAAAAAAAGAGACCTTTTCAAAAGGTCTCTCCGTAATCAATATATTCTTCTATTGTTTCGATTATTTTTTCTTTTAAATCAAAACCAGTTTTTCCGTTAGTTAAAACTGCTACTGAAATATCATTTTTTGGATAATATACAGCGTATGAAAGATAACCAATCACCTCTCCATTGTGCCAAGTTCTATGTGGTTCTTTTAGAAGCCCTGCAGTATAATAAACATTTTCAGCCAATTTGTTCCCATAGTATAGGAATTTTCTGGTTTTTTGATCCAAAAGAACACCTAGATAAGCAGATCTTATCCACTTTGAGATGTCTTTGGCAGAAGAAATTATACTACCTGCACTCCAAACATAACTTGGATGAATTTCTGTATAATCCTTAAACCCAACTTTCAAATCTTGATAACCCCTTGCTAAATTTTTGGTGGGTTTATAATCACTAGGAACTATAGTATTTTTTAAATTTAGTGGTTTTATTATTTCATCTATAATAAAATCTTCATAGCTTTTTTCACTAACATTTTCTATAATCATTCCCAATAAAATATAATTAGTGTTTGAATAATGAAATGGAGGTGCTTTTCCCATTTCCATAGTTAATTCTAAACCATGTTTAACTAAATCAATAGGGGATAAAAATCTTTTTGGGTTATTAATCAAGTGCTGCATCATAAAACCATCATCAAGAGGATCGTCGTTGATATACCCCCTAATCCCGCTACTCATATTCATTAAGTCTTGTATGGTTGTTTCTTTTAGTAATTTATCGTTAATATCAACATATTTAGATGCTTTATCATCTAAAGAAATTAACCCCTTGTCTTTTAAAATAAGAATCGCAGTTGCTGTAAAACTTTTTGTAATACTGCCAACTCTGAATTGTTGTTCAGAATGTATTTCTTTTTTTGATTCTAAATTTGCATATCCGTAATTTAATTCAAAAGGTTCAACAAAAGTTGAAGAATCTATATAAATTGAAACTCCTGGGACGTCACCTTTTTCAAATAAAATCTCAATATCTTCTTCAATTTTTTCAAAATTATAAGAAAAAACTGTAAAAGATAATATTACAAAAAATGAAAAGATTAGTTTTTTCATTTCTTGTATCTCATTTCTATGTAAGCTTCTTTAAAACCCATTTTTTTATATACTTTTCTAGCCCTTTTATTATCAAAGTCTACGTGAAGAGCAATATCACCTTTACTTTCATTAATCATAAGATCCAGTAATTTCTTACCAAGACCTTTTTTTCTGTATTTTTTATCCAAAGCTATATAAACTAAGATGTTTTCAGGAATATATCCTTCCATGTTTGTGTTATTAACTACTGCAGCACCAACAATAGAGTTGTTTTCATTCAAGACAAGTCCTATTATTCCGCTTAAAAATTTCTCTTTACCAAGAACGTATTCAAGAGCTTTAAGGATGTATTCTTTGTCGTCATTATATTCACCAAGGTGTAAAAACAAAAAGTCTACAATAGCTGCTTTGGAAATATTTGTTTTTTCTAAATCTTTTTCAGTATCAACAAGAAAAAACCTGTAATCTTCTTCTTCATGTGTATGTTTAGTTTTAAATTTCATTTAAAAAACCCCCTAAAATTTTTGTGGCATTTAATTATAACATGAAAACATTATTATCTTTTTTTGTTTGAAGTTAGAAGTAAAAAACATTGTTAAAAATCTTTGTATGTGTCATCCTGAGCGAACGAAGTGAGTTGTAAGTATCTCATCAGTAAATTTGCGAAGCAAATTGAAAAGTTTTAGATTCTTCAGCTCCAAAAATCGTCGTTCAGAATGACAATCTACTTATCTAACTAATAATGA
>CAZRTN010000116.1:0-5505 GCA_964603015.1 uncultured Thermotogaceae bacterium | reverse complement strand
GGTAATACATCTCTTGCTCTTCCAGAAATTTGTATATCATTGTAATCAACTAAAACAATTAAGTTATTAAGGTTTTCTTTTTTTGCAGTTCTTCTAGCTTCTGATAATTGTCCTTTAGGACTTTCTCCATCACTAGAAAAAACATATGTTTTAGAATCATCATTTTTTAATTTTGCTGCTAAAGCAAATCCTACTCCAGTAGATAGACCTTGTCCCAAATTACCAGTTGACCACTCTACACCAGGTATTCCTCTTGTGACATGACCTTCAAATATAGAACCTGGATGTCGAAAACCACTTATAACATCATCAATTGCAAAAAAACCTAATCTTGCCAGTGTTGAATATACTCCTGGTGAAGTATGTCCATGTGAAACAACTGTTTTATCTCTTTTTTCATCAAAAGGTTTTTTTGGATCAATATTTGCTCTATTATAAACTGATAAATATAATTCTAATGATGACATTGATCCTCCAGGGTGACCAGAAGATGCGACAGATGTCATTTTTAAAATATCTCCTCTACATAATCTTGCTATTTCTTTTAATTCGCTTAAACTATTTTTCAAAATAGAACACCTCCATTTTATTCTTTTTCTATTTTTTCATCTAAATTATTGAAATATTGAAAAGGTACTTTTATTAATATTGGTTGATTTTCTTCTATAACCTGTAAGGTTACTTCTTTTAAGAATACATTTACTGTAATTACTTTTGCTGGTTTGTTATCATATTCTATGGTTGAATTTTCATTCGGAACATTTCTTAGTACTTCTTCATAAAAATCATTTTCATATTTTAGACAACATAATAATTTTCCGCATCTACCGGAAATTTTGGCTGTATTGATCATCATTTGTTGAGTTTTAGCTAATTCCATTTTTATAGATGAGAATTCTCTTAAAAATCTTGCACAACAAGCAACTTGCCCGCAAAGTCCCAAAGAACCTTTCATCTTAACTTCGTCTCTTATACCAACTTGCCTCAATTCAATTCTAACTTTATATTTTTTTGCCAATATTTTTACCAATTCTCTAAAATCAACACGTGAATCAGCTCCAAAAAATATAATTAATTTGGATTTATCAAATGTATATTTAGCTTTTAAAACCCTCATGTCTAAATTTAGTTCTTCAGATTTCTCTTGGGTAAATAGCTTTACATCATTTGCATCTTTTAAATTATTTTCATGAATATTGATATCTTCTTCAGTTAGTTTTCTTATTATTGGAGTAGGATCATTATCTAAGTCATCAATATTTCTTTCTTTTAATGGACTTATGATTTTACCTACCTCTAGACCTAATTCGGAATTTACTAAAACAAGATCATTTATATTGTATTCTTCTGTTGGATCACTAGGTGCATAAAAATACATTTTATCTTTTTTCATAAGTTCAACACCATAAACATTTATTTTTAAATCTGGCATATTATATCCTCCTATAATTTTGAATAAGCTTCGTTAAGTCTTACAAAATGATTAATAATTTCTAATCGAAAATTATGATTCGACAAAGATGAGTTAATTATTTTATTATTGTATTTATAAGTATCCATTATGATTTCGGTTTTGAAATTATAATCTTCTACTCCAAAAAATTCAATAAAGTCATAATTATACATAAATTTCCATTTGTTAGTTAGTTTTGAAATCAATGAATCATGTATAAAAATATTAGATAGTAAAGATATCATTTTTAAATAATCTAATGGATTCTCTATATTATTTTTAAGTTCTTTAGTAACGTCTATAGTTTTGATAAGATACTCATGATTTTTTTCTGTAATTATTTTTTTTATTATATGAAAATATGAATAAATAAAAATAATTTTAGTTTTAGTGTCCTCTTTAAATATTTTAATGTTTTTTAAAGCTTTTTCAAAGTTAATTTCATCCATTGTATTAATAAAAGCTTCAAGATCATTTTCTTCCATATTGTTAAAATAATCAACATATTCAAGTCCCATAGAACTAAACAGATTAAATAATTTTATTTTTTTCTTTTTAATATCGGAAAATAAATTAAAATCATCTTTTGGAAAAGGGATATCAAATCTTGTTAAACGACTTTTTGTAGTAGGCAACAAGTAATTCCAAGAATTTGTATGAGTTATTATTATTGCAAAACTTGGAGGTTCTTCCAAAATTTTCAAGAGTGAATTTTCAGCTTGATCATTGAGTTTGTCTATTTCATTGATTATAACTATTTTTATTTTTGAGAAATTTGGTTTATATCTCAAAAATTCATGTATTTCTCTTATTTGATTAATTTTTATATTTCCTTTACTTGGTTCTATATTCAATAAATCTAATTTGTTAAAATCATCAAGTTCATTAAGTTTTCTCTCTATGAATTTTTTATTATTATATACTTCTAAAGAGTGAAAACATATAGATTTACCTGTAAAGTTATCTATTTTCATATTAAAGATTGAACTCATAAAAATCCCCTTATCTATATAAATCTAGTAAAAGACCATTAATCTCTTCAACTCTTGATGCATAAAAAAGAGTATTCTTCTCTTTATTCATAACAGCATCGGTAATTTCTTTTATTTTATTATCTACAACTTCCGCTATGACATGTAATCTCGGAGAATCATTTTCCATATCTATATCTTCTTTTACTTTATATAATTTTTTTTCTATTTTTTTAAGAAATTCTTTTATAGAATGTTTATAATTTTTTAAATTATTCTGTGTTGGTGATTTTACAAACCTATTACCAAAATTTAGGATTTCATCCATTAATTTTTTAATTTCTCGTTCAGTTATCTTGTATTCAGTATTACTAAGTATATCAAAAAATCCATCTTCAATTGAATTAGAATTAACAGAAGATGATTTTTTTCTTTTTGATTTCTTTGTTTTTTTTGAATTTTCTGATTTATTATTACCTGTAGGGTTGATATACATTTATATCACCTCTATATAATCTTCAATTATTTTACTTAATTTCTCTTCAATATTTTCTTTTTTTACATTTTCAATTAATTTTCCCTTTTTAAATATTGCTGCTGTTGTTTTACTTCCTGCTATAGCAATGTCTGCGTGTTTTGCTTCTCCTGGACCATTTACAACACATCCCATTACTGCTATGGTTATATTTTTATCCAATTTTTCAAATTTTTTAGTTATTGATTTTACTTTATTAGTTAAGTCTTCTATGTTAATTTCTGTTCTTGCACATGTAGGACAAGAAATAACTTTAATTCCTTTTTTAAGACCTAATGTAGTTAAAAGTTTTTTAGCAGCAATAACTTCATTAACTGGATCACCGGATATTGAAATTCTAATTGTATCTCCTATGTTATTCAACAATAAAGCTCCAATGCCTGCAGAAGATGAAATAATTGAATCTTCATAAACTCCAGCTTCGGTGACACCTAAATGCAGAGGATAATCTATTTTTTCTGAAATTATTTTGTTAGATAAATAAGTCTTTCTTACGTCAGATGATTTCATAGAAATAACTATTTTATCAAACTCATTTTTTTCTAGTAATCTAACTTGATATAAGGCACTATTAACCATTGCCATTTCTATTGTATCATTTTCAAACCGTTTATCTAAAGAACCAGAATTTGCACCAACTCTTATAGGTATATTATATTCTTTAGCAGCTTTTAATACCTCTTTTACTTTCCAATCAGAACCAATATTCCCAGGGTTTAATCTGATTTTTGAAATTCCGGATATTATAGATTCTATTGCTAATTTATAGTCAAAATGAATATCTGCAATTAAAGGAACTGGTGATTCTTTAACCAATTTTTTTAATGTGATTATATCTTCTGAATTTCTAATAGACAATCTAATTAATTCAGCCCCTACTGCGTTTAGCTGTTTAATTTGATTCATAGTTGAATTAAAATTTGAAGAATCAGTATTTGTCATAGTTTGTATTACTATAGGAGAATCACCGCCTATTTGAACATCATTAACATTTACATGCTTTTTCGAAAACATATTATCAACCTCAATTAAAAAATCTTGTAATGTCATTAAAAGCTATAAAAATCATTAAGCCTATTAATATTATAAACCCTATTACATGAATCATAGATTCAACTTTTGGATTAACTCTTTTTCTAGAAATTATTTCGTATAGAGAGAATATAATTCTTCCTCCGTCTAAAGCAGGTAGTGGAAGTAAATTAATTACCCCTAAATTAATTGTTATCAAAGCTAATATATTAAGAATAGATTCAAACCCTGCTTTGGAAGCTTGACCTATAATAGTAGCTATTCCTATTGGTCCAGCTATTTCATCTGTTTTTGTTTGTCCAGTAAATAACTGCTTTATTACTTGAACTACTGATTCCATTAGAGTTTTTGCCCATCCAAAAGAGACAGGTATTATTTCAGTTAAAGATGGATTTAACCTATTGTCTGATATGTTCACTATTCCTGGTTGAGAAAAAATATTCAATAATTGAGACTTGTTGGTATCTAATTGGATTCTTTCATTATTTCTGACAACGGTTATTGTAATTTCTTCATTATCAAAAGGTTTTATTATATTATTTATTTCACCATTAGAAATTTCAAGCATTATGTTATTTTCAGGTATATTTAATCTATTTATAGTATTTACAAATTCTATTCCATTATCAATACTTCTTCCTTCAATTTCTATTATAGTATCGCCTTTCTGAAAAATTTGATAATCTTTTGCTATTGTATTAGTAAATAAATCAAAATTAACGCCTATAATATATCTTGAGTCGAGGATGTTTTTTGATTCTAAAGTTCCTTGAATGGTTTTATCATTATTAGAAAATGATATTGGATCCCCGGGTTCCATTTTTGTTAAAACGCTTATATCTTGTTCAATATTATTTATCTTATTGATATTTGATATATCAGTATCTCCTGTAAAGTTTGATAAATTAATTATATATTCTTCAGGTACTTTCATAGGTGTAATCGTTTTTTCAATATTTTTTTGATCTCTGATAATATCCAACTTAATTTCATTTCCTTCTCTAATTTCTAAATTAAGAATTTGAGAATCAAAAACATAATCTCCATTTACTTTTTTTATAATATCACCAGATTGTATATCAGCTTCTTTAGCAGGAGAATTTTCCATAATTGATTGAATTCTTACTTGGGGTAATCCATAAATCAATCCAGATGAAGCTATTACAATTATACCAAGCAAAAATGAAAAAAGTGGGCCTGCGAATGATATTAATAATTTTTGATAAGGTTTTTTGTTAAATAAAAGAGTTGGATCATCATTATCTTCTATATTTTCAAGGTCATCTTCACCAGCTAATTTAACATAACCTCCAAGTGGGATCATTCTTATAGCAAAATCTGTTTTTTTACCTTTTTTAAAAAATAATTTTGGACCAAATCCAATCGAGAATTCTAACACCTTTGTATTGAACATTTTAGCAAATATAAAATGACCAAATTCATGTACTACTACTATTACTGTAAATATTATTAAAAACCATAATATTGCCATTATTGTACCTCCTTGATATGCT
>CAZRTN010000115.1:1829-5520 GCA_964603015.1 uncultured Thermotogaceae bacterium | reverse complement strand
ATAATAAGAGAATATAATTAAATAGGAGTTATTATTAAATGTTAATTCTATTAAGGAAAGTAATTTTAATAAATAGTTTTTTAAATATTCAAAAAAGTATTATAGTATAGAGTAAGAGTATTATTTAAAAATGATTTAAAGGAGGAATTTTATGATACCTACACCACATATTGAAGTAGATCAAAAAGGAGTCATTGCTGATACAGTAATTATGCCTGGAGATCCTTTGAGAGCAAAATTCATAGCAGAAAATTTTTTAGAAAATCCAAAATTATTTAATCAAGTTAGAAATATGTTTGGATATACAGGAACTTACAAAGGTAAAAAAATAAGTGTTATGGGAAGCGGAATGGGAATGCCAAGTATTGGTATTTATTCTTATGAACTTTATAAGTTTTATGATGTAGAAAATATTATAAGAGTTGGTTCTTGTGGAGCTTATACTGATGATGTTAAGTTATACGATGTTATTTTAGCTGAGGCTGCTTACAGCGAATCTTCTTTTGCAGAAACTATGGCTGGAATTAAAGAAGATACACTTAAACCATCTTCTGAATTGAATAAAAAGTTAGAAGAAGCAGCAAAATCATTAGATATAGACATTAAAAAAGGAACAATTCACAGTTCAGACGTTTTTTATAGAGTTAATTTTGATGATTACAAAAAAATTCATGCTGAGCATAACGCATTAGCTGTTGAGATGGAATCTTTTGCATTATTTGCAAATGCGCAAGTAACAGGTAAAAATGCAGCTTGTCTTTTAACAGTATCTGATTCTCTTGTAACTAAAGAAGCAACAACCAGCGATGAAAGAATGAAATCTTTTACAAATATGATGAAAATAGCTTTAGAAATGGCAAAATAATATAAAATTAATATATTTAATTGAACACCTTTTGGTGTTCAATTTTTTTTACCAAAACCGCTTTTTAAAATATAGTAAGTTTTAAATTGTATTTATATTAACGAAGATAAATACGTATATCTTCATGTTATAATAAAATGATAAAAATTGTAGAAATTAAGGAGGGATTCGATGAAGGTTTCAGTTACTTATAAAATACCAGATGCTGGAATAGAATTTTTAAAAAAGAATTATGAAGTGTGGGTGAATACAGAAGAAAGAAATCTTACTAAAGAAGAATTGAAAAAAGTAGCTTCAGAATCAGATGCTATGATCACTCTTTTGAGCGATAAAATTGATGAAGAGGTTATTGAAGCTGGAAAAGGAAAATTAAAAGTTATCTCTAATTATGCTGTTGGATACAACAATATAGACGTAAAAGCTGCTAATGATAATGGAATTGTAGTTACAAATACACCAGATGTATTAACGGAAACTACTGCTGATCTTGCTTGGGCTCTTATGATGGCGTCAGCAAGAAGAATTGTTGAAGCAGATCATTTTGTTAGAGAAGGAAATTTTGTAGGGTGGAAACCTGAATTATTGATGGGTCAAGATATATTTGGGAAAACGCTTGGAGTTATTGGACTTGGTAGAATAGGTCTTGCTGTTGCAAGAAGAGCAAAAGGTTTTAATATGAAGGTTTTATATAATAAAAGAACTCCTATGCCAAAAGATATGGAATCAGAGTTTGGGTTTGAATATGCAGAAGTAGATGAAATACTTGAAAATGCTGATTTTATTTCTTTGAATGTACCTTTAACGCCTGAAACAGATCATATGCTTGATAAAGAAAAATTAGATAAAATAAAGAAAAACGCTGTCTTGGTTAATACATCAAGAGGAAAAGTTATCGATGAAGCATATTTGGCTGAAAAATTAGAGAAAAAAGAGATTGCTGCTGCAGGCTTAGATGTTTTTGAAAATGAACCTCAAGTTAATGAAAAATTATTAAAATTAGATAATGTAGTAGTAGCTCCACATATAGGAAGTGCTACAAAAGAAACAAGAGATAAAATGTCTATGATGGTTGCAGAGGATATTGATAGTGTTTTATCTGGTGGGCAAGCGAAAAATGTTGTGAAAAGTTGAGGAGGAAGTTTTATTCTAGAATTTAAAAATATTGATGAGATAAAAATATCTAAAATAGCTAAGGCTCTTTCTAAAAAATTAAAAACAGGTCATGTTATTTTATTATATGGTGATCTTGGTACAGGAAAGACCACATTTTCAAAATATTTTATAGGATCCAGAATTAAAACCGCTATGGTTACTTCTCCTACTTTTGCAATTGAAAATATATATGGTGAAAACCCAAGGATACATCACATAGATTTATACAGAATTCAAGATCCATATGAAATAGAATATATAGACCTTTTTGCAGATAAAGAAGATATATATATCGTAGAATGGGCAGATTATTTAGATTATTTAAAACCAGAAAAAAATATAGAGATTTATTTAGATTATTCGAAAGAAGATATTAGTAAAAGAGATTTAAAAATTAAAATAAACGATGATATCGATATTTTTGATGCGATAAACCAGGAGGTAGAAAGATGAAAATAGGAATTTTTGGATTACCAATGAGTGGAAAAACAACAATGTTTTCTCTACTCACAGAACAGGATTATGATCCTAGTTATAAGTCAGAAGCAGAGGAAAAAGTAGCTTTGGTAAAGGACGAGAGAATAACTAATTTGTCTAATATGTATAACCCAAAAAAGACAACTTATGCAACAATTAATCTTGTTGATATACCAAGTTTTGATTCCAAAGCAGATATGAAAGAAAAATCAAGAATCTTACAAATGATTCAAAATGTTGATGCTATGGTTTTAGTTTTAAGAGCTTTTGAAAATGATCAAGTTCCATATCCAGAAGAAAACGAAACTCCATTAAAACAGTTGAATACTTTGATATCTGAGATGATATTTAGAGATATAGAAGTGGTTGAGAAGAGAATTGAAAGATTGGACATGGCAATAAAGAAAAACAAAGCCACAAAAGAAGAACAAAAAGAATATGAAATAATTACAAAAATCAGTGAAGTATTAAATGAAGAAAAATTCGCAAAAGATATTGATTTATCTGAAGAGGATAAAAGACTTATTTCTTCATTATCCCTTTTTACTTTAAAACCTATTATAGTTGTTGTAAACGTAGACGAAGATCAATTTATGAATAATGATTATGTAGGAAAAGAAGATGTGTTGAAAATAGTTAAGGACATGGAACTTGCTTATCTTGAAATTTCAGGAAAAATCGAAGCTGATATAAATGGTTTAGACGAAGAAGAAAAAAAGGAATTTATGGAAGAACTTAATATAAAAAATCCAGGTATAGATAGGTTGTCTACTGTTGTTTATGATCATATAGGTCTTATTTCATATTTTACTGTTGGAGAAGATGAAGTTAGAGCTTGGACAATAAAGAAAGATACAAATATGAAAAATGCAGCAGGAGCTATTCATACAGCTTTATCCAAAAATTTTATAAAAGCTCAAGTTATGAAGTATAAGGATCTCATCGAGCATAAATCCGAACAAGCTTTAAAAGACAAAGGTCTTGTTAAATTAGCAGGAAAAGAAGAAATAGTTGAAGATGGTGACATTTTAGAAATAAGGGCTAATTCATAATGTCTGTAAACACTATTAACAATATTCTTAATGAAAAAGAATTTGAAACTCATAAAGATAAAATGAAAAATATGATAAACAGAGCGAGAACTGTTTTAAAAAATCCCAAGACATTGAATGACAGAAAAATGTTTTGGGTTTTTAG
>CAZRTN010000115.1:0-1729 GCA_964603015.1 uncultured Thermotogaceae bacterium | reverse complement strand
CTGTTTTAAAAAATCCCAAGACATTGAATGACAGAAAAATGTTTTGGGTTTTTAGAGTCCTTGGAAGAGATGCTGAGAGAAAGATTGTCAGAAAACATATTAATGATTTTCAGTTTTTATTGATGCATATTATAAAAAAACCATCTGAAAACAGGTTTAGAGAAATGCAAAAGTTTTATAAATTGAGAGATGAAACAATTCAAACTTTGAAGTTTATTTTGTACCCTCAAAAACATCCACCAGGAGATTATAATAAATACCTTAAAAAATTTGGTGTTGAATTTTATAACGCAAAAGTTATTTTAAAAAAGTTTAAATTTAAAGATTATACTGATTTATTTGCTTTAATGAACTATGTTCCACTTGATAAAAAAAGTCCTTTTATTCAAGAATTTTTGGACGAAGTTCTTTCATTAAATGTTTTAGAAACTAAAAAATCTTATTATAGAAAATTAAAAGATATTTTTGTTGCTTTTGATGATTATGAAAAACAAATGTTGAATTTACAGTTGAGGAATATTTCTTTTTATCATTATAAACTTATGAACAGTTCTAATCCAAGAGGAATAATCATTGATGGAAGTAATGTTATTAGATATGAAAACAGAAATAAAATTGATCTCTTACTCAATATGCTTGATAGTTTGTTTGTAGATGAATTAACATTTTTCCCAGCAGTTATTGTTTTTGATCGCAACATTGAATATTATCTTGGGTATGAAGATAGAGAAATATTAAAAAAGCTATCAGAAAGAAAAAGAGTCTATTATAATTCACCTGCTGATGAATTGATAACTTATTTATCCAATAAAATGGGGTATTATATGATTTCTAATGATAAATTCAGTGAGTATGATTTTGATAAAAGTAAGTTATTTGATATACGGAGGTTTGTTAATGTATAAAATTACTGATTATGACTATCATTTACCAGATGAAATGATAGCTCAAACTCCTGTAGAACCAAGAGATGAATGTAAATTAATGGTTATAGACAAAGAAACAGGAGACATAGAGCATAAAATTTTTAAGGATATTATAGATTATTTAAACCCAGGAGATATTCTTGTAGTTAATAATACAAAAGTTATTCCAGCTAGAATATATGGGCAGAAAACTACTGGGGCAAAAGTTGAAATTTTATTGATGGAAAAAACTGAAGAAGATGATTCATGGAAATGTTTGGTTAAACCAGGCAGTAAAATCAAAAAAAGTAATGAAATTATTTTTTCCAAAAAATTAAGAGGTTTGATTACACATCATAATGATGATGGCTCCAGAATTATTAAATTTGTTGGAGATAATATATGGGATGAAATAAACAGAATTGGAGAAACACCACTTCCCCCTTATATAACCAATAAAATAGATGATGATAGTAAATATCAAACAAAATATGCAAAAAGAGATGGAGCAGTAGCAGCGCCTACTGCAGGACTTCATTTTACTGAAGATTTACTTGAGAAAATAAGGAATAAAGGCATTGAAATAGAAGAAGTTACTCTTCATGTTGGTCTTGGTACTTTTAGGCCTATAGATGTTGAAGATATTAGAGATCATGAAATACACGAAGAATTTTATGAAGTAAAACAAGAAACATATGAAAAAATAATAAAAGCAAAAACAAATGGGAAAAATATAGTTGCTGTTGGAACAACTGTGGTAAGAACTCTGGAATCAATAGTTAGGAACAATGTCCTTATTGGAAAGACTGGTATTTATATATATC
>CAZRTN010000114.1:0-5525 GCA_964603015.1 uncultured Thermotogaceae bacterium | reverse complement strand
GTCAATTCGTTTTGTATCTTGAACGTTTATATTAAACATTCAATTCGATTCTTCCATATTCTTCTTTAATTCTAAAATGGTAAATTGAAGCTAATAAAATACCGAGAACAGTTGCCAATATGTCAATATTATCCCAATTGCCTAATTCTAATATTACATGAATATACTCTATCAATATAAAGACCAATAGATTAATAAAACTAACTATTAGTAGGTATTTTGATTCACATATCATTTGAAACTTCCCTGTAATAAATGGAATCAAATAATATATACCTATTATTGAAAATAGAACACTTGGAATAAAATTTGGAATTGCACCAACAATTAGATCAACAGCATCATTGCCTAGAGCATACAAGTTTGGTCTGAACATATACAAGGATATAAAAACACAATATGTAATTAAAATATAAGAGTTTAATCTTTTATATTTTTTATGATTAATTAGAGTCTTTTTAACATCACTGAAACTACTTTTACTCACCGCCTTTTCCTCCTCTGTAACTAAGAATTTATGTCAATTAACGTTCCTGGGATTTAAGAAGTTCGTGAGGTTTATGGCGACCGCCCTTACCGAACGAATTTGCATGAAGCGCAGCGGAAAATTCAATCCCTTGTTATCTGAAGTTAGCAAACTTTATTTTATTAATTATATTGTTTTTTTAAATCTTTATCTAATTCTTTTAAAATATTTTTGCTGTAATTACACACTAATTTATTATCTTCTTTTAAAGTCTGTTCTATTAATTGTTTTTTAGCTTTTAATTTGTCAATTAGTGCATCCTCAAAAAATTCTTTAAATAAACTATTTTTATCTATTAAATATGACTCCCAATAAGAAAAACCTACTAAATTATTTAATTCATTATCGTCGACTATTCCCCTATGTACAATTTCATTTCTCATTCTCTTTTTGTCATTAATTTTGCTATTAAAATCTTTAAGGATTTTTAGGCTTCTACAAGTTAGATTTGTTTTTTGAATTATCTTTTCTACTTTACAATCTTTTTTATCTAGGTTTAATCTATAAAAGCAATTGATTAAATAAGAAAATTGTTCCACTATAGTACTTAGTTTTACAAAATGATTCGTATAGTGATAATATATATAATTACCTTCACTTATAAATGAATAATCTAGAGGGAAATCATCTATAAATTTAGGAATAAAAAGTAATTGATCGATTTCTCGAAATATATCTGCTATTACTCTTAATAATTCATACTCATAATCCAAACTATTCCTATGCAATTTGATTAATTTATTAATATCTTGTGTAGACTTATTTTCAATACTTTTCTTCATTTGATTTGAAAGAGTTTCTATAATGCCTGTCTTATGCAAATCATGAGAAAACATAAGATTACCTCCTGACTTTATTATTTCAGATAACGTCCCGTAGCTTCGCGACGTCCCAACAATGCTACAAATTTTAATTTAAACACAAAACTTTCATCTGTTACCCCTAGCTTTCATCTATACTCTCAAACTGGGATGTCGCTAAGCTGCTGTTAGGCGAAGTTGATCTTTGCTAATAACCGCCTTAAGTGTTTAAATTTTATTTGTTTTTTTTATTAATGTTTAACAATTATAACTGATATATTACTTTGATTATCTAAATCATTTTTAAATTCAATTTCATCTCTTATGTTCCCTAAATCATAAATAACAAACATTAAATTAGCATATTCTTTACTATATGATTGTATATCAGCATTTATCTCATCAACTAACCTCTTGCTCTTATTTTTATCTTTACAAAATTTAACTTCTAAAGCTAAATCTAATCTTGGAAAAATAAAATCTGGAATGACTTCTTTCACTGAAACTTTTACTCTACCAACTTCTCTATCATAATCTATTCCTTTAGAAAATCCTTTTCCTATAAGTAACTGTTCAATTGAATCTTGAATTTTATATTCGTCTTCTGGTTTTTCAAAAATAACTTTTCTTATATTGTTTTTTAAAAAGTTTTTTAAATTTTTTATTTCATCACTTTTCATATCTAATTCATTTTCTAATAATGACCTTAAAATGCTTATATTAGCTAATATTGAATCAAAAAAGTTTTTTTGTGCTGAAGCTACTGTACTAAAAGAGTCTTTTATTTTTTCAATATTATAATAATCTAATAAATCAGTACCATCTAATTCTTTTGAAACTAATTGAGCTAAAGTATTATATTTTCTCATGAAAGTTTTATAACTACCAAATCTCCAGATATTGTCTTCATCTTTTTCATAAATGAATTTAACAGATTCTTCCAATGCTTTAGCTTGATTTAAATATGTTCTCAATTTCTTGTCATTACTCATTAACACACACCCCTAACTTTATAAATTAGATATTGCAATTTCGCCTAACTTTACTGGGATTTGCGCTCGTGACTGTTTCCGTTAAGACTGGCGTAAAGCTTGCTTTTCCATATTCATTATTGGTTAGCTTGCAAGCTTTATGACAGAAGGCATGACACCAATCCCATGTTAGACGAAGTTTGCTTACTGGTAAAAATTATTTTGAAATCTATTATTATTTCTTATCCTTAATTCTTATTTACTTACACGTTCTCGATGTAATTTATAATTTTGCAATTTTGTATTGTTATTTTCTTGTTCTATTTTTTTAATAATCTTCTCTATATGATAAAAGTTATCATTATAATCTTCATGAAATTTATAGTGGAGCCCTCTTTCACATACAAAATCTATATAATTTATATTTTCCTCTACTACTTCTTCACTTAATACTCCAGCCGAGAGCTTATCTTGCTTACTTGGATTTGTACAATCATAATAATTAGGATTACTATTTGGATGATTATGAAATTTCAAAACAGTATTTGAATTCATTTTCAGTGCTTTATTTTTTATTTCTTCTCTTGACAAAAGAGGAGTAACACTACTATTGTCCTCCCCTTTATTAACCCACATTAAAACAATTTTTTTATCTTTTTCAAAACCAATTACAATCCACTCATGTTTTTTATATTTCAATAAAGCAGCCACTATGGCAGGAAAATAATATAAATCTTCATCCATTTCATAATAAATACCATTTGGATTCATATTACTTTTAAACTCTTTATCTACTGTTGTCTCTTGAGAACTGAAACGATAGTAATTATTAATTAGTTTTTTTCTTCTCTTTTCTGCAAGGTCCTTAACTTCATTTTCTGATAAAGGACGCAAATGTAAAATAAAAAATATCAGTGTCCTTAATAAATTAAACCCAACTGCTAATAATATTATGGCAAATATAAAATTCATTATATCCCTCATTCAATATATTTTTGTTTTTAAAATATGTTTAAATAACTTGACTTTTATTAATCCTAAATAATCTGGCAAAGCAAATGTCGTCTAACGTTACTGGGATTTGCGCTCGTGACTGGTTCCGCAGGAACTGGCGTAAAGCTTGCTTTTTCATATCTGTTATTGGTTACCCTGCAAGCTTTATCACAGAAGGCATGACGCCAATCCCATGTTAGACGATGGCGCAAATCCAATATTTTTATAAAAAAGCAGAAATAAATTTCTCAAATAAATACTTTTCAAGAAGTTTATAGTTCTTATTCGATACATTTATTCCATATTCTGGAGCGCTCTTTTGTCCTGGCTTATCATAATTTCTATCAACAAAAATTCCTTCGGGTTTCTTCCATACTTCTGCTGGAATAAGAAAAATGTCTGGTAATTTTCCGTTAAAAAATAGTAGTAATACAAGATATAAATTACTATCATTAATGTCAAAGTGAGTTTTACGCATGAATACATATCCACTTTTTCGCAAAGATTTTACTTGTACTTCACAAAAACGTTGATTATTATCCTTTATAATAAAATCAATACCATGATCATCTACTTCAGATGTATAAACATCTAAACCATATGAAGCAAATTCCATTTTAGCAAAATACTCTGCATATTGTCCAAGTTGAAGATTGTTTAGCATTGTCCACTCAAGGTTAGGCATTTATTTTTCTCTCCTTAAAAAATATACATTATCATAGAGGTTTCGTCTAACGTTCCCAGTGTTCCCGACATGCCTAGAATTAAAGGGCCTAGTACTATATTTAGTTGATGATAGATTACGCTATACTTTATTAGTATATCTACAAACATTATGACGAAAGGCATGTCCTAGTGTTTAAACTCTTTTGATGTAACGGGAACACTGTGTTATATGAAGTTTTAACTTATTCTAATTCAGGTAAATCTGACATTTCTATCTTTTTTAAAGTTGGCTTATTTTCATATTCTCCTACTCTTAAAATTAATTTTTTAATAGTACTTTCTATCCATTTACGTTCTTTATTATTCAGTGCCCCCCTGCTATTACTAGTAACCTTTCTCGCATTTTTAGACAAATCCCCTTTTGTAGTTGTTAATTCGCCAAGTTTGTTCAAAATTTCTTTACTAATTTTATACTTTCTTGAAGCTTCTTTTCTACCCTTAGCAGTTGACTCAATTAAAGTAAGACAAAAATATGCCATAGCAAGTAATTTTTCTTTACCATTTAAATAATCATTATATCTATTCCATAGTGTATTAGTATCTGGATTTAATCTAAAATATTTTGGCGGAGTGGGATAATTTTTTCTTTTAATATGGGTTTTTAATTCTAATGAAAAGGAACTGCTTATTGCAGCACCTGCAGAAATTACATCCGTATCTTCAGGGGGATTACGATCTATAATTTCAGCATCATCGTATATAAATTCTATTTCTTTTTTTCCAAATTTTAGTGCTACCAATATTTCCCACGCTTTTAAATAATCTTTTATCGCATTCTTGGCAGTTTTAACTGATGAATAATGCTTAATCATCTCACAAGTCAATTTTCCTTTCTCCAACTTTAATTTACATTCATCTATTTCAAGAGAAATTGGATTAGGTTCTTCATAAGTGACTGTTTCATCTATTTTAAGAATATAAGATAAATATTTAACATGTGGATCTCTCATTATTATCCCCCCTCAAAAAATTAATAAGTTCAAATTTAATATAACTCTCGTATCTACGAACAAACCTTCGTATATACTCGTTACTAATTATATTATATGACTTTTATTTCATAAATATCTTATATATATTAAAAAATATCATCAAAAGGATTCTCAATTTTATTTAGACTATTTTTACTAACATGAGTATATATTTCTGTTGTTTTTGTGCTTTTATGTCCTAATAGTTCTTGAATATATCTTAAATCCTCTCCTTTTACTAATAAATGTGTTGCAAAGGAGTGTCTTAATGAATGTACTGAAACATCTTTTGATATTTTTGCTCTTTTACAAGCTTTTTTAAATATTCTTTGAACACTTCTAGTGGTAAGATGTTTGTTTTTCTTTTGTCCGGGAAATAGCCAATTGTCTATCTTATATATTATGCAATAATCTCTTAGTTGTTTAATTATCTTGTCTGATATTATAGTATATCTATCTTTTTTCCTTTACCTTTTTTATATGTAATAACCCTCTCTTACTATCAATATCACTTACTTTAACTCTAACTACTTCACTT
>CAZRTN010000113.1:0-5654 GCA_964603015.1 uncultured Thermotogaceae bacterium | reverse complement strand
AGATAAGCTCTTTCATATGCTCCATCTTCTATTAGTGAATAAGCGAACCTTTTTGCAAGATTTATAGGGATAGCGAAACCAAGGTTAACACCTTGAGTTGGGTTAACAATAACTGTATTAATTCCTATAACTCTACCGTGAATATCCAACAAAGGTCCTCCTGAATTACCTGGGTTAATTGCTGCATCAGTTTGTATTAAATCAACATAATATCCTGAACCATCAGGTTTTTGTATTCTTCTGTTAAAAGCACTTACAACACCTGTAGTTATTGTATGACTAAATCCTAAAGGATTTCCTATGGCAATTGACCATTGCCCAATTTTAAGATTATCAGAATCTCCAAGTTCAACAATAGGTAATTCATCTTCTGATTCTATCTTTAAAATAGCCAAATCAAGGTCACTATCTCCACCAATCTTTTCTGCCTCATAAGATTTATCATCTGACATAGTAACTTTTATATTAGATGCTTTATCTACAACATGATAATTAGTTATGATATAACCTTCTTTATCAAAAATAAATCCTGTTCCTAAACTTTGGAATTCTCTATTTTGTTGTGGTATTTCACCAAAGAATCTTCTAAAAAAATCTTCAAAATAAGGATCCATATTTGTTGCTGATTGTTCCCCTGTTGCTTCTATACTAACAACTGCTGGGCCAGCTTCTTCAACCACTTTTACAAAAGGGCTTTCAACATTAGCGTTTACTGCAGCAAATACATTCAAACTTAATACTAAAACAGATAATACTACTAATAATTTTTTCATCATTACACCTCCAAATATCTTTAATTGTCATATGATATTATCAATCTAGGCGCTTAAAAAAATCTTAAATGTTAACTTGTAAACTTAAAAATATTTTAAAAAATATCTATTAATTGTTTAATGTCATTTATGACAATATCTGCAGTATCAATTTCAGATTCGCCATAACCATAATCACAGCCTATTGATTTTATACCGTTATCTTTGGCAGCTTTAATATCGTGTTTTCTATCTCCTACCATTACATATTCTTCTTTTTTATTCAAATCTATAATCTCTTTCATAACAATTTCTTTATCTTTCCAGTTGAACATTTCAGAACAATATGGATTATCTATATATTTTTCAATACCTTTTTTCAATATACTTTCCAAATACACAGTATTGCAGTTAGAAAGAATCATAATTTTATAATTTTTATCCTTTAAATAATCTAAAACTTCAAAAACTCCATCAAAGAAAATATTATTATTTTCTGAAATAACGATTTCTTCATAATGATCTAATAATTTCACTGATTCTTCAATTAAATTTTTATCATCAGAAGAATAAAGATTTGTAAAAATCTGATCAATAGGATATCCAATATATTTCAAAATTTCTTTTTTATCTGGTAGCTCTTGTAAAAGACTCTTATCATTTAAATCATTCAAAACATTTTCAAAAGCGGGGATGGTTACATTAGCTGTATTTACTAAAGTTCCATCTAAATCAAAAATTATAGTCTTTACTTCCTTCATTAACTTAACCTCCATAAATAATCTTATCTTTAATCAAATCAATAACGTTATTATCATTATTGGGTTCCATATTATATTCCCAAATAATATTTTTTTCTTTTGTACTGAGTAAATAAATTTTGTCTGAAATCTCAGAAATTTCGTAAGGATCATGAGAAACAATGAGTGTAGTAATATTGTTCTTGTTAAAAATATCATTTAAATCTTCTATTAAATTATACTTTGTTTTAAGATCCAAAGAAGAAAAAGGTTCATCCAACAAAATCAACTCAGGTTTATAAGCGAGAGCACGAGCTATATTAACTCTTTTCTTCATACCACCAGATAATTTTTCTGGATATACATATTGTTTCATCTCAATATTCATCATAGATAAATATTCTTCAATATCATCATCTTTCAGATTTGGATTGACAATTTTTATATTATCGTTGATATTTAACCAAGGGATCAATCTATCATCTTGATACACAAAAGAAATTTTATCTGGAACATTTTTTATAGTTCCTTTAAAATCTTTTCTAAGCTTAGATAATAGATATAGAATAGTTGTTTTTCCGCTTCCAGACTCACCTATCAATGCAGTAGTATTATTTTTTTCAATTGTCATATTCAAATTTTTAATAACTTGTGTATCTTTATATGAAAAAGATACATTTTTCAGTTCAATATCTTTTATATTCTCAGTTTTTTTATTTTTTGTAGAAGTAATATTCTTTTTAATTCTAATTTTGGGGTTAAGGTTTATCTTCAACAAAGATTTTTCAAAGATAATCCCCACAATTATTAAAAAAATAGTGTATGCAAAAACTTCCTCTGTGTTCAAAGTTGCTTTTGAAAGAGACAAAGAATAACCAATACCATAAGCTCCAGCTAAAAATTCTCCCACTACAATAGCTCTCCATAAAGTACCAGAAATAATTTTTAAAGTTGAAACAATAAAAGGAATAATAGAAGGAAAGTAAATATATTTTCTTATAAGGTTTTTAGGTATTTTATACAGTTTAGCCATTTCAATAAGGTTTTTGTCCGTTGATCTTATTCCATTTGAAATATTAAAAACAATCGTAGGAAAAATAACCACAAAAGCTACAAAAACAGGAGTATAAAAACCAATACCAAACCATAGCATAGAAATTGCTATATAAGAAACAATAGGTGCACCTTGAAAAAACATAACAGTAGGTCTTATAAAATTATCAAATCTAGAATTAAGTCCAGCTAAAAAACCAATTGGAACTCCAATACCCAAACTGATAAAAAGACCTGTTATACTTTTTAAAAATGTATTTAAAAACTGAGTCCAAAAAACAGAATCTCCTAACAAATAAAAAAGAGTTTCTACGGTAATCAAAGGTCCAGGTAAAATAAGGTTTGTATAAAAAAGAGAAATAATATGCCATATTATAAAAAAAGTAGCTATACCTAATAAATACATAATTCCCCTCCAATATTAACAAACCCCGGTATTAACCGGGGTTTATTCATTAAATCAATAAATTATTATCTATCTTTTGAACCATCAAATTCAATTTGTCTTTCAACTTGAATATTCTTGTAAAATTCTAATTCATCACCAGCATTAATATCATCGAAGTTTTCGAATTTAATACCACCTTCTTGAGGGGCTTCAACTCTTTTAGCTTCATCTTTGTAATGCTTTAAGTTTTCAATTTTAACGTCTTGGATTAAAGAACCATTTCTATAGATTCTAACTCCACCATCTCTTTCAACGTATCCATCTTCAACTAAAATACCAGCGATTTTTCCAACTTTCTTTATTTTAAATACTTCTAAGATTTTACCAGATCCAGTAATTTCTTCTTTTTGTTCTGGTTCAAGCATACCTTGAAGAGCCTTTTTCAAATCATCAATCAATTGGAAAATGATATCATATCTTCTGATTTGAATACCTTCTTTTTCAGCATCTTTCTTAGCCTTGTTATCTACTTTAACTCTGAAACCTAAAACAACAGCATCAGAAGCAGAAGCAAGCATAATATCAGAAGTCGTAACAGTACCAATACCAGCATGAACAATATCAACATCTACATCTGGGTTCTTTAGTTTATTAATAGAATTTTTTAAAGCTTCTATTTCACCAAAAGTACCAGCTTTTAAAATGATATTCAATACTTTCTTTTGGTCGCCTTCCATCATTTTCATGAAATCTTCAAGTTTAACATGTTTCTTATTTATATTTTGATTAGCTGCATCTTCTCTATCTTTTTTTCTGCCAGAAATATCTCTTGCTTGATCAAGAGAATTAGTAACATATAAGATACTGTGAGTATCTGCAACTTCATTAAATCCTAAAACTTGAACAGGTGTTGAAGGTAAAGCCTTCTTAATTGTTTTTCCAGTATCATCAATCATTCTACGAACTTTTCCGTAAGTAGAACCAGCAATAAAGAAATCACCTGTTTTTAAAATACCATCTTTAACAATAACTGTTGCAACAGGACCTAAAAATTTATCCAATTTAGATTCAATAATAACAGCTCTAGCTTGACCATTTGGTCTCCCTTTAATTTCTTCCATTTCTGAAACAAGAGAAATCATTTCAAGTAATTCATCAGTACCTTGTTTTGAAAGAGCTGAGATTGGAACTGTTATAGTATCTCCACCCCAGTCTTCAGGAATGAGATTCAATTTTGCGACCATTTGTTGTTTAGTTAATTCTACATTTGCATTTGGTTTATCAACCTTGTTAATAGCTACGATAATAGGTACTTTTGCATCTTTAGCATGGTTATAAGCCTCAATAGTTTGTGGCATAACACCATCATCAGCTGCAATTATCAATACAACTATATCTGTTGCCTGTGCACCTCTAGCTCTCATTTCAGTGAAAGCCTCATGTCCAGGTGTATCAATAAAAGTAATTTTCTTTTTATTGTATTCAAGTTGGTAAGCACCAATACTTTGTGTGATACCGCCTTCTTCACTTTCGGCAACTTGTGTGTCTCTTATATTATCCAACAATGTAGTTTTACCATGGTCAACATGTCCCATAACAGTTACAACTGGTGGTCTTGTTTTTAAAGAATCCTTTTGATTTGCATAAATTTCATTCCAGAAATCTACCAATTCATTATCAAGGTCTTCTTCTTCTTTTTCTTCATCTACAAAATTAATTACAGTTTCATAAATGAGACCGATTTCTTCAGTTTCGGTAGGACTTAATTCCTGACCTGGTCTTAACATCTTACCTTCCATAAATGCTTTTTTGATGACATCATTTTGATCAACACCGAGTTTCTTAGCAACTTTATCTAAAGTTAACTCTGTAGGTTGTAAATCTATTTCATTAATAGATTCTTCTTTTTCTTTAGGTTCCTCTTCGACTTCTTCTTTCTCAGGTTTCTTAGAAGCCTGTTTTTTATGCTTAGGTTTTTCATTTTTTTCTGGTTTCTTTTTGCTTTCTTTCTTTGGTTTTTCTTCTTTTTTATCTTTATTAGAAGAACCAAGAAGATCTTCTATAGCTTCAACCGTATCTTGTTCTAAAGTGCTCATATGACTTTTAACATCGATATCGAGTTCGTTTTTAAGAAGTTCGACTAAATCTTTAGAATTATAATCTAATTTTTTTGCTAATTCATATACTCTGATCTTTGGCATCAATTTTCACCTCCATTTTTTACTAAGTCAATAATTCCTTTTGCTAAGTTCTCATCTTCAACGCCAACTACACTTATTTCTAGTTTACCCAGTGCATTAGATAAATCCTCTTTATTATGATTTCTCAATACATAATAATAGGCATTATGACTTTTACATCTTTTAATTGTGTCTTCTTTTACTGACTCACCAGTATCAGAAGCAATAACAACAATCTTATGTCTGTTAGTTCCTCGTAAGTATGATCTAATACCATCTTTTCCATAAATAAAAGACCTACTTCTTGAGGCAAAACCCAAAAGATTTAAAATCTTCTTTTCTTTCATCGATTCACTCCCTTTAAAATAGCATTTACCAATATTTATTATATCATTATTTGTTAATCAAACAAAATATTCATGATTAAGATTGAATAAATATATTACAACATATATATAAGAAGTAATAAATTCAAACGCATGTAAACGTGGAAACAGTTAAAGAAAAGTACAGTAATAGTTAACGAGAAAGCAATTGACAG
>CAZRTN010000112.1:2348-5691 GCA_964603015.1 uncultured Thermotogaceae bacterium | reverse complement strand
TTAGCTGTTGAGTGTCCTATAGAAACTTTAATGTTTTTTTCATTTAGATATTCCAAACTTTCAAAAAAGTTTTTTCTTTCAGGAGCCATTGTTATTATTTTTACTTTTTCAGGAGTAATTTCTTTTAGTTCTTCTAAAGAAGGACTTCTTATATAACTTTCATTTTGAGCACCTTTTTTATCTGGGTTTATAAAAGGCCCTTCAAGATGTATGCCTTCTATAGATAACACTGTTTCGCCAATACTGTCTAAAACTTTTTTTATTTGTTCAGTTGAAGCTGAAACAGTGCTAGGCAAAAAAGAAGTTACCCCGTATTGAAAGTTCATTTCTGCCCATTTTATAAAATCTTGTTTACTTGCTTTCATTGTATCTATTTTTTTCAAAGCATGAGTGTGAGCGTCAACAAAACCTGGCATTATTATATGCTCGTAATTTTCTGTATTTGTTTTTTCAATTTTTATTATTTTTTCATCTTCTATTTCTATGTTTCCAATGTATTCTCCGTCAATCGGATCTACAATAAGGACATTTTCTATAATCATAAAATCACCATTTATAAAATTTTTGTCTTTAATTAAATTATATATTATTTTAATAATATTTTTTGCATTTTTTATAAAAAAATATATAATGATAAGGAATACGAATTAATGGAGGGAATATGATGCTGTATTTTTTTGTTTTTTTGGGTGGTATTTTAGCTGGATTCATAAATGTTAATGCAGGTGGAGGTTCTTTAATAACTCTTCCTTTGTTGAATTTTTTAGGATTACCTTTAGACGTTGCCAACGGGACTAACCGTATAGGAATTTTATTTCAAAATGTGACAGCTGTTTCCAAGTTCAAAAAAGAAAAAGTGCTGGATTTTAAAAGAGCGCTTTTCTTAGCAATCCCTACTACTATAGGGGCTATTTTAGGTTCTAACCTCGTTGTGGAAATAGACAAAGCCATGCTGAAGCCTATCGTAGGAATAATTCTTCTGATTATGAGTGTTTTCATTATTTGGAAACCAAAAGTTTGGGTAGAGCAAAAAGATGTAAAAATTAACAATTTTATTAGTTTTATAGTATTCTTTGCCATAGGTATTTACGGGGGATTTTTGCAGGCAGGAGTTGGATTCTTTTTCATAATATCTCTTGTTATGCTTGAAGGATATGACCTATTAAAAACAAACGCTATAAAAGTATTTTTAGTAATGATTTATACAGCTTTTTCTTTACTGATTTTCGCTTTAAATGGAAAAGTTGATCTTGTAGCTGGTTTATTCTTAGCAGCGGGTAGTTCTTTGGGTGCATATATTGGAAGTAAATTCGCTATTAAAAAAGGTTCCAAATGGATTAGATTCATTGTTTTTGCAATGGTTATTGTAAGTGCTACTGTTTATTTGGTTCAATCTTTTGCTTAATTAATAAATAATTATAGTCTTCCGGATTCTTCTGGAAGACTTTTTTTAATTCTTCATATTAATAATGGTATAATTTAAAAAAGCCCTTTTTTAAGGAGGAAAATAAATATGGATCAAAGTAAAAATGCAAAAGCATTGAGAATGTTAAAGACAGCTAGAGGTCAGACTGAAGCTGCTATAAAAATGATTGAAAACAATAAATACTGTATTGATATTTCTAATCAGGTTATGGCTTCTATAGCACTATTAAAAAAAGCAAATACAATGATTCTTAAAAATCATATGGAAACATGTGTTAAATCCGCTGCTATATCAAAAGATGAAGAAGAGATAGATCAAAAATTCAAAGAAATAGAAAATGTTATTACCTATCTAAATAAAAATCTGTAAGGAGTGTTTGTTTTGAATAAAAAAGAGTTTGAGGAATTTAGAGAAGAAATGAATGAAAAGATTCTTGAAAAAGGAACTTTAAATACAAAGAGATTTTTTAGTCTTGATAATTCTGTTTATAAGGAAGGGGCTATTCCAACTAAATACAAAGAACTCATGGGGCTCTCTTCTTCTATGGTTTTAAGGTGTGAAGGATGCATTTCTTATCATATTAATCAATGTATTAAAGAAGGGGCAACTGATGAAGAAATTTTTGAAGCTTTCGATATAGCTTTGATTATTGGTGGTTCTATTGTCATCCCACATCTTCGAGAGGCTGTTAAATTTTTGGAAGACGCCAGAAAAAGTGAGGGGATATAATGTCAGATTTATATCTTATAGATGGCTCTGGAATAGCTTATAGAGCTTTTTTTGCAATAGGAAACTGGATGCAGAATTCTGAAGGTGTTCCTACAAACGCAACTTTTGGTGTTGCAAGAATGCTTTATAAACTTATACAAGATTATATGAAAAAAGATGAAGATTCTGTAGTTTTTGTGATGGATAAAAAAACAACTACTTATAGAAACGAACTTTTAGAGACTTATAAAGCAAATAGACCAAAAGCTCCAGATGAATTTGTTCAACAATTACCATATATTATCGAAATTGTTGAGCATATGGGCGTTAAAACGCTGGGGTTAGAAAATTATGAAGCTGATGATGTTATTGCCACTATGGCTACTGAAAGAAGCAAGGATTTTGATAATGTTTATATTATCACTTCTGATAAAGATATGATGCAACTTGTTAAAGACAACGTCTATATTTTAAGACCTGAAAAAGGTGCAAGCGATATTGTAAAATATGATAGAGAACAAGTTCATAAAAAAATGGGTGTTTACCCAGAACAAGTGAATGATTTGCTTGCTTTGATGGGTGATTCTGCAGATAACATACCTGGTGTAAAGGGAGTTGGAATTAAGACAGCTCAAAAATTGTTGAAAGAATACGATACTCTTGAAAATGTTTATGAGCATGTAGAGGAAGTTAAAGGTGCTGCGAAGAAAAAGCTCATCAACGACAAAGATAATGCTTTTATGAGCCAAAAACTTGTAAAATTAATGTATGATGCTCCTCTGGAGTTTGAAGATAAAGAAATGGAATATAATGGTCCAAAAGATTCTTTGGTTCAACATTTAAAAGAATTGGACTTTTCTTCTTTAATCAAAGATATGGAGCTCGAAGATGACGATGATGTTTCTGATCAAGAAGATTACTCTAAAAAAGCTGAATATAAACTTATTAAACCAGATGATTTAGATGATTTTATAGAAAAAACTATTAAAAAAGCTGACAAAGTAGCTTTTGACCTCGAGACTAACTCACTCGACCCTATAAAAGCAGAAATATATGGAGTTGCAATGGCTACAAAAGCTTTTGAAGGTTTTTATTTAGATGTGTCCAAGTTAGAGAATAAAGAAAAAACAAAAATAATTAAAAAATTACTCAAAGCTTTAAAGGATAAAAAGATTATAGGACAAAATTTAAAATATGATATTTCTGTTT
>CAZRTN010000112.1:0-2248 GCA_964603015.1 uncultured Thermotogaceae bacterium | reverse complement strand
GCTTTAAAGGATAAAAAGATTATAGGACAAAATTTAAAATATGATATTTCTGTTTTGAAAAGCAACGGATATGAAATGAAAGAAATATATTTTGACACTATGATTGGTGCATATCTTTTAAATCCTGATTCAAGAAAGTTCAACATGGATGATTTAGCTAAAAAATATTTGAATTATGAAACAATAAAATACGATGATTTAATAGGAACTAAACTCTTTGCAGCAGATATTAAGGATTTAGACCAAAAAGATGTTGTGAAATATGCTGGTGAAGACGCAGACATAACTTTCAGATTGTATAATAAATTATCTAAAGAAATTGAAAAAAAAGAAATGAAAAATATAATGCATGATATAGAAATGCCTATAGTTCCAATTCTTTCTGAGATGGAAAACAACGGTGTTTATTTTGATAAAGATGCACTTAAAAAATTGGAAGATGAATTTCAAAAAAAGATAGATAAAGCCTATGAAGAAATGGTTGATATGGCTGAGTATGAATTTAATCCAAATTCTCCAAAACAAGTGGGAGAATTATTATATGATGAATTAGGATTAAAAGGTAAGAAAAAAACAAAGAGTGGTAATTATTCTACTGATGCTGAGTCTCTAGAATTTTTAAAAGATAAACATCCTATAGCAGAAAAATTACTTGAGTATAGAAAATATCAAAAATTACAATCAACTTATGTACAAGCAATTCCAAAACTTATAAATGATAAAACAGGTAGGATTCATACTTCCTTTAACCAAACTGGTACTTCAACTGGAAGATTATCTAGTTCTGAGCCTAATCTTCAAAATATACCTATTAGAGAAGAAGAAGGAGAAAGAATAAGAAGAACTGTTAGTGCGCAAAAAGATGGATGGACTTTGATTTCTGCTGATTATTCACAAATAGAATTGAGAGTTTTAGCACACTTAACAAAAGATGAAACTCTTGTAGAAGCATATAATGAAAACAAAGATATTCATGCTATAACTGCTTCTCAAATTTATAACGTTGATTTAGATGATGTGACAACAGACATGAGAAGAATAGGTAAAATGGTTAACTTCAGTCTTGTTTATGGAGCTTCACCTTATGGGTTATCTCAAAAATTAAATATTTCTTATAAAGATGCTAAGAAATTTATCGACCGATATTTTAATCTTTATAAAAAAGTCGAGGAAAACCAAGAAAATGCTATAAAACTTGCAAAAGAAAACGGTTATGTAGAAACTCTTTACGGAAGAAAAAGATTTGTCAAAAATATAAGAACTGGTAGTCATGATATAAAAAGAATTGCTATAAACACTCCAATTCAAGGAACAGCAGCTGACATCATGAAATTTGCAATGATAAAGGTTTATAAAAATTTACCTGATTATGCAAAGATGATTTTACAAATACACGATGAAATAGTTCTTGAAATTCCAGAAGATAAGACAGAAGAAATCAAAAAAATTCTTATAGATAATATGGAAAATGCTGTTGAATTAGACGTACCTTTAAAAGCTGATGTAGTAACAGGTAAATATTGGAGTAAATAAAAGATTTTTTAATTTTTGTTTAAGCCACTTTTTTGATATAATTTTATTGATACAAATAAAGTAGGGCGAACTTTTTGTTCGCCCTTAATATAGTAATAATTTATATTTTACCTTTGGAGGAATAAAATGAAAAAATTTCACATTGTGAGACTCGGATGCCCTAAAAATGATGCTGATATGGATATTTTTAGAGGTATTATGGAAAATAAAGGTTATGTTTACTCTAATGAAGCTAAAGAAGCTGACACGATTTTTATAGATACTTGCGGATTTATTGAATCTGCAAAGAAAGAATCTATCGATACGATTTTTGAATACAACTCTTTAAAAGAAGAGAACCCAGATTTAAAAGTGATTCCAATTGGGTGTTTAATTGAAAGATATTATGATGATTTTAAAGAAGACTTGAAAGAGGTAGACGGTCTTTACGGTGTTATTCCTCCTGCTGTTATAGCAGATAATTTTGATAAAGAAAATTTTTATTTAAAACTTGATACTCCCTATGATACTTATGAATGCGATTTCAGACATGTTCCAGAAACTGATTATGCTTATATTAAAATAGCGGATGGTTGTAATAGAAATTGTAATTTTTGTTCAATCCCTTATTTTAAAGGAAACCCAGCAAGTAGAGAAATTGATGACATAGTAAATGAAACAAAATTTCTTGTGAATAACGGGATAAAAGAAATTATTTTAGTTTCACAAGATAACA
>CAZRTN010000111.1:0-5708 GCA_964603015.1 uncultured Thermotogaceae bacterium | reverse complement strand
TCTTTATCTCTCGGGGCTATTTTTGCAGTATATTTAATGTACTTTTCTATGGATATTTTTGTAATTTTTACAGGGATTATTTTTATATCTGAACTTTTTTCTGTGATAATTCAAGTTTCAAGTTTCAAACTAAGAAACAAACGTGTTTTTTTAATGTCACCGATACACCACCATTTTGAACTAAAAAAATGGAGTGAAGAAAGAATAGTTATGACATTTTTACTTATAAATATTATTTCTAGTTTAATTGCATTTGGGGGTATATAGATGAGGGTTTGTTTAGTAGGTTTTGGTAAAAGTAATAGTGCTTTAGTTGATATAATATTGGATAAAGGAAATGAATTGTGTGTTTCAAATAACTCAAAATTCTCTCAAGAAACCATAGAATACTTTAAAAATAACAATATAAATTATGAGGAAGAACATGGTGAATTATTAAAAAACACTAACTTAGCTATAGTTAGCCCGGGAATAAAACCTACTAGTGATGCAGCTAAAATCATATTCGATAATAGAATAAATTATACAACGGAACTAGAATATTCTTGGATGCACATGAAAAGATTTAATCCAAAAGCCAAATTTATAGGAGTTACTGGAACAAACGGAAAAACTACAACAACATCTTTGATAAACCATATAATTCAAATATCTGATAAATCTACATATAAAGCTGGAAATATAGGAATACCTTTAATACACGCCCCATTGAACATCGATTACTATGTTTTAGAAGTCAGTTCTTTTCAAATGTTTTGGTCAAATAGGTTTTTCCCAGATATAGCTATTCTTTTAAATCTTGCCCCAGATCATCTTAACTGGCATTCAAGTTTAGAAGAATACTATAATAGCAAAATAAATATGGGAATTAGAAGCTTAAACAACTACGGAAAATTTATTTTAAACTCAGGAATTGATTTTGAAAAAAATGATAATAATTTAATTCAATTTTCACCAATATATAATTATAAGAACAAAAAAGTTATTTACAAAAACCAAGAAATAGAAGTAGACAACAATACTTTGAATCTGAATATTTACAGAGAAAATGTAATCGCTGCTGTTTCTTGTCTTTTAGAACTTAATTTTGATAAAGATATAATAGAAAAAGGTATCGCGACTTTTAAGCCACTTGCCCATAGGCTTGAAAATTTTGCTCATGTAAATAACACTTTTTTTATAAATGATTCTAAAGCCACAAACGTACATTCAGCTTATAATTCATATATGAGCTTTAGAAATAAAAAATATATAGCTATTTTAAGTGGAGAACCAAAAAACGAAGACATGTCTAATTTAATCGATGAGTTAAACAATTACTCTGAACAAGTTTTTGTTTTTGGGGATATGGTTTCAGAAATAAAAAAATATAAGTTTAATGATAAATTTGTATTTGTAAATAACTTAGAAGATATTGTTCAATATATTAAAAATATTGAATCAGAATTTGTTGTTTTTTCCCCATCTGGGGCAAGTTTTGATCTTTTTAAAAATTATGAACAAAGAGGCTATGAATTCAAAAAATGTATTCTAGAAAATTTCAAGGAATAAATCAGAGGGGATTTAAATGGATAGAGAAGCTTTTAAAAATAGGTTTATTTTTTATATAGTGGTTTTAGGATCAACTCTCATGATGGGGGTTTTCTTCGTATATAGTTCTTTATTTGCAATGGAAGATTTAGAAGGCTTAGATCCGGAATCAAAAATTATAACATATATCGCAGCTTTAGTAATAGGAATGGCTGGGGGATTAATCGCTTTTTATTTTGGTAACTCGATTATAAGAGGGAAATATTATCTAATACAAGCTGTCTTTATTTTTCATATCTTCTTCTTGTTTCTTCCGCATATGTATTCATCAATAGCCAATGTCAATAGATGGGTATATATAGCTGGATTCCAAGTTCAGCCATCTGAATTTTCCAAAATTATTTTACCAGCTTTTATAACATATCTCTTTTATAGAATTAAAAATCCATTTATTTTATATACCGCTATATTTTTTTCAATTGGATCAACTGTATCAATGATTTTTATACAACCTGATCTCAGTAGTTCAGCAATAGTTTTAATGATAGGTATCTTCACAGTATTTCTTAATTTGAAAAATAAAAAATCTTTTATAATATTTTTTATAGTAGTTCTGATTTTGTTTTTAGGTTTATTTCTTTTCAGAGACGAATATTTAGCTGATTATCAATTAAATAGAGTTTCTGGAGAAGATACATTTCAAACAGATCAATCAAGAAGAGCTATTTCAAACGGTGGTATTATAGGAACAGCACCGTTTGGGGGAAATATCAAATACAATGTTCCAGCTTCTTATGCTGATTTTATTATGTCTATTATTGGTGAAGAATGGGGAAAATTAGGAGTAATTTTAGTTCTGACTATGTTTTTCTTACTTTCAAGAGAAATGACACGTTTATCTTATTTCACTAGGGATGCTGTGACTTTTTCTTTTTCAACTGCTATAGCATTTTATATATTTTTACAAATGTCTATTAATGCTTTAGTTGGACTTGGAGTTAGAGGTATTCCTGTCACTGGAGTAACTTTACCTCTTATGAGTTATGGTAATAGCTCTCTAATAATAACTTTGACTGGAATAGGATGGACAATTGGACTTATATATTTTAACGGAATGGAAAGACTAAATAACGAGGGTGAATAATTTGAAGACTAAAAAAATAATCATCGCAGGTGGAGGAACTGGAGGTCATTATTATCCAGCACTTGCCTTTGTAAAATATTTAGAAAATTTTTATAAATTAGAGATATTCTATTTTATTACAAAAAATAGAATTGAAGAAAAAAAAATACCTGTAGATATTCCTTATGCAAAAACAATAACTCTTGAAACAAAAGGTCTTAAAAGACCTTTGTATAAATTAGAAAATATCTCAAGAATAAATAACTTTTTAAAAGAATCAAGAAACATCAAAAAATTAATTAAAAATTTCAATCCAGATTTTGGCTTCTTTACTGGAGGTTATATCACAGCTCCTGTTATTTTAGCTATGAAAAAATTAAGAAAGCCTTTTTATCTTCATGAACAAAATTCTATTCCTGGTCTAGTAAATAAAAGGTTTTCAAAATTTTCCACAAAAACTTTTGAATCTTTTAAAGAGACTCCTTATTTAAAAAACGCAATCTATACTGGCAACCCTGTAAGATTTCCAAATGAAGAAATAAATAGAAATATTTTAAAAAAATTTGATATTGAAAATTTATCTCAAAAAACTCTATTAGTTATGGGGGGGAGTTTGGGATCAAAAAAAATAGATGATATAATGTACAAGGTATACAAGGAAGTTAAAAACATTAATTTTATACATATAACAAAGGATAAAGAAAGATTTAATAATTTCAAAAATGTCAAAACTTATGATTACATAGATAATACTTTTGAGATCATGTCAGTAATTGATGGAATTATTTCTAGAGCTGGTGCTACTTCAATAGCTGAAATTATTTTTTATAAATTAAATGCTGTTTTGATACCTTGGAAAGGGGCAGCTGAAAACCATCAACTTATAAATGCCCAAAAAACAAAAGAACTAGTAAACAGTATAATTTGCGATGAAGACAAATATTCAATAAAATCAATTATAGAATTTTTATATAACCTCAATAGTAAACCCGCTGACTACATTTGGAAACAAAAATCGGACGAAAGCGTAAAAAAGATTACAGATTACATTGAACAACTAAATTAGGAGGAAAAAATGAATTATTATTTTTCGGGCATCGGCGGTATTGGAATGAGCTCTATTGCTTTACACACATTCTATAATGAACAAAATGTATATGGATCAAATAATCAAAATAACGAAAGAATAGAATATTTAAAAGCAAAAGGGTTAAAAATAAAGACCAAACAAGATCACAACCTACCCAAAGACATCGATTACTTTGTTAAAAGCACAGCTATAAAAGAGGATAACCCTGAAGTTATAGCTGCAAAAAAATTAAATATTCCCATAATTTCAAGAATGGATTTTTTAAATGACATTTTGAAAAAAAATAAAAGTCTTGGAATAACTGGAACAGATGGAAAAACAAGCACTACTGCTATGATTTCACAAATATTCAAAGTAGCAGATAAAAAACCTACAGTTTTTTTAGGAGGTATTCATGACTCTTTAAAAGATGGCAATTATAGTTTTGGAGATGAGTTAATAATTGCTGAAGTAGATGAAAGCGATGGGCATATTGAAAAAACAATTGTAGATTATTTAATTGTTAATAACCTCAGACCTGATCATTTAGAGCATTATGAGAATGATTTTAAAAATTTAAAAAAATCAATAGAAAATGCTATAAACAATACAAAAGACAAAGTTTATATTAATGGTGACGATGATAATATAAATTTATTGAATATTACTCATAAAAACATTACAACTTTTGGCCTGAGTGAAAATAATAATTATTATTTTCAAAACAGACAACAAATTGGAAGATATCAAGAATTTGAAATGTTCCATAATAATGTTTTTTTAGGAAAAATTACTATGTCTACTCCTGGAGTACACTATGCACTAGATGCTTTAGCAGCTGTTGCTTTTTGCCATGACTATGGAATAGATTTTAAATCTATTTCTGAAGGCTTATACTCTTTCAAAAATGTTGATAGAAGATTTAATATTTTGTATTCCAACACAACAAGATATGTGATAGATGACTATGCCCATACACCAGAAGAAATAAGACATACAGTTCAAGCCACAAAAGAATTTTTCCCAAATAAAAAAATAATATCAATTTTTCAACCACATAGATATACTAGATTACACAGAGAAAAAGACCAATTTGTGGATTCTTTGCTCAAATCTGATGAAATAGTAGTCTACAAAATATATTCTGCTTTTGAAAAACCTATTGAAGGCATAAAAGAAAATTATGTAGTTGAAAAATTAATCGAATCAAAAAAAAGAGCTGTTTTCATTAATAATCCAAACGTTTTATTTGAACATTTAATTGAATTCAATAATACAGTTTATTTATTTTTAGGTGCTGGAGATATTACTAAAATTGCAAATGAATTTAAAAGTTTTTTAGATAAAATGCATGTTAGAACATAAGATGAAACTTTTATTAAATAAATAAAAATTGCTTGACATATACCAGTTAATATGGTATTATATATTTCGGTTGTCGATGAACGCCCCCATCGTCTAGAGGCCTAGGACATTGGCCTTTCACGCCAAAGACACCAGTTCGAATCTGGTTGGGGGCGCCATTCGGGCGCTTAGCTCAGCGGGAGAGCATCTGCCTTACAAGCAGAGGGTCGTAGGTTCAAATCCTGCAGCGCCCACCATTTTTTTATTTATGGGCAGATAGCTCAGTCGGTAGAGCAACGGACTGAAAATCCGTGTGTCGACAGTTCGATTCTGTCTCTGCCCACCAAAAAACACCAGTTTACTGGTGTTTTTTTTATTTATTATTTTATATAATCCATTAATTTTTAAAGAAAATTAATTTGTTTTAAAAGCTTAATTTCACTTTGTGAAATTTACTGATGAGACCTCGACTAAGATGCTGCGCATCTTAGTCGAGGTGACAAATACTTGCTTTTTACTTCCAGCATCCATCTGAAAAAGCTATAAGCTTTTAACCTCTTCCTGACTTCATCAAAATTATTCACAAATTAAAACATCATTTTTATATAGTTAGCAATTACGACAACCACTAAAGCTGGTAAA
>CAZRTN010000110.1:0-5720 GCA_964603015.1 uncultured Thermotogaceae bacterium | reverse complement strand
AAAAAATGTTGAAGCTTATTAGATATCTAAAACCTTATTCTTTTTTGCTTATAATGGCTATTTTCTTACTTTTTGTTCAAGCTATGAGTGAATTAGCTTTACCTGATTACATGTCAGATATAGTCAACAATGGCATACAACAAGGTGGAATAGAAACAGCAGTTCCAAAAGCCCTTAGAGAAAGTACTATGGATAAAATCACTTTGTTTATGAACGAAGAAGAAAAAGATTTTGTTATGAATAATTATGATTTTGTAGATAATTCTTCTGAAAGATATGAAAAATTTTTAGAAGAATATCCAGTGTTAGAAAATGAAGATATTTATGTATTAAAAAATATTTCAGATAAAACAAGAAATGAACTAATACCTATATTGGGAAAAACTCTAATGACTGTTTCTGGCATACAACAAGCAAAAGAAAACGCTGAAGGCGGAGTTATGGAATTAAATGGTATGGAAATGCCTGCAGATATTAATGTATATAATTTACTGAAAATGATGCCTGAATCACAAAGAAAGGGTATGACTGACCAAATAGATAAACAGATAGAAGCTTTGGGTGAAAATATGGTTAACCAAGCAGCTATTGCTGCAGTTAAAAAAGAATATGCAGAACTTGGAATAGACGTGGATGAACTTCAAAACAGTTATATATTAAATACTGGTTTTTGGATGCTATTGGTATCCCTTTTAAGTGCAGCAAGTACTATTGCAGTTGGTTTTTTAGCAGCAAGAATTGGTTCAGGTGCAGCAAAAGATATGAGATTTGACGTTTTTTCAAAAGTAGAGAATTTCTCTAATTCTGAATTTGTAAACTTTTCAACAGCTTCACTTATTACAAGAACAACAAATGATATTATACAAATACAATTGGTGCTAATACTGATGATAAGAATGGTTTTTTATGCTCCAATAATGGGAACTGGTGGAATCATAAAAGCTTTAGATACAAGTCCATCTATGTCTTGGACAATAGCTCTTGCAGTTATAGTTTTACTTGGATTAATAGCTATAGTATTTTCTGTGGCCCTTCCAAAATTCAAAAGAATTCAAAAGCTTATAGATAGATTAAATCTTGTTACTAGAGAAAATCTTTCAGGAATGATGGTTATAAGAGCATTTAATACACAAAAATTTGAAGAAAAAAGATTTGATAAAGCTAATACAGATCTAACAAAAACACAACTTTTTGTAAATAGAATTATGGTTTTACTTTTTCCTGTAATGATGTTTGTTATGAACGGTATAATGGTTCTTATTATATGGGTTGGAGCACATCAAATTGCTGAATCTTCTATGCAGGTTGGAGATATGATGGCTTATATGCAATATGCTATGCAAATCATATTTGCATTTTTAATGCTTTCAGCTATGTTCATTATGTTACCAAGAGCTTCTGTTTCTGCAAAAAGAGTTAGAGAAGTTTTAGATGTAAAACCAGAAATAAAAGATCCAAAAAAACCAAAAAATATTAAAAATCCAAAAGGATTAGTTGAATTCAAAAATGTATCTTATAAATTTCCTCATGCTGAAGAACCTATTCTAAAAAATATAAATTTTAAAGCCATACCTGGTCAAACAACTGCAATAATAGGATCTACTGGCTCAGGAAAATCAACTCTTGTAAATATGATTCCAAGATTTTACGATGCAACAGAAGGTCAAGTTTTAATAGATGGTATAGATGTCAGAGAAATAACTCAACATGAATTAAGAGATCAAGTTGGCTATGTTCCTCAAAAAGGTGTTCTTTTTAGTGGTACTATTGAATCAAACTTAAAATACGCTGATGAAAACGCTTCTGAAGGGTTAATAAATAAATCTATTGATATAGCTCAAGCAACTGAAATAGTAGAAGAAAAAGAAGAAGGAATCAATGCTCCTATATCACAAGGTGGAACAAACGTCTCTGGGGGACAAAAACAAAGATTATCAATTGCAAGGGCTCTTGTTAAAAATCCAAATATATTCATATTCGACGATAGTTTTTCCGCTTTAGACTTTAAAACAGATTCAAATTTGAGAAAAAGATTAAAAGAAGAAACTGGTGATAGCACTATAATAATAGTCGCTCAAAGAATAGCTACAATTAAAAATGCTGAACAAATTATTGTTTTAGATGAAGGAAAAATTGTTGGAAAAGGAACTCACACAGAATTGATGGAAAGCTGTGAAACTTATCAAGAAATAGCTTTATCTCAATTATCCAGGGAGGAATTATAATGAGTAAAAAAGAAAATAAAACTCCTCAACATGGTCCAGGTTCTGGCCCTGCGATGATGAGAGGTGGAGAAAAACCTAAAAACTTCAAAAAATCTTTTAAGAGATTGGTTTCATATTTAAGTGAATATAAGACTCCAATAATAGTGGTTTTTATATTCGCTGCAGCAAGCGCCTTATTTATGATTCTAGGTCCTAAAATATTGGGTAATGTAACAACTGAAGTGTTTGAAGGGATAATGAAAAAAATTGCTGGAACAGGTGAAGGAATTAATTTCACTTCAGTTGGAAGAACTTTGATAATTCTATTGGGACTATATTCAATAAGTGCATTGTTTAGTTATATTCAAGGATGGATTATGTCTGGTGTATCAATGAAAATCACTTATAAATTTAGACTACAGATTTCAGAAAAGATGAATAGAATGCCTTTTAGATATTTTGATAACACAAATCAGGGAGAAGTTCTTTCTAGAGTAACTAATGATGTTGATCTCCTAAGCCAATCTTTAAATCAGAGTTTAACTCAATTAATCACATCAATTACTACTATTATTGGTGTACTGATTATGATGCTTACGATTAGTTGGAGGATGACTTTAGTTGCTCTCGGTATAATTCCTCTTTCAATAATTTTGATATCAGTTATTGTAAAATATTCTCAAAAGTATTTCAAACAACAACAAGACTATCTTGGTAATGTAAATGGCCATGTAGAAGAAATGTATGGTGGTCATGTTGTAATGAAAGCTTTTAATGGAGAAAAAGATAGTATAGAGAAATTTGATAAATTAAATGAAAAACTTTATGGCGCTGCTTGGAAATCACAATTTTTATCTGGACTTATGATGCCTATTATGAGATGGGTTGGAAACCTCGGTTATGTTGCAATAAGTATTCTTGGTGGTTATTTAGCTGCTCAAAGAATGATTGCAGTCGGAGATATTCAGGCTTTCATTCAATATGTTAGATCTTTTACACAACCTATAGCACAAGTTGCTAATATATCAAACATTCTTCAACAAACTATAGCTTCAGCTGAAAGAATCTTTGAATTTTTAGAAGAAGACGAAGAACCTATTGAAACAACAAACCCTATAAACCCAGAAAAACTAAAAGGTGAAGTTGAATTCAAAAATGTTCATTTTGGATATGATGAAGATAAAATTATCATTAATGATTTCTCTGCAAAAGCAAAACCAGGTCAAAAAATAGCTATTGTAGGGCCAACAGGTGCAGGAAAGACAACTATGGTTAAGCTTTTGATGAGATTTTATGATGTTAATTCTGGTGAAATTCTAATTGATGGTTATAACATACAGGATTTCACAAGACACGATTTGAGAGCTCAATTTGGTATGGTTTTACAAGACACATGGCTATATAATGAAAACATTAGAGAAAATATAAGATATGGGAATTTAAATGCAACTGATGAAGATGTTTATGAAGCTGCTAAAGCAGCTCATGTTGAAAGTTTTGTTCACGCTCTTCCAGAAGGATATGATTTAATGTTGAATGAGGAAATAACAAATATATCACAAGGTCAAAAACAATTAATAACAATAGCAAGAGCCTTTCTAAAAAACCCAAAAATGCTAATTCTGGATGAAGCTACCAGTTCTGTTGATACAAGAACAGAATTACAAATACAAAAAGCTATGGATAGATTAATGCAGGGAAGAACTAGTTTCATAATTGCCCACAGACTTTCAACTATTAAAAATGCTGATTTAATACTTGTTATGAATCACGGAGATATTGTTGAACAAGGAACACATGAAGAATTACTTAAAAAAGATGGTTTTTACGCAGATTTATATAAAAGTCAATTCGAAGATCCTATGACAGCATAAATTAAACTATAATAACAAAAACCTCCAAAGATGGAAAGAGTAATTTTAACTCTTTTCTACTTTGGAGGTTTATTTTGATGTTAAAATAGATATATAGTACTAATTTATAAAACTAACCAATAGGAGTGGTAAAAATGGTATTTCACCTTGAAAAAAATAAGAGAAAAAGTGCAATTGCTGCTGGAATAATCGGTAATATCATGGAATGGTATGATTTTGCATTATATGGTTATATGGCTTCTATAATATCAAAATTATTCTTTCCAAATGATAACGAAATAGCCTCTTTACTTGCAACTTATGGAGTTTTTGCAGCTGGGTTCATAATGAGACCTTTAGGCTCTATATTTTTTGGCTGGTTAGGGGACACTACAAGTAGAACTAAAGCAATGTTTATATCTGTTGCTATGATGGCAATTCCAACTTTAACTTTAGGGCTTTTACCGTCATATAAATCCATAGGAATTTTAGCTCCTATTTTACTAATAATAATTAGATTATTACAAGGTTTTTCTGTGGGAGGGGAATTTTCAAGTTCTGTAACTTATTTAGTCGAAACAGCTCCTAAAAATACAAGAGGTCTTTCAGGAAGTTACGCAAATGTGGGAAGTATAGCTGGTATGTTGTTAGGCTCTGGCTTAGCAGCATTAACAACCAACATTTTTGATGAAGCCTCTCTTATGTCTTGGGGATGGAGATTACCCTTCTTATTTGGTGGTGTTCTTGGGATTATAGGTATTTGGTTAAGAAAAAATTTATCCAAATCAGCTCATTTTCAAAAACATGATAAAGAAAGAGATAAAACTTCTCCTATAAAAGAAGCTTTTACAGATAATATTAAAGAGACTATTCAAGCTATTTTAGTAGCTTCATCATATGGTTCTTTATTTTATATTTCTCTAGTATTTTTACCAAATTGGTCTCATCAATATTTAAATATACCTTTAGGTAAAGCGATGATTTATAACACAATCGCAATGGTAATAACTTTATTCGTAGTACCTTTTATGGGGTGGATTAGTGATAAATATATTCGAAGAACTCATTTTATAGCCCTATCTATATCTTTTTTTGGAATTGTAGGATATCCACTCCTAAGTTATGTTTCAGGTCAGGGAATTGCTGCCTTAATACTTGTTCAAATAGTTTTTTCTTTATTGATTTCTGTATTATGCGGAGTTGCACCCTCAACCTTTGTTGAATTATTTCCAGCAAAAGATAGGTTATCTGGATATTCTGTAGCTTATAATGTTGGCCTTGGTATAGTGGGGGGATCAACACCAATGATTTCTACTTGGTTAATTTCAAAAACTGATAACGAGCTTTCTTTAGGTTTTTTTGTTATAGTTATGGCAATTATAGGAGTTATTGGATTAGTTTGGATGAAAGATAGAAGTAGAGAAAAATTAAGATAAAAGGTGGGATTTTATGATTGCATATTGTGGTTTGGACTGTTCAAAATGTGATGTTTTTGTTGCAACAAAAAATAATGATAGAAATAGGATTGTTTCAATCTTGAATCAATGGAAAGATCAAATTGGTTTTGATTATAATGAAAGTGATCTTAACGGATGTAAGGGTTGTAAATCTGATATGGTTATTTCTTATTGTTCAAATTGTGATATCGAAAAATGTGCTAATT
>CAZRTN010000109.1:0-5723 GCA_964603015.1 uncultured Thermotogaceae bacterium | reverse complement strand
ATATTTCAAAAATAATCTTGGAGAAAAAGAGAAAATACAGTTTTTTCATACTTTTAAAAGAAACAATAAAATAAATATTGTTGCTTATGCTTATGGAAAAATAAAAAAAGATTTAATCAATGCAATAACCGAAGATATTCAAAAATCTGGAATTCAAATAAATAATTTGATAACAGCCAAACAATGGTTTATATTCCCACATGTAAAAATTGATGATCTCACACAAAATTTTTATAAAGAAATAAAAGAAAAACAAAAAAATAGAAATATATATCTAATAGGTTCTTTAATCTCTGAACCTTCTTTAGATAACTTGTATTTATCTGTAAAAAATTCCGTAAATCAAATAATAAAAAATAAGTGAGGGAAAATATAAATATGAACAACAAAGAATACTTCAATAAAATAGCTAATGAATGGGACAATATTGCATATCATGACGAAGCAAAATTAAAAAAGATTATGCAATTATCCAATATTAAACAAAAATCAAAAATATTAGATATTGGAACGGGTACTGGAGTTATGCTAAAACACCTACTCTCTACAAATCCTTCTAAAATAACTGCAGTTGATATGTCAGAAAATATGCTCGAAATAGCCAAAAGAAAATATAAAAATAAAAAAATTAATTTTATATGCGGAGATATTTTAGAATTGGATATAGGCAATCATGATTTTGCTTTATTATATTCCGTCTATCCTCATATAGAAGACAAAAGACTACTATTCAAAAAAATATCAAAAATATTAAATAAAAACGGAAAGATCATAATTGCACACAGCCAAAGCAAAGAAAAAATAAACGCAATTCATCAAAAAAAAGAGGAAGTAAAAGAAGATAGACTAAAACCAGCACTCGAAACATCAAAAATAATGTCTGAATTCTTTAATATTCTCGAATGCATAGATAACGAAGAAATGTACTTTGTTATGGGAGAAAAAATATAATAATTAAATTGGAGGAATAAAATGAGCTTAGATAATGGTTTTCACACTTTGATGTATCACGAAATTGTGGATAGAGAAGGATATAACAGAAGTAACTATAAAGGGATAAAAGTCAAACAAGATTACGAAGATGTTTTACCTGAAGTATTGTTCGCTTTTAAAGATGAGTTTGAAAAACAGATGGAATATCTTTATAAGAATAACTATACTACATTAACACTAAATCAAGTTATTGATTATTATTATAACAATAAACCTTTACCTGAAAAATCTGTGTTGCTTACATTTGATGATCTATATAAATCATTATTAATTAATGCATATCCAATTTTGAAAAAATATAATTTTCATGCAGTGGGATTTCTCGTTGAAGATTGGATATTCGATAAAAAAATGCCTAATAAAGATAATTATTCTGTTTGTCTATCAAAAGAAGAACTTGATGATATGAAAGATGTATTTGAATATGCCAACCATACAAAAAGCATGCATACAAGAAATGGCACAGTATCAGCTTTGCAGAAAGAAGATAAAGAAAATTTTATAAAAGATTATAATTCTTGTGAAGAATATGTGACAACAAAAAAAGTTTTCGCATACCCTTTTGGAATATATGACCAAAAAAATGTTGAATGGTTAAAAGAAATGGACGTTTTACTGGCTTTCACTTCAGACCCAGGGATAAATAATAAGAATACAAACCCACTTGAACTTAGAAGAGACGCTGTCATTCTAAATTATGACTTAGATGCATTCAAAAAAATATTACAATAATTATAATGATTTTTATACCAAAAGTCAACTATCCGGTTTTTCCAGATAGTTGACTTTTTAAATTTATTCATCTGGAAAGAGATTTTGAAAAGTTTTCACTGTGAGTTTTATCAAATCCTTTAAAACTTCGATGTCTATATCATCCACCTTGTTGATATAAACACAACCTTTACCCTTTTTATGTTTACCAAAATTTTCTAGAAGTTTATCTCTTTCCTCGCTTTCATACAACAAATACAAACTTATTTTAGATTTTCTGGGAGAAAAACCCGCTAATGGTGCTTCTCCCTCATGTCCGGATTTGTATTTATAATGGTATTTCCCAAATCCTATAATACTAGTCCCCCAAATGACAGGTTTAAACCCAGTTGCTTCTTCAAAAATTTTTAATAACTTGAAGGCATCTTTTTTCTTCTTTTCATTATCTATACTTTCTATAAAATCAACAACGCTCTTGTCAGTTTCTTTTGTCTTTGCTTCGTACATAAATAACCCTCCCAAATATCTATTTCAATCATATCTGTATCTTTTTATTTAGTTATATATTTTCAGCTTTTTTATCATTTTTTTCTTCTTTAAGAACTAACGCTCTACCAATAAAAGCAAATAAAATCAAAACAATTCCCGTTATCCATCCACCCAAACTAAAAATAGAAGGACCATATAGTGCTAAAAATGCACCTGTTAGTATAAGAATTACTGATAAAACTCCAAACATCTTCATCCCATATAGAGTTATAAAAGGTAAATAATGAGATCCCACAATAATCATAGTAGCAGGAAAAAACCAACCAGGGTTGTAAAGAATAATTGCACCCACCAAAAGAAAGTTAATTGGCACAGTAAAAGCTGTTTGTGACCCTAAAGTCCATAAATCATTATTCTTACTCACCTTTGAATTTCTTCCCATCATTTTCAGTACCAATTGTGTAAGTGGAAAAATACCCATACTACCAAAAAACAAAACTGCCATCCCATATTTTTCATTAATCAATACACTTATTGCTGATGCAATCAACCATATCATTCCTGAAACAAGCTGACCAGCAAATCCACCAAGAAATTTCATTCTCATTTCCTTTTGATCTAAAGATAATCCAGTTTTTTTATCTTCATTAATAAACACATTACAACCCCTTCCATACATATACCTTAATATATTTTCTTTTATATTATACCTTAAACAAAAATGAAAAACCCCCATTCAAAAGAATAGAGGTTAGATTATTTTTTTAATTGTTTTTTGAATCTCTTATCATTAGCCACATAGGTTGTTTAATAACAGGTAAATTCATTTGCTCAAGTATTTTGAACCCAAATCGCTCATATAATCGAACATTATCTTCAGTTTCTGTTTCCAAATAAATTGGAAGTTTAACTTCATCCGTTATATCTATGAGCTCTTTAAGTAATTTTCCTCCATGTCCTTTCCCTTGATTTTCTGAGGACACTCCTATTATTTGTAAATAGATAAAAGACCTGTTTTTCATATGTTTTTTTCTTCTTCCATCTATTGGGCTGAGTGAACTAGCTACCTTCATAAATGATTTAAAACCAATTCTAAGAAATGGAAAAATACTACCACTTCTAATCATACGCCATAGACTCATATAACTATATTCATCTTGAGTGATCGCCATAATTCCTTCAAACTTTTCTGAAGAAGCATATACATGACCATATTTATGACAATATCTAATCATAAACTTAGCAACCAGGGTATACTTATATGAATTTTTTCTACCTTCCCCAAATAAAGATTTAAATAGTGGATCCATTTTAAATGCATCTGCTAAAACTAAAGTTGCTTTATGAATTTCATGCTTTTTTAATTTATGAAGATTTTTAATAACATTAATTTGAATTGATTTTTTCATACCGAGTGTCAATTTAGATCCTATAATTTCAATAATAATTAATAAAAATATCGTTATTCCAGTACTTATTGAAAAGCTAGCCCAAGGTGACTCTAAGTTAAATATAGGAGTAACTACCCTTCCAACAAATAGACCTACGACTACCGCAAAAACTATCTTTACTATAATTGAATAATTTTTCATTTTCTATTACCTTCCTTTTCAATAGAAGTTTTAAAATATAAATCATGATTTAAAATTAATTTTATTAGTCGTTTGTAATTTCAAATAATTCCTCTACTCTACATTCGAAGACATTAGCAATATCCATGGCGAGTTTTAAAGATGGATTATATCTCCCATTTTCCAAATTTCCAATAGTCTCTCGCCTTACACCAACTGCTTTAGCTAGTTCGTCTTGTTTCATATCAAATTTTGCTCTATATTCTTTTATTTTTGTTTTAAATATTCCCATTTTTTGCACCATTACTTTCTTTGATTTCATAGATGGCTTGAACCACTGTAAAAACAATATTACCAATTATAAAACTTATAAAGAACCCAAAATAAACTAAGTCCATATTTCTAGTTATTGATACTAAAATTATTATAGAAACCATTAGTAAAAACATTACTAAAAATGATATCGATGAAGCTTTTAACAAATGTTCTTTAAACATTTCATCTGGTATAACATTGAAATAATAAGCGTAACCAAAATACCCAAAAAATAAAAACAACAGATTATGATCGGTAAAAAGTCCAAAGAACCCTAATAAACCCAATAAACTAAGAAAACCAAATTTATTTTTAACTTTCATCTTTTATTCCTCCTATGTGGTATATTTCTATCATAATGTTATAAATATATCACATGATTATAATTTTGTCAATTTTAACAATTCTTAAACTAATCTCATGAATTTTAAAACAACTAATGTTCTAAAAAATAGATATACTCCAAAACTAATTTTCATCATTTATTGAAAAAGCAATAACTTATTACAAAAATACTTATATCAGAGTTCATATAAGTATTTTTGTAATAAGTTCCTTTTCTATAATTTCTTTTTCCCAAAATGTGACTAGTTCTTTTCCAACCATCATCTCAATTCCCTGTAGAACTGGTTACTTTCTGCAATAGACCAAAAGCAAATTCTTCTGCCTGCTTATTGTCCTCACTGTTAGGTCTTCCCTTGTTCATCCCACCAAAAAACTTTAGAAAGCTATTTGTATTAAACCCCTTACAACTGAATTCATCGACAATTATATAACCTTTAGAAATAAGCTTTTCCCTAAGCGATGAGTGATCTTTTTTAACCTTTGATTCTCCTTGTATTGCACTGGTCGAAAAAATAAAACTTTTCTTATTATTGACTTTTGTTAGCTTATCAGCAAAGTCTAAAAGTGGTTTATAGTGTTTTCCGCTATCTATTCCCGCCCCAAAGCCAATTAAATTATAATGCTGAAGATCCTCCTGGGTTACCTGAGTTGGTGTCTTGACCTGAGCGTTAAGAACATCAGAAAAAACCTTAGCAATCTTTGCTGTATTATTATGATGATACGAATAAACCACTATTAGGCACTTAACAGTTAATGAATCATTAGCTTTACCTTCTATCCTACTCATTCTATACGCCTCCGATTATCGCTTCATTGCCTTCTGAAATATTTTCATACTAACAATTATTTCAAAGCTCTTCTCCCATTATCTTTGAAAAGATTTACCTCCTTTTGATTGAAATTTCTCATAACAATAGTGTGTCTGAAGAATTCTTTGATAGTCTATTGAGTCATCGTTCTCTACATTCAATTGCTCAATCAACCAAAAATTTCAAAAGAATAATACTAATTTATATTGAGCAATCTTCGTCAGTACATTTTTTTGCAAACCATAATTTCTTTTCACCACATTTACAAGTATGCTTTTCTTCTTGCTCTAAAACCCATTGTTCTAGTCCAACCTCTTTAATTCTCAACATATTTTCATATGCTAAATAATGATGCTTCACACCATCATTATAAAAATTGTATAATACACTACATGGGAAATCTTCACACAATCCACAGTGAAGCAAACCTTTATCCATACAACATGCACGAGTTGGGCAATCGTTAACCAACTCCTTTTCATTTCTACAT
>CAZRTN010000108.1:4619-5802 GCA_964603015.1 uncultured Thermotogaceae bacterium | reverse complement strand
ACAATACCTGAACTTATAGTTAAATTCCTTGTACCAGTTTCTTCAGTTCTTAATCCACTTGTAACTTTATATCTATCTACCTCTATAAGCCTTGTATGTATTTTGTTTGGTAACCCTTCCCCTAATTCATCCCAGTTTGTCTGTTCAAATATTCCTGTTGAATTAGAATAAAATGTTATTACCGGTATTGTATCACTTTCATTTATTAATGATCTATCTGTTGTACTTAAATATTGAGGATCACCAGAATTATATGATGCATATACATAATCAACATCATTTGAAGACAAGGTTATTGTTGATGCAGGTATAGTATATTCATTAATTAATCCTTGGAAATTGCTATTACTGTATAAATTAGCTGTTGCTGTTGCTATTGTTACTGTTCCATCTCCATTATCAGTAAAACTTGGTTCCTCAAGCATTCCAGCACTTAACCTAGCCTCATTTATAGAATTAATCGGTACTCCAGAATCTTGAATATTACCTGCACTTGTTAAAGATACTATATTGTTTTCTGTTGGTGCTGTTACTATATCTGCTTTACTATCAAGTTCCCCCTGTAATAATGATACATCTGCTATATCGTGCTCGTGATCTTTCCCTATTAATACATAGTCTTCTATTGTTGTTGTTCCATCTACTATTATTTTTATATTATTTTTTACTGTATCTGCCAATGATACTTCTATTCTAGCTCCATCTGTTGTAAATGTATCTGTTATTAATGTATCTGTACTGTCATATACCTCTACACTTGCTATTGTTGATACATCTATATATACACCATCACTATCAACAGGATAAAAATATATTTTCATAATAAATCAATTCTCCTTTCTCTTCCTAAATTATATATAAACTCTACTTCTCTGGATGTTAACGCAATATTAAATATGTTAAAATTATCCATTTTTCCAATATATGTTTTCCTTGCTGTAGAATCGAAACACTCAGTATAATATTTTTCTACTCCAAGAGAATTAAACCAATATGGTTTATAACTACACCCTCCATCATAAGTTAAACTTGTATATGTTCCACTTACATTAATTTGAGATTTTAATTGGCCATTAACATATAAGCTATGCGTACCACTTTTCCCATTAAAAGCATTTCTCACATAAACAATATGATTCCATTTTGATGTATCTATTGAAATAGTTTTTAAATAATTATCTCC
>CAZRTN010000108.1:0-4519 GCA_964603015.1 uncultured Thermotogaceae bacterium | reverse complement strand
TTGGAAATTAGAATCATATCCATTTTTTACATCAGAAAAATCAGTATCAAAAGGATATGAAGCCACTAAATGATTAGGGAGAAATCTATTTTCTAATACTGTATTAGTTATATTTGTACTTACATTTGAACCAGAGATCCATTCAATTTCTAAATATACACCATTATAAATAAAATTTTCATTATAATTTGTATCATAATCAACTATAATAATATCTTCCTCTATTACTGCATCATTTCTTGGCTGTAATTTTAGAGTCCATCCTTCTTTTTGTTTTGCTATTGCATTAAGTAATGCATTTAAATATTCTTGATTTATCTGATCCCATCTTAGTAAACCATTATAAAATTTTTTTATTTTAATTGTTCTTGGTTTTTTTGACTGTGCTATAAAGTCTTGTTTCCTGTAATTTGGCTCTATTCTGTTTATACGAGGTGTTGGAAGTGTATATGTATTATATAACACATCATCAGTATCATATAGCTTTAAAACAGGGTTTCCAGTCCCTATATAACTCATAAATACTCGCTTTCAAATTCAATATAGCCCTCAATATTATCAATTATATCATTGCTATATCTTATATTATAATCGCTTATTATACATTCAAGTTCTCCTATATTACTATCACTTCTTGGATTTACTTTAATAGTATAATCACCTTGATAATTTCTTATTTCCTGAATATTAGTTTTAGTTGGTTCGTCCAATTTATCATATTCTAATCGTATTCTATAATAATAATATCCAACACTTTCTATATCTGTACCTGATATATTTATAGATTCATCTTTAACATAATTCTTTTCTATTATATTTCTTCTTGGATATGCTAAGTCATAACTGGCTATTTCTGTTGATCCGCTATTTATAGTTACTTGACATTTACCTGTACCAATAAAATATATCATATTACTCCAAACTGATTTACAAAACTGACTTCTCTTTGTAACAATATTTTATATTCAGTTGTCACAATACCATTATCAAAATTGTAATTTTTACTAATTATAATTCCTAATCTTCCATCGTAACTAACACTATCCAGTATCTCTACTGTATCAGTAGTTTCATCTTCTCTTTCAAATACTGTTTGTTTAGTTTGCAATGTATATATATCATAAAACGCACCAAAATATTCTAATTTTCTTTCTTCAAAATATGCATTTAAAATTAAATTGTCTATATTTACATCAATATCTACATTATTTAAATTAAATTTCCTAAAATTCTGTTCGTCTATTGCTACAGAATCTAATATTATTGGATTACTTTCATTTATTTCTGCTATAATATTAGGAAAATCTATTATCATTACTTTATTATCATCAGTCAAATATAACGTACCAAGTAATAGTTTAGAAAAATCAAATAAAAAATCTAATAATTTTTCGTTCTCTGCCTCTAAATTTAATAATGCTCCAGTACTATAATTTTTTTGGATCCAATTATCACCGGTATAAGATACATAATTATTATAAAAATTTCTATTTCCCGCTGCATATAGTATTTTTTGTGTATTTATTACATATTGTGCCTCATCTGTTTGTTCCATTTTCCACCCTGAACTATAGTATATATCAAGTGAATGTCTTACTATATCATTAGGATTAGATACATTATTAAAACTTAAAAAATATACTCTATATCTTGTATTTCCATATACATCTGTTATTTGTGTAGCTCCTGTTCTTTGTATAAACTGTGCCAAATCATTATCCTGATACAATTCTAATGTTACTGTAGATTGTATATTCCCATTTGTTTCAATATAATCTGTAGTTCTATATGTATGAGTATTTGCTGTTACATCATAAAATTCCCCACTACTTGCTTTTATTAAATTAGCCTCATTTGAACTATTTATTGTGATACACAATCCTTCGTTTTCTAACAAATTTGGAAAAGGAGAGTTATCAGTTTCGTTATAATCATTAACAATATAAAAGTCTTGGATATTTCTTGTTACTCTATTTATATTATTTTGGAATATAAGCCATTTCCCATCAAGCATATCATCACCAGACCAAGTTGATTCATACAAATTACTATATATAGCATCACCTTCTACATCAGTTTCATATTTTCTCCAAACAAATATTTTATAATTTTCAGGATTAAATAAAGATGGATTATATTCAAACTTTCCTATTCTATCATTGTTTGCTCTATTAATATCTGCAACTAATAATGTACTTCTATTTAATTCTTCATATGTATCTCTAATATCTTCTCTTGCATAATGGTTATTAACAGCTATTGGTAATGCATTTATATTACTTGTTCTTAACATTTCTGGTATTATTTGTATTTCGTATTTGTGATCGCTCCAGGTATGTTCATAAGCCAAATCGTCTGGAGATGCTATTTTTGTATCATCTAAATATACTGTTATATCTTTATCATAACGCCAGTCCTCTTCTTCTCCACCGAAGTTTGCAAAATCAATTTCTGTTTCTGTTTCAAGAAAATCTAAAGTATTATAATCTTTAAGTTTATATAATGTTCCAGTCGTACTTGATGTTGTCCACCAGTAATATTGTTTTTCTGATTCTGCATAATATAAATATTCGTTACTTGTATCGTGTTCTGCTAATGTATCTAAAATATATGTGCTTGATGTTACATCATAATTTTTCTTTTCTAATGATATATTATTATATTGTTTTAATTTTTGAAAATTTATTTTTGTTACTGCCTCTGTTATAATATCATCATACGATTTTTGTTTTAATATTCTAACATTCTCTATTGATGATTCGTTTACACTATCTCCTATTAATACACCAGTATAATATATTTTTACTTTATTTTCTACTCCATCTATATAAAATTCTGTGCTATCAAATATTAATATTTCATTTTCTAATGCAATATAATCTGCATCATCTATTGTATCTTTGGATATATCTTCTAAATCAAATTTACAATTAACATATTTGTCATCAAAATCCCTATCAAGATATTCTATACTTCCTGTTTGGTATGTGCTTGGATAAGATTCTGATAATAAATAATTAACTATATTTTTTATTTCTGTGACATTGCTTTTCCTGAAATTTATTATTTTATTATTTAATTGTGTAAATATATGTGATGCTGTACATTCTGTTACTATTACCCCTTCTTTTTTATTTTGTTCTAATTTGTCTTTCTCAAAATAACCTAAAAATAATCGTTGTGAACTATCATATATTTCTATAAAAATTATGTTTTCTTTATATATCATATCAAAATACGAATTATAACTTATTTCGTTATCAATTTGTCCGTCCCCAAGAAAAGATACAGTAATATTAGGCAATGATCTTTTAAAATCTGTTATGCTAAAATCATTACTTATTTTTCTTATAGCATCTATTTTAATATCATTGCTTATATCAATTGATGCGGTATCTAAATCATTCACATAAATGTATGTTTTCAAAATTCATACTCCTTTGCAAACTCTAACCCTTTATTTGCTACTTCTATAACATCTTTTTGGATTTCTTTTTGACTACTTAAATTCAATGGTGCTTGATAATTTATAATTATTTGCTTTTGCATGTTATTATTTCCTATATACTTGTCACCCATTTCTTGTAATTCTTTTCTTGCTTTGCTATATGGTAAAACAAATTCTGGTTCTCCTCCTTCTCCTATTAGTGCATTTACAGGGCCTGTTACCGCTCCACCTTCTGCAAATTCTATACTTTGAACTGCAGCTTTTGCTCCTTGTATAGCAACTAAGGCTGCTATTGCTGCTGCAGGATTTACAAATATTTGACTCCATGCTAGACTAAAAGCCTCTGATGCTACTGCTGCTGCTTGTAATGCATTTAATACTCCTAATATTAATGATTTTACTGTTTCCCCTGCAGTTTTTCCCGGATCAAAAATATTCGCAAATACTTCACTAAACAAACTCCCAACATTTATTAATCTTTGTTGATTTTCTTCCATTCCTTTTGCTGTTTCTTCCATATATCCAAATCCTGTTAGCCTTCCATACTTCAATGCTATTTCATTTGATTTCTGAAAAGCGTTCTTTATAACTTCTTGAGGATAAGTTGCCACCTCCTCTAAATTTGCCATATTAAGAACAGGTGTAAATGGTACTTCTATATTAGGAAAATCTGTTTCTACTACTACAAGTTCCTGTTGTATTCTTCCCTGCAATGAACTTATTTGTTGAGTGTAATATGATATCATAGAATCAACATCATTATTTACTTCATTTTTATATTCTTTCCATCTATCAGCCATGTTATTTAACTCTTTTAAAGTTATTACTCCTAGATTATGTGCTAATAATGCAGTATCATTCAAAGATACATTTAACTCGTCCATTCTGTTTTTTTGATTTTCTACTGCTTTGCTTTTAAACAACTTCAATACCTGTTCTAGCAATGGTTGCAATGTAAGCATTTTAACAATAGAATTATCCCATGCAACATTTATACTTTGCCAAGCTGCTTTTAAATTATCAACAACAGGTTTTAAATCTGAACTTTCTGATTTAACTTCTTTTAATGTA
>CAZRTN010000107.1:3844-5823 GCA_964603015.1 uncultured Thermotogaceae bacterium | reverse complement strand
TATTTTGTACTATAATTCTCAATAGTTCATCGCATCTATTTATTATTTTGGCTGAAAAAACAAAATCATTAGAACAAAAACAATGAAAAAATAAAATTAAGATTAATATAAAATAATTTGTCAAAGACAAAGAATAAAAGGGGATAAAGTAGGTGAAATACTCCAAGATCAAAACAGGATCTATCTCTGGATATCACGTAAAAGAAGTAATCGTTGAAATGGACATAAATTCAAGATCATCTTATCAAACTTTTAAAATTGTTGGACTTCCTACTACTTCTATTTTAGAAAGTGAAAAAAGAGTTATGAGTGCTACAAGAAATTCTGGATTCAGCATGCCTCACGGTTCAATAGTAGCTAATCTATCCCCTAGCTCTCTAAAAAAAGACGGTACACATTTTGATTTACCAATTGCAGTAGCTTTGTTAGAAGCAGCTTCTCAAATCCAAAGACTTGATGAAAATTATTATTATTTCGGTGAACTTGGATTAAATGGAGAAATAAGGCCGGTAAGAGGTATTACCTTGTTTCTAATGAGTATTAAAAAAATAAACCCAGAAGCTAAATTTATAATACCAAGAGAAAATCAAGAAGAAACTCTTTTTATTGATAAATCAGATGTTTTGGTAATTGACCATATAAAAGATTTGATTAAAATATCTGAAGGAACTTTAGAAAATTATGTTCCAATAAACAAAAAACAAATAGAGAAAAAATTTGAAATAGATTTTTCAGAAATAAAAGGACAACTAATGACAAAAAGGGCTGTTGAAATAGCAGCAAGTGGATTTCATAATATTATAATGAATGGTTCTCCAGGATCAGGAAAAACAATGATTGCAAGAAGAATACCTACAATATTACCTGAAATGACAGAAGAAGAAATAATAGAATCCACAAAACTTTATTCTGTTTCAGGATATATAAATAAAATTGTTACAAAAAGGCCCTTCCGTTCTCCTCATCACACTGCTTCAAGTGTTTCTATAATAGGTGGAGGTAGCGATCCTAAACCAGGAGAAATATCTTTATCCCATAACGGAGTACTTTTTATGGATGAATTCCCCGAATATAAATCAGATGTTATAGAAGCTTTAAGACAACCCATGGAAGACGGAGAAGTCACTATAACAAGAGCAAAAGCTGTCGCTCAATATCCAGCCAAATTCATGTTGGTTGCTTCCAAAAACCCTTGTCCTTGTGGATACTATGGCGATAAAGAAAAAGAATGTGTTTGCTCGATGAATCAAATAAATAATTATAATAAAAAAATATCCGGTCCGATTTTAGATAGATTCGATATAAGAATAAATGTACCAAGAGTAAAAATAGATGAATTAATGTCAAAAGATGATGCAGAAAGCTCTGAAGAAATTAGAAGGAGAGTTACAAAGGCTGCAAAAATTCAAATTCATAGACAAGGTAAGTTAAATGGAAAGCTTAATAACAGAGAACTAAAACAACATTTAAGTCTTGAAGATTCAACAGAAGATTTTATAAAAAAAGCATCTAATAATTTAAAACTAACAGCAAGATCAGTAAATAGAGTTTTAAAAGTTTCTAGAACTATTGCAGACTTAAATGGCGCTGAAAAAGTTGCTATAAAACATATAACAGAATCTTTAAACTATCGAGGATAATTAATTATAATAAGAGGAGGTTTTTATATTGAGGAATTTGGATGATTTAATTAAAAAAGCAAAAGAAACCGGTGTGAAAAGAGTTGTGGTTATCGGAGCAGAAGATCCAGAAGCAATAGAAGCTGTTTCCGCTGCACATGATGAAGGTTTTGCAGATCCTGTTTTAGTTGGAGATAAAAAAATTATTGAAGAAAACCTTAAAAAGATTGATAAAAATTTTGATATAATTGATGCTGAAAATTCAACAGACGCTGCTGAAAAAGGAATAAGGTTGGTTAGTTCTGGAGCTGCAGATGTTGTTATGAAAGGAAATATTAAAACTTCAATTTTATTAAAAGC
>CAZRTN010000107.1:2266-3744 GCA_964603015.1 uncultured Thermotogaceae bacterium | reverse complement strand
GCTATATTGACCCAAATGAACAGAAGAGGACAAATAAAAGATTGTATTGTAGATGGCCCACTTGGTATAGATAATGCACTTGATATGACAGCTGCAAAAATCAAAAAAGTTACTGGTGAAGTAGCTGGACAAGCTGATATTTTGTTAGTTCCAGATATTCATTCAGGAAACTTCCTTGGTAAATCAGCAGTATATTTAGCTGGAGGAAAAATTGCAGGGTTGATTCTTGGTTGTACAGCACCTATAGTAGTTGTATCCAGAGCAAATGATGCACAATCAAAAATGGCTTCACTCGCTCTTGGAGTGCTTAATGCATAATAAAGAACCACTATTTTTTAACATTTTTCTAACAAGCATATTGTTAATCATAATAACAAAGATAAATTTGACCGCAGGAATAATTACTGCGGTCATTATTTTTACTATTTTTTCCTTCATTTTTAAAAAGAAAACTTTTTATTTACTATTATCTATAATTCCTTTATTTATGATGAATTTCACAGATTTTAATGGTGAGATAGCTGTTTTAGGAAAAATAATAGATAAAAAATACAGTAATTACAAAGTTTTGACTGAAAAAATCTTTTTTAACAACAAATGGGAAAGTCATAAAGAAATATACAGTTTCAATTATAATAAATTTAGTGTAGAACAAATTAAAAATGGCAACAATGTTTATATAACTGGTTTTTTAGATAACAATTATTTAAATGCTGAATATGTAGCTATGTCAGATAATGATTCTTTTCTTGCTATAAAAGATAAAGCTATTATAAGATATCAAAATATAGAAGACTATACGATTAGAGACATCATGATGAGCTCCGTAATGGGTGGATTATCAAATAAAGAATTATTTAAAAAAACTGGAACTTTACATTTATTTGCTGTTTCTGGTTTTCATGTTTTTATAATTTTTGGAATTTTAAATTATCTTCTATTCCCTTTTAATTATAAGTTGAAAAACTTTTTAATATCCATAATTATGATTTCTTACCTTGTATTAACTGGATTTAGCCCTAGTTCTGTTAGAGCAGTTAGTTTGATAGTACTTATAATTTCATTTAGAAGTTTTGGAATTAATATATATTCAATAAATATACTTGGTTTAATAGGTTTTATAAATATATTAATACTTCCATCTTCTATATTTAATGTTGGTTTTCAAATGAGTTATTCAGCAGCTTTTATGATTTTATTAACTAACGAAATGGTAAAAAAAGAAAGACTTAAAATTCTTTTAATACCCATATCCTCTTTTATAGGTATTATGCCTTTTTCAATAATATATTTTGAACAACTTGCCCCCATCGGGATTTTAATAACTCCTTTATTGTCTATAATTATGGGAATTATAATATTTTTAAGTTTGAGTTATTTGATTTTTCAATCAAATTTCATTCTTTTTATATCTACAGTTATTATTACAGGTACTATTAAATTAACAGAAGAATTTTCTAAATTACCGTTATTAGAAA
>CAZRTN010000107.1:0-2166 GCA_964603015.1 uncultured Thermotogaceae bacterium | reverse complement strand
AATTTATCATTGGCTGCAAGAGCTCCTTTAGGAATAGAATATGATATAACAAATTTCATAGATCTTCCAATTAATTTATTTTTAGAGGTGGCTCCAGGGTTAGCAATATTACCTGGGATTGATTTTGATCTTTCAGGTGGAGCTGGTTTTGTATATTTCTTTTAATCGAAATATAATATAAAAATATTATACCCGAGATATTATATCTCGGGTATTTTTTTATACATTAAATGTTTTATTATTCAATTAATATTAATTTAATATTAATATATTATAATTATTTAGAATTATATTATTTTTTTACACTTCAAAAAAAGGGGGGAGTCAAATGAAAAAGATTTTGATTATTGCAATTCTTGTTGTTGGTTTATTAACCTTTTCCATGAATTATTCAGGAGGTATCAAAGGTGCTGGAGTTATAGGCGGAGAGCCTTCGGGTGCTTACGGAAGATATAATATAGCTGATTTTCAATTCTTAGATGCTACAGCTGCATGGTCATACTGGTATAATTATTTTACTATTACTGCAAATTATAATTTAGTAAAAAATTGGGATGGAGATTTATATTACCGTTATGGTGTTGGAGCTACAGTTGGTCTTGGAACTTCTATAAGTGTTGCTGCTAGAATCCCTGTAGGTATTGAATATGACTTAGAAAATTTAATAGAATTACCAATAATTATTTTCGCAGATATAGCACCAGGAATTGAAATAATACCAGATATGGCCCAATTTCATATTTATGGGGGCACTGGATTTGTTTATTTCTTTTAATCTATAAATTACTAACCCGAGATTTTTAATCTCGGGTTTTATTTTGTCTATTTTTAGATTTTATAATATAATGTGGTTTATTGTAAAATTTTATTGATTTTATGTTAAAATAAAAATGAGGCTAATTATATCATACCGGGGGATGAATTACATGTTTTATAAAAATTTGGAAGATGATTTTTCTTCAATCTTAAAAAATATAGAAAATAATAAAATAAGATCTTATTTAAAACAAGGTATTAAAAAAAACTGGTTTGACTTTTACAATACTAATATTAATCATGAATCAATAAACAATGAGATATTTATAAAATCTTTTCTAAAAAACCAAGAAATAATCTTACCTATATTTGAGAGAAAAATAAAAGAAATGGATTTAAAAAGCTTTGATGAAGATATTTCTACAAATGATTTTTTTTATCTAACACTTTTCTTGGGTATAATATTATTATTTTCAGGACAATTTTATAAAAATTATTATTTTAATGGTGAATTTGAAAACAACGAAAAAATACTTTTTGTGGACAATTTCAAAAATATAAAAAAACATCTTTTGGGCATATCTACTATTAATTTTTTAATGACCGGAAGAATTTTTGATCCTCTTATGGAAAGTAAAAGTAATAATTGGTTAATAAATTTTTGGGAACTTTTTTCTAATCAAGATAAATATAAACATTTCAAAACCAATGTTTTAGATTATCTTTTTAGAGATTTTTTCTTTTGTTGCGAATCCAAATCTATATCAATTTTTAAAGAGAACACATTGTTAAATAAATCAATAGATAACGACAGCAAAAAAATAATTAATCTAGTTCATAAAATTATCAATTTTAATCTGTTTTTATGTAGATATGATGAGTTGAACATTGAAAGTGTAAATTCATTACAAAAAAGCTTTAGATATAATTTGATGACATATATCTATAAATACCTTAAAAATCATGAAAATTCCATTTTTTATGGATCGCTGAACGAAGCTTATAAATCTTTACATTTTTTTGATAAATACGATATTTATGAAAAAGCTTATTTATTTAACGATTTGAAAAAACTATCTGATAAATTATTGAATTATAACTTATCTCATATAAAAGACATGTATGAAAGTAAAAAACATAAAATTCTCTATGAACAAAAAGTTGAACTTTTAGATACAATAGGATATTATGCAGCTAAAATGTTTGAAACACATCAAAAAAGTATTTTAACCTCTTATTCCATAAATAAAGTCGAATTCAAAGACGAGTTATTACATATAAACATTCATCTAACTTTTTCAAAAAAAGATGAACAGATATTTGAAAATTTAATGGATGAATCTATTTTAAAACTTAATAATTTTGGAATTATAATAAACCAAAGCTGATTAAAAGCTTTGGTTTTTATTT
>CAZRTN010000106.1:0-5934 GCA_964603015.1 uncultured Thermotogaceae bacterium | reverse complement strand
AAATTGCTGGGTTAGATTCAACATGGTTCGCTTTTCCAATAGCAGAATCAATAGCTTTTTCAGTAAACATAACATGGATAATTCTATTGCTAAAAAAATGTATGAAAGAAATGAAATACAACAACACAAAAAAAGCTAAAGAATACGTAAAATAAAAAAACACATTCCTTTTAGATTCAATAAAATTTAAATGTATAACTATACAATAAGAGATGATTTAATCTTTACACTCATAGTGATAAAGTTCAAGTTATAATGACTAAGATGGGAAGCATCGTATGGAGAGATTTACAATTATTTTGCATTCTTACCAACAGCAAATTTTAAATATGTCATTTCGACCTTGCTGGAGAAATCTCGTTTTTAGCAAAATTAAAATTTGCTCTAAACAAACAACAGAAATCATTATTTTTTATATAATCATTAACCATACTCATAAAAGATTCTTTCATATTCAAACTTGGTATCATTAAATTCAAAATTTTCATCTCCTTTTAGTTTTAATAATATATTACCATCATTTATTAAAATATCATTATTACTATATTCACAAGTTTAAAAAACTTTAATATGATATAATATTTTAAAAAAATAGGGGGCTGAGAAAATGAATTTGTTTTTATATCTATTACCATTAGTAATAATTTTAATATTGTATTTTGTTATAAAATATTTAGAAAAAACAAAAGCACAAAAAATATTAAAAAACTACAACAAAGAAGAAATAAAAGCCTTTTCATCAAACGTGAATTATTTTGGAGTGAAATCTAAAGGAATGACTCAAATAAGGGGAAACGGGGCCTTGCTTCTAACAAAAGAATATCTTTTTTTCCAAATGTGGATACCAAAAAAAGAAATAAAAATTCCACTTGATAAAATAGAAAAGATAGAAGAAGTTAGATCATTCCTTGGTAAATCAAAATTTATGCCATTATTAAAAATAGACTTCATAGATGAAAACGGACAAAAAAACTCAGCAGCCTGGCTAGTAAAAAATCTACAAAAATGGAAACAAATAATAAATGAAAATAGATAAATAAAAGTCAGCATTTTAATGCTGACTTTTTCATTTCTTGTAAAATAGTATTTATTAAGTAATGATATAATTCAAAAATAACACCTATAGTTTCTGTATTTAAATATTTGTATTTATATTGCAAATAATTTTAAAAGATTCTAACAATAACACTAAGTGTTTTTAAACTCCCTTTTTAAAGGGAGTTTTTTTATCATTTGACTTATTGAAATAAAAAGTATTATAATATAAATACAAATTGAAATAAAAATGATTTAATTTCCTTATCTATATTTTAAAATAAAAATAAAATAAGTGATATTAAAATGAATAAAAATTAATTTATGATGATATAATAAAAATATATTGTAAAATGATTAATAAAAGGAGGCTTAAAATGAAATATTATGAATTGTTGACTACTGTATTTTTGCAAAAGGATATTGATTATCAAGAAATAAATTGGCGTATAGGAGAATTGATAAACCAAAGTATGTATTTTTCTGATGATTTGAAAAAATTGCATAAAGAGAATAAAATAAAATATTATGTGTTTAGTGGTTTATCGCCTATTGAAAAAGAAAAGATATATAAAAAAGGTAGAGTTTATTTTTTTAGGTTAAAATCCTTAAATAAATCGTTTATAGAGAAAATAAAGTTTAACTACAGTAAAATAAATAATGATTTTTTTCATATAGTTGCTTCAGAAATTAATGATTACCAACAAAAATTTATAACGAATCTTTACACTTTAAATGCAGCTATAAGTACTTTGGATAATAATGGTTATTGGAAAAAAGGTAATGGATTAGAGTTTTTAAAAAAAAGAATAAAAAATAACCTTCAAAAAAAATATGAAAACTATTTCGAAGAAAAATTAGAATTGAAAGATGAGTTTATAGAATATATAGAGATCATAAATAAAAAACCTATAGTCTATAAATACAAAGATTTTAAAGTTCTTGGAAATAAATTCAATATTAAGGTTGGTACTTCTGATGAGTCGCAAAAATTAGCTAAATTAGCAAATGCTGTAGGGATTCTAGAAAAAAATAGTAGTCTTGGAGCTGGATATGTTATAGGAAAATAAGGGAGGTGTTCAAAATTTTATTAGACTTACTAAAGATTTTTAGTAAAGAGTTTGAAAAAGACTCGAATATAATTTTAGATAATTATAGTTTGAAAGATGGAGTATATATTAAACTTGAAGAAACTGGGGAAATAACTGATTATTTATTTGTTAAAAATAAGAAAAATGATGAAGAGTTATATCACAGTGAAAAATATGAATGGTTTAAAGAAAGAGATTATTTTAGTTCTGTTTTAAATACTAATAAATGTATAGCAAATAAAAAAATTCATTCAAATAATTATTTTACTTTATTTCTAAAAATATCAAGCTTTGAACCATCCGATGATTTGTTTAAGTATATAGATGAACAGTATGAGAAGTTAAAAAATCCAAGATCTTATCAAAGTAACGATAAAAATACACAAAAAATATTTGATGAACTTTCTAAAACATTACCTGTTGATGATATGGAAAAGTACAACATTGAAGAGTATAAAAATATATTAATCAATAAATACGAAGATATAAAAATAATATTGGAAGAAATCAAAGAAAAAAATGATGAAAAAGATGCTAAGTTTAAAGGTTATTACTTAAAAATCTTTTTTGATAAAGAAATAGATGAATATAAAAAATTCTATGAACTCTACACAAAACCAAGAATTTTTGCCAGTAACAGCTACAATAAAGAAGACGAAAAAGGGAATATTTATGGCTTGCCTATTCCAAATATTTCATTAAATTCAAAAAAACCTTTTTATCAGTTAAAAAGCACAAAATTTGAAGCTCCTTTTAGAGTTACTCCTGAACAGGCTATGAACCTATACAATTTCTTTGAATTTCTTTCTAATATTAAAAATAGATATTTTTATTTTACAGAAGAATGTAATTTTAAGGGAGATTATAGCCAAGAAAATATTAACAAAGAAAATTGTCATTTTATATATAAAGAGAATGATAATGGAAAAGCTGTAATGAAAGATTACGATTATCTTATAGATTATGATAATAATATAAAATTTGAATATAAAAAAATAATTGAGCCACCAGAAAAATTAAAAATGAAAGAAGAATACAATCCAGTATCAAGATTATACGAATTAGAAAGTAAAGTGGATTATTATTTTTTTAATAAAAAGTTAAAAAATAACTATTTTGAAGAAAGAATAAGAGATCAGTCAATTAGTGCATATTTAAAAGAAATATTGATGATCACAAGAGATAGTTTTTACAGTTATTTCAAGAAAAATAAACAAAGAGATATAAAGGTTATTATTGAAAAATATGGAATAGAAATAATAAAAGAAAATTTCAAAGTAAAAGGAGATTTTGTTCTACCTGCATTTAATTTGTATATTTCTATAAAAATATATTTTGGGTTAGGAGGAGAAAAAATGAAAGATAAAATTAAAAGATATTTAGAGTATTTCAAGAAAAATGGTGAATCTTTAACGCAATTAGAAAATATTGAAGAATATTCATTTTTATCAGGACAAATAGTTAAATTTCTTGTAGGCAAAAGCAAAAAAAGTAAGAAAACGCATGATCTCGCCTCTCCGTTTTTAAATTGCACAAAAGTAGACGACATGAAACATGAAATAGCTGGATATTTTGAGAAATATAAGCATGAATTAATGATAAATAAATTTAGAGATAATCTTATTTCTGTTTTGTTCAACTTTGAAAATGAAAAACAAAAAATTGACTTTGACATGTTTTTCGCAGGGTATTTGACTGGAGAGAATATTTTTTATTCAAAAAAAGAAGAAAGAGATAATTTAATTAAAGGAGATGAATGAATATGAAATTTAAAAAAAGAGTATACGGGGCTATATCGATAAAATCAAAAATGGCAAATTTCAATGCAGATTTTACTGGTAGACCTAAATCAATTTCAAGAGGAGAATATTTTGCAAGTGATAAAGCGGTTAAATTCCCTATGAAATATATGTGGGATAAAAATAGTGAAAAAGTAATGTATATTAGGTCTTATACAGAAACAGAAAACAAAAAGAAAGAAAAGAGAATAGTCCCTAGAACTCTTTCAGAGAGATATGAATTTTTATTCGGTACAGAAATAAATAAAAAGGATTCAAGTGAAGTTATGAAAAATTTATTTTCATGTGTAGATGTAATGAATTTTGGAGCTACATTTGCTGAAGGTGGACAAAATTTATCTATTACAGGAGCAGTACAATTTAATCAAGGATTAAACAAATATCCTGACACTAATGTAATTACTCAAGATATACTATCTCCTTTTAAAGATGCAACTTCTGAAGATGCTCAAATGACTTCTATCGGTAAAAAAATAGTGACAGATGAAGCACACTATATTTATGGTTTTTCGGTAAATCCAAAATCATACGAAGAATATGAAAGTATATTACAAGGCTTTGAAGGTTATTCTGAAGATGCGTATAAGAAATTTAAAGAAGCAGCTCTTATAAGTACCACTGCTTTGAATACTAATTCAAAATTTGGCTGTGAAAATGAATTTGCTATTTTTATCGAAAGTAAAGAGAATTCAAAAATGTATTTACCTGATATTTCTAGCTTTATAGAATTTTCTAAAAATGAAAAAGATGTATTTGATCTTAATAAACTCGAATTTTTAAATGATTATTCAGAAGAAATAGAAAAAATAGAAATATATTACAATGAATTTTTAACAGAAATAAAAATAGAAAAATTAGACAAATTACCAATAAAATTAATGAATATATATACTAAAAAAGAGGTTGACTGAAAATGAAAGCTTTGAAATTCACATTAAGTGGGAAAACTGCTTTTTTCAAAAAGCCTGATGTTAATCAATATGCCTATTTTACATACAACAATATACACAAAATTGCTTTGTTGGGGATATTAGGCGCAGTAATAGGCTTAAAAGGATATAACCAACAGAATAGGGAAAAATATCCAGAATTCTATGAAAAACTAAAAGATTTCAAAATTTCAGTAGTACCTATAAAAAAATATTTTGATAAAAAAATTCAAATATTTAATAACACAGTGGGTTATGCTTCTCAAGAAGCAAATAATATATTAAATGTAAGAGAACAATGGTTAGAAGAACCTGAATGGGAAATATATATATTGGAAAATCAAACAGATGAATATAAAAAATTAGAAGATTATCTCTTAAATAAAAAAACAGAATTTATCCCTTATTTAGGTAAAAATGATCATTCAGCAGATATAAATAGTGTAGAAAAAATAAATTTATCAAAAGAAGAAAAAATAGATCATATTGATTCATTATTCTTAGAAAAAATATGTGATTTAGATGTATATACACATGACGATGAATATGAATTTATTTTAAAAGAAAAACAACCAATTAAATTAAACGAAAAATATAACTTTTATGAATTTGAGAATACAATATATACAAATTTGGAAATAGAAAGAGTTGAAAATATCAGTGATATTTATGCTCACAATAATAAAGTCTTACACTTTTTCTAAAGGAGAAAAAAATGTATATAGACATTAAAAATTTATTGAATGAGAAATCTGTGTATGCTCATTTAAAAGAAGATAAAAAAGAAACGCTGATAGAACATACTGATTTAACTAAAAAGTATTTAAATAAAATTCTTGAAGACAAAAAACTAAATACAATAATTGAAAACCTAATAAATAATATAGATATAAAAGAAAATATAAAAAATCTAATAATAGAAATGTTTTATAACTCAGTAATATTACATGACATTGGAAAAATTAATCCCAAATTCCAAATAGAAAAAATGCAAAATAAAGATATAAATAAAGTAAAATATGAAAATATTGATTCTTCAGACCATTCTATAATATCCTCAATGATATATTCAATCTATTA
>CAZRTN010000105.1:4025-5944 GCA_964603015.1 uncultured Thermotogaceae bacterium | reverse complement strand
CTTCTTTGGATGAAAGAGTGAAAGAAGGAATTGAAATAGAATTTTGCTCTGCAATGATAAAAGAAGAATATAAAGATAATAGAAATGATATAAAAATTATAACCCCAAATATCATATTTGATAAATATATTGAAATTGATTTAGGGGGTACAATCGTCCAAATAATAAAAACAGAAAATGATCATACAAAAGATGGAAACATAATTTATATAAAAGAAAAGAATGTATTGTTTTTAGGTGATATTACAGCTCCAGATTTATATCAAAAAAAATGGGTTTATACTCCTTCAACATTTTTAAACCTATTAAAAACAATAAGAAATTATAACGCTGATATAATAATTGAAGCTCATGATAAGCCCAATTCTCCTAATGATTTTTATAAAGATTATAAGGCTACAGAAATAATTGCTAAGTTAGTTCAAGAAGGCAATATTGATATAAAGGAAATAAAAGAAAAAACGAAAGAATTATTAAAAAGAGAATTAAAAGATTATGAAGAAGAGGATATTCAATATTTTCTGAATTCAAAATAAGGTGATTAACTATGAAAAAATATATTTTAATATTTTGTTTGATTTTTGTCAATGTAGTCTTTTTTTCTAAAGGGATTATTATTGGTGATGATATTTTTATTTTAAAAACTTTTAGAGATGCTGAAAAAGAAGAAATACTTGAAATAGTAGACAACATTGATAAAAATTTTGATGAGGTTATTATACACATGGGTAGAGCAGATATTTCTGAAAGAGGAAATTTCTTTTTCTACAGAACGTCAAAAGAAAATCTAAAGTTTTTTTCTAATTTATTAGAAGATAGAGGAATAAAATTATATCTTTGGTTTTTCGACAGTTTTGGTTCAGAAGGTTTTTTAGATCTTTACAATAACAGATTTAATTTAATTACATCAAATAAAAAATTTATAGATTCTTTAAATATAAATTATGAGGGAATAGTTGTAGACTTTGAATGGATTAATCTTGGAGAAGGAAATAACACAGAAAAATATATGGTTTTCTTGGAGGATATTAAAAAAGTGTTTTCTGAGAAAAAAGTACTAGCTTTTACAAACACTATTGATTCAGAGTATGAAAATACATCTAGAGGTTATGATCTTGAAAAGATGGCAGGAATAATAGATGGAATGATACCAATGCTTTATGTAGTGGATTTTGGTCTTTACTATAGAGATGAAAAAATACATATGAATTTTTCTGATGCCAGAATAGAAAATTTATTGAATTTTTACGAGAATTATGAAAAGATATATCCTGCCTTTTCAGTGACTTCTGGATTACTATTAGTTAGAAATGAAAATGTTTTTTATATAAAAGATATCAACCATACAAATATCTCAGATGAACTTAAATTAAAAGAAAAAACCGAGTATAAATACCATAATATATATGAATTAGAAATTCTGAAAAACATAGAAATAAGAAGGAATGATGGTGTTTTAGAAAAAATATCGACAAATGAGAAGTTATTTTTGTTAGAAGTTAAGGAAACAGTCTTTGAAATATCTGATTATTTTTGGAATTACACTCATTTTTATTAAGGGATGATTTTATGGCAAATAATAATTCAAAAAGAGAAATAGCTAATTCAATATACTGGTTGAGTCCCAACATTCAACCAGGAAACTTGAGGTTTAACCAATATCTTATAGTAAATAATGAAGATGTGATATTGGTAGACCCTGGACCTATTACTATGTTTGATCATATATACGAAACAATCAATGAAATAATAAACTTCGACCAAATAAATAAAATTCTTATAACATCAGCAGATATAGAAAAGGTTTCTTCCTTATCAAAAATTATTGAAGTATTACCAAATAAACCCCAAATAATAACTTCTTGGAACATAAAATTATCTTTAGAAACTCTTGGGTTAGATTGTGATTATATTATTGT
>CAZRTN010000105.1:2335-3925 GCA_964603015.1 uncultured Thermotogaceae bacterium | reverse complement strand
CCTTTTTATGGGTCTTTAATTAATAAAAATACAAAAGAAGCTATAAATAAAATAAGAAATATAGATGCAGGAATTTACTCAAGACATATAGCAAAAAGAATGCTTTCAATGGTAAACTATAAAGTTCTTATAAAAGATATTTCAAAAAAAATACCTGGTAAAGACATTAAATTTAAAGAGCAAATGCTTTCTGTCACTAAAAAGCATCAAAATGATGATCCAGAAAAAGTACTCAATGAAATTAGTTCTTTGATTTATTATCATAAAGGAATAGAGGCGCTTATACTTGTTAAGGGAATAATAGATGATTTTTGTATAAAATATAATATAAAAACACCTTCTATTATAAAAGAAGTGCTAAACGAAACTGTTGTAGAACTTAATAAACTGAAAAAGAAATTAAACAATATAGAAGTAGATAATAAAATATTGAAACAGACACTTAATGATACAAAAGTCAATTTATATAAAAATGATTTAACCAATTTAAAAAATGGTAAATCGTTTATCGAGACTTTATCTTACGACTTACAAAAGGCTTTGAATGAAAAAATAAATCATAAAATTATTTTTATAAATGTTAATAATTTATCAGAAATAAATTCATCTTATGGGGATTCCATGGGAGATGAAACTCTAAGAAATGTTTCTATACTTCTTAGAGAAAATAAAAGCGATAAACATGAACTCTATAAACTAAAAGGCTCACTTTTTGCATATTATATAAAAGATGAAAGTGATCCGTATCCTTATGCAGAAAGAATAATTAATATAATTAAAGATAGTGATATTTTTATAGAAAAACCTTCCATATCTTTAGCTATAGTAAGTTTTAGTGAATATTTTAATGAAGAAAAAAGATATGACAAAATAATAGATGATATCTTTGATATGGGTCAATTGAGATTAAAGATTGCAAAAAGTATAGGAGACAACATTCTTTTTGAAGATCAAATGCTAAAAGACTATTCAGAAGATACTGATGTTGTTTTAATTGCTGATGATGATGAATATTCAACCAATATTTTAAAAAATTATTTAATAGACCTTGGCTATCAAGTTCTAAATGTTAGGAACGGAGAAAAAGCTTTAAATATACTTAAAAATACAAAAATTGACCTAGTTATTTCTGCTATCTCCCTACCAAAAATAGACGGTTTTTCATTAAAACAAAAAATGAACGAAAAATCTAATATGAGGAAAATAAAATTTATTTTGATTGATTTTAAAAAATCATCTGCAAATACAAAAAGAGCCTACTCTTTAGGTATAAATTATTTTTTAAAAAAACCTTTTATAATAGAAGAAATAACGGGAATAATTGAATATATAATAATGAGTGATTCAGATGATTAGCCTTGATTTATTATTCATTATATTGTATGTTCTGTTATTTGTAGACCTTTTCTTTTTTTCTTATCTTTTGATAAAAAAGTTCTATATGAAACAGTATAGAAAAAAGGAAGCTTATTATAGAAAAAAGGTTGGAGATAATTTTAAGAGCATTTCAATTGACTATAAAATAGAAAATAGAGTACATTTAAACCAATTGATTGAACATATAAAAATTGTTGATTTGAATAAAGAAGA
>CAZRTN010000105.1:0-2235 GCA_964603015.1 uncultured Thermotogaceae bacterium | reverse complement strand
CTCATAAAACAAGTGAAATAATTGATTTTGTAAATAAGAATAAAGTAGAAGAAATTGAAAAAGAGATGATATCTGTTTTGAACTCTGTAAAAAATGATGAGTATGTTCAAAAAGAATTGTCTTTTTATCTAAAAGATGAATTATTAGAAAAGGTAAATTTAGAAAGGTTAGAACCTGAATCTCTTCCACATTTTGTAACTAATGAAAAAAGCAAAATAAAATTTCAATGGTTTTTCCTATTCATAACTTTTTTTATACCAATTATAGTTTTTTATTTTACAAAAGGGGATTTTATCGCACAAAATTCTCAAAGAGAAATATTGGTAGAGTTTATCGTTGACTTCAATATTTATTTAGGGATTTATGTTATAGCTTTAAATTCTATATATCTTTTTTTAATGTTTTTTTCTTATTATGAAAAATATAGACAAGAAAAATTATGGAATATTAAAAACATGGAGATGCTTACAAAACCTGGAATTTTACCTTCGATTACAATAATTGCACCTGCTTATAATGAAGAAAAAAATATTGTTGAAAGCGTTAATTCACTTCTTAGTATTGATTATCCCGGATATGAATTAGTTGTTGTAAATGATGGTTCTAAGGATTCTACACTTGAGACACTTAAATCATATTTTTATCTAGAAAAAGTTGATTATGTAGTTACAGAAAAACTTAAAACTAGACCTACAAGAGGGATTTATGTAAATAAAAATATTCCAAATTTAATTGTAATAGATAAAGAAAATGGAGGGAAAGCTGATTCATTAAATGTTGGTATTAATGCTGCATCAAACGAGTATGTTTGTGGAATTGATGCGGATTCTATTTTGGAAAGCGATAGCTTGTATAAATTAATTTCGTTGACAATAGATGAACCAAAAGGAATTTCAGCTATGGGCGGAAATATCATACCTGTAAATGGAAGTAAAACTGATAGAGGATATTTTGAAGAGATAAAAATACCAAAAAATCCACTTGCAATTTTTCAAACAATTGAATATATAAGAGCATTTTTAGCTGGACGTCTTGGTTGGTCTAGCATAAGTAGTTTATTGATAATCTCAGGTGCTTTTGGACTTTTCAACAGAAAAGATACAATAGCAGCAGGAGGATACCTTACAGAATCAGAAAGATATGGGAAAAATACTTTAGGTGAAGATATGGAGCTTGTTGTAAGGGTATTATCAGGGATAAAAGAAAGGAAAAGTAAAAGCAAGGTTAGCTTTGTATATAACGCTAACGCATGGACTGAAGTTCCAGAAAAATTGTTGAGTCTTTTTGTTCAAAGAGATAGGTGGCAAAAAGGTTTATTAGATATATTGCATTTTCATAGAAGAAAAATCTTCAATAAAAATTATGGAACAATGGGTTTAATCGGATTACCATATTATTTCATTTTTGAGGCATTAGGCCCCATATTTGAATTTTCAGGTATTGTAGTTTTTTTAATAGGGATATATTTAAACGTGGTTAGCCTAGAAATATTTTTATTTTTGTTTATAGCTGTTATTATGCTTGGAACTGTTGTTTCTCTTTCTTCTTTTATTATTGCAGAAGATGAGGTAAATTATTTTACCTTCAGAGAAACAATAGTATTATTAATATTTTCGATTTTAGAGAATTTTGGATATAGACAAATTCAAAATTTTATAAGATTATTTGCATACTTCAATTCGATGAGAAACAAGCAATCTTGGGGGAAAAGTAAGAGAAAAGGTTTTAATAAGTGAGTTCAACCCCCCCACCTATATAAAACTCATTTGATATAAAATCGTATTCTCCTAAAATTTTCAAATACCATTCATCAAAAGAAAATTTATAAGAAGCATTTATATTATTCACGTCATCAAAGTTAAAATAATAATTAGTATATAAATTCAAATAATTAAAATTTGTTCTAAAATAATAAGAGAATACATTTTCATTCTTTGACTCAAAGAAATCGGTTGTATTTATTAAAATCCCGAAAATATTTAAATAACCATTTTCATAAGAATGAGCATATCCTAGAGAACCCTCATTTAATAAAGAATATTTAAGCAAAATATCTTCATTTCCTTTATATAAAGAATTTTTGTAAGTGATTATAAAATTTTTTATATATAATTCTGCACCTATGAAATAATATTGTTTATCTGATAATCCTAAATAGATATTGTAGAAATCTTTAGAGAAATTTGTTTGAACGGAATAATTATTATATAAATAATTTAATAGAACTAAATTAGC
>CAZRTN010000104.1:0-5964 GCA_964603015.1 uncultured Thermotogaceae bacterium | reverse complement strand
TAACTAGAAATATGTTTAAAATGGTGGTAAGATATCAGGTAACCTCCTAACCCACACCACCTTTAAACACATCATAAATCATTTATAAACATGATATAGCTCATAAATTAATATGTTCTATAACATGTTATCTACCCCTTTGATAATTATTATGCCAATCATAAGGATCATCATCTACCCCAGTTACCTCAGTGAAGTCATTATCACTAAGGTACTCTTCATCTTCAATATCATCATCAAAGATGAATACATCAATAGCCATTACAATCACTATAGTGATCATAACAGCTGCTAAGGTAATTATTATCCAAACCATAGATATAGGCTTAAAATAATAACGTTAAATAGTAGTAAACCTGCTATAGTAGCAAGCTTAACGTAGTTAACCCTATCCTTGATAGAATTAACTAAATATGTAATATGTTTCATAATAGTATATTTAATTAAATAACTTCACATAGCTACAACTTCACATAGCTACGTATTTGGTTGTGAAAGAAGGGGCTTACACCCCTTCATATCATTATAATACTTCTACAAATTCAGCTCTGCTAATAACACAGTAGCGACCAAACTCACCGCTGCGTACAGAAATCTTGTCTACAATTGCAGCTCTATCCTCTTTTAAGGACTGTTTGAACACATCAATATCATCAACGAGAAGTTTCATTTCTTCTCCATTGTCAAATTCTGTCATTATACGTTGCAGTTCTTCACCAGTTTGTGGATTGACAACGTTCTGTAGTGTGAATTTAATAGCTTTCATAATCGTTAATTTTAATTAGACAATACGGGGATATCCAACGATCCCTTAATTTAGTGGGGGTTTTTTATAGGGTGGTCATCCCCTCCTTCCATTCAGAAAGTTTTTAAAAAATAAAAAAAAATAAAAAATTTTTAAAGGGGGGGTAAATAAAAAGAGCCCCCTCTATTATAGAAGGAGCTCAAAAAACAAAAGTTTAATTATGAAAAAAAATAGCAAGACGAAAGTAAAAAATTTAAGTATTAATTTGTATGCAAATGTATAGTTTTATATTGAACAAACAAAGAAAAAGAACCAAAAAGAAAAAAAATAGCCCTGTTATTAAAATCTAATTTTAACAAGCAAAGCTTGATGAAGCGAAGTTAAAAACTTTTTTCGAGACTTTCAAGGTTTTAAGGAATTATTTTTTTAGCTATTTTAACAGATATTAGCAAAACCCTTTATTTTCAACTCTTCTGGTGAATTAGGTTTTTTATAATAAAAAATGTTTGCTTTTTTATAATTTTTTTATATATCTTTGTATAAAATATTGAGAAGTATGGAATCAAATATAGTTAAAATGGAACTTACAGTAAACACAGAAAAGAAGACAATCAGAGTTAAGCTGTTAGAAAAAGTTTCTCTGAAAAAATTACTTGGAAGTATTGAAGAACTTGTTGGTAAAGATACATCTGACGAGTACACTATTCAACACGTTTCTGAAAATTTTGAAAAGTAGTATTATGAAGATGTTTTGTACTAATGAAGCGTGTGAAAAGTACGCTAAAGTAATGACTTTCGCTACTGTAAAAGAATGGGATGAAGAATCTCAATCTTTTAAGGCTATAATTCCATGTCCTTTTTGTAAAGAATTGATGACAGAAATGGTTAATAGGGATTTTACTTCTATCAATATGATTAATAAGGGAGCTAATAAGGTTAGTGGAGACCACAAAACCATATATTGATATGTTAAATATAAACCAGAAAACTACGAAGGAGTTGTATTATAAGCAGGTGTTGACTATATTGTCACATATGCCTCCTTTTAATACATTAAGAAGAGCAGAGTTAGATGTATTGGCATTATTAATGTTTTACTACAATGAACTTGTAGATAAATATAAAAATGTTGCGAAGGCTAATTCTATCCTATTTGATAAAACTTATAGGAGTGAAATTATTGATGAAATAATGGTAAATAAGGAAATTGACGATAATGCTTATGAGAAAGCTTATGCCAAGTTTGCTAATATTTTATCAAGTTTTAGACGCAAAGGATTTATTGTGAAAGGTAAGAATTCGTCAGATACCTTAAATCCTAAATTTATTGTTAATCCTGAGAAGGTTAAATCTATTAAATTTAATTTTATACTTAAAAATCAGTAATTATGACACAGACAAACAAACAAGAAGAAAAAGAAATGACTCAAGAACAGTTAAAACAAAAAGAAGTTGAGCAAAGAAAACAATATGAGCGTGAGTATAAGCGCCAGTTAAAAGCACGTAATGATCAGATGAGAGAACATACTAAACAGTATGAAATAGAAAATGCTTTACTTGATGCTGAACTTGAGAATAAAGAGTTGATGGTTAAGTTAAATAATATAGAGGAGGATTATCAGAGGGCTGTTAAAGAGATAAGGGAAAGAGAAGAGGATAAGCAAATTAAAGCTAGAGAAGCTCAAAAGAAAATGGAGGAATCTAAGAAAGCTATGGAAGAAAAAGCAAAGCCTAAACTAAAGAAGGTTAAAAATGAAGGAGAAGAGTAAATATTAAACTTTAAAAACAGCTGTTCGTATATGTAAAAATGTGCGGACAGCTTTTTTATTAAACAATCTTTATTATGATAGCATTTAACTATAAAGAAGCAGCACAAGAATTAGAAGATGAAGAATTTTCCAGGAAGGAGATTGAAGATGTGCTATCATCTACATTTTTGTTTTTGAGAAATACTATGAAAGAAGGTAACTTAAAAACAGGTTATAAGAATGTTAGAATTTTTAATTTGGGTATATTTGCTGTGAAGTCTGGAAGGTTAGAATATTTTAAAAAGAAACTTAAAGAGAAAGGTGAATTATGAATCTTCTTGAATATAATTATGAGAAAGACGAGTTTGTTGCGTCTCCACAGGCATTAGTACTAGAACCTATAAAAAATTTGTGGGATTCCAGGAAAGATAAATCTATAGCAAGTAAAGAACTTAGTTATATATTTTTTATGGTTAATAAGACCAATGAATTGAAATTTTGGAGAGAAGATGATGAAGAGGTTAGGTCTACAGAAGTTATTAAACATGTGTTTGGTAAAAATAGTAAATGGATACCTGATGAAAAAGTGTATAAAGCATTAGAGTTTTATAAAGAAAATACAATTACATTTGCTGAAGATTATTTAAATGCTGTTATACACGGAGCTAATAAAGCTATGGAGTATTTAAATAATGTTAATTGGGATTTAAAGGATAAATCAGGTAAATTTATCTATGATATTAATAAAATTAAGGCGTCTCTAAAAGAAGCTCCTGAGATTATAGATGCTGTAGAGAAAGTAAGAAGTAAAGTATATGAACAGGAGAAGACCTCTGGTAATAAGAGAGGTCAAAGAGAAATTGGTATTTTTGAAAATGGTAATAATCTATGATAGAAACATTAGTACGTAAGTTTAATGATAAACAAACTGAGTTATCAGAAAAGAAGCTTGAGAAACTTAATAAATATACTAGAGACAATTTATTAGATGCTATAGATAGTATTGAATTATTAAGTAATCTTGTAGCTTCTGACAGACGTACTGTGAAAGAAATGCCTAAAGATAAGAATGGTAAAGTTATTGTAGATTTTGAAGATCCTCATATACTGGAAGATACTGATTACTTTAGGCCGTTGGCTATACAATATGAAAAAACTGGAAAATTCACAGATATATTCCCCAACCCTGCAAAAACATCTGAATATGTAAAATTTTGGGAAACTCAAATAGAACGTTGTAAATATGGGTATGCCCGGGAAGATGGGGAATGGATAACAGGCTATCATTATTTCTATTTAAATTTATCTCCTATATTAAAGACGGTTATACCAGAAGGTGCTGAAAGGACTAAAGATGGTAAAATTGTTGCTGATAGGGTAGTAGGGTTTCCTGATTTTTGGGATGGGGATTATTTATATTATCATTATTTAGAAAAAGCAAAGCAATTAGGTAAACATGGTAATGTTTTAAAAACACGTGGTAGAGGCTATTCTTTTAAAAATTCCTCTATATTGTCGTGCAATTATTTTGTGTGGGATAAAAGTGATAGTTATGCATTAGCTGCTGATGAAACATATCTTACTGGAGGTGATGGGTTATTAGTTAAAGCCTGGGATATTATAGATTTTGTAAATGAACATACTCCTTTGACAAGGTCTGCTTTACCAGATAAGTCTATGCATAGAAAAGCTGCTTATAAAGATGCTGAGGGTAATACCAGGGGTGCCAAATCAAGTATATTAGGCATGACACTCAAAAATGATCCTGAGAAACATAGGGGTAAACGTGGTAAAACTATGTTTTTTGAAGAGTCTGGTAAGTTTCCACATCTTATTAGAGCATGGGACATTGCTAGAAAATCTTTTGAGCAGGGTGGTAGAGTTTTTGGTCAGATGTGTGCTTTTGGTACTGGAGGATCTAAAGGAAATAATTTTGATGGCGCAAAGCAATTCTTATACACTCCTACTGGTTATAATATAATGCCCCTTAGAAATGTTTATGACAAAAATGCTGGATCAGGATACTCAAGTTTTTGGATGGGTGAGTATTTTAATAGGGAGGATTGTATGGATGAAGATGGTAATTCTGATGTTATTAAAGCTCTTATAGAAGTATTTGAGGGTAGAAGAGAAGCTGTAGAAAGTGGAGTTCCATCGCAAACTATATTACAACGTAAAGCTGAAGAAGCTATTACACCTCAAGAAGCTATATTACGCACAGAAACAACTGATTTTCCTGTAGCAGAATTAAAAGAACATTTAGGAGACATTCAAGCAAATTATCAAAGTTTTATATCACCGCATTATGTAGGTATAATGACTTTAAAAGGTGGTAATGTAGAGTTTGAACAATCTCACAATTTAGTACCCATACGAAAATTTCCTATTAATCCACAAGAAGATAGAACAGGTGCTGTAGAAATATTTAGTCCTCCAAAAGAAGGTACAAGAACTTTATCTATAGGAGATAGATATATAATAGGAGTAGACCCTGTAAGATATGATGATGTTGAACATAGTGTATCACTGGCCTCAGCATTTGTGTTTGATTTATGGTTAGATGAAATAGCAGCAGAATATTCATGCAGACCTGTAAAAATTGATGATTTTCATGAGCAGGTTAGAAGGTTGGCTATATGGTATAATGCAGAAGTTAATTTTGAAAATGATGTTACGTCATTATATACTTATTTTAAAAATAAGGGAAGTTTAATGTATTTATCAGACACGCCTTCTATTGTAAAAGCAATGGAACTTGGTAAAGAAAGATCAGGTAATAGAGCGAAAGGCACACCATCTGGTGTGAAACTTAATGCACAAGCAAGACAATGGGCATCACAATTTTTATTGGAGAAAGTTAAAAATGCAAATGAAGATGATGAGTCTGAGAAAAATTTATTAAATTTACATAAAATTCGTAGTATTGCATTATTAGAGGAGTTGAGCTCATGGAATCCAGATGGTAACTTTGATAGGGTTTCTGCATTTGGTATGGTAATGGTAAGTAGAATGGATAAGTTATTTACTTTGGATTATAGAATGGGCCAGGCTGAAGAAGAGGAGGATGATGATGACTTTTTTAAAGAAAATTACGATAATATATTTGGAGATGATAATGATCCAAGCTCAGACAACTTTGACATATCGACTGTAAGTCCAAGAAAACAAGAACTAATAAATAAATTAATAGATTATGAGCACAACTAATTATCCAGATATTATAGGTGGCCAACAATGGCCTTTTCAAAAAAGATCTACAGCTTCTAAAAACAAGGAGTTTGTCAAGAATTGTTTAGATGCTGCTGTTAATATGCCTTCTGAAGTAGGGCATATACTGAATGCTGAGGAATTATATGAGAATGATCAGATTGTTAAAGGTAAACTAGATCCAAGTAAACTAAAGAGTATTGTAAATCCGCTAGGACTTACAGCAGATACTTATAAACCCCCTTCCCAGTCTTATCCACTTTT
>CAZRTN010000103.1:0-5992 GCA_964603015.1 uncultured Thermotogaceae bacterium | reverse complement strand
CTAAGCGACAGCGCATGGAGAAATCACATCAGTAAATTTCACAAAGTGAAATTAATAAATTATGTATAAAATAAGCCAAATTAAAATAATACACTTTACCAACAACAAAAATGCAGAGCATTTTATATCCAACAACCTCTATTCTCAAACTAACAACAAAATAAAGGAGAAATCAATATGGATATGACTGAATATGAAAATATGATTAATGACAGGATGTACGATCCTTTAGATGATTATTTAGTAAAATCAAGGCAGAACGCAAGAAAACTAACTCGTTTATTCAATCAAACAACTGAAGAGGACGGAAAATATAGAAAACAACTTCTAAAAGAATTATTGGGAAAAACCGGAGATAAGATTTATATAGAACCTTCTTTAAAAGTAGATTACGGAATAAATATTGAAGTTGGAGAAAATTTTTATATGAATTATGATTGTGTGATTTTGGACGGAGCAAGAGTTAAAATAGGTGATAACTGCATGATAGCTCCAAAAGTTCAGATTTATACAGCATATCATCCTTTAAATGCGGATGAACGTAATTCTGGAAGAGAACTTGCTGCACCTATAACTATAGGAGACAATGTTTGGATAGGTGGTGGGGCAATTATTAACCCTGGTATTACTATTGGGAATAATGTTGTAATCGCTTCTGGTGCGGTAGTAACAAAAGACTTTTCAGACAATGTTGTAATTGGTGGAAACCCAGCTAAAATCATTAAAAAAATTGATAATTAAAAAACTCCTCTTTCGAGGAGTTTTATTATTGTTGAGCCATTATGGCTAATTTTTTGTCTACTGCTTCTTGTAATTCTTCAACTGTAAAAACTTCTGGCGGTGTAATTCCATTGAAATGTGGTGATGCATATTCTATTGTGTAAGCACCTGTATTCATAAAATAAACAACATCATTGTAATCTATATCTACTGGTAAATCTATTTCATCATATATTGTGTCTACACTATCACAAGATGGACCTGCTAATGTCATTGACATTGTTTCATGATTTTCTTTTCTATCCACTACAACTTCATATCTGAAATTTTCAATTGTTTCCATTAATCCGTGGAAAACTCCAACATCCAAATAGATCCAATTCTTAGTTCCTTTTCTACTTCTCAACATAACTCTTGACGCCATTATTCCAGCGTTGCCTACCATTGATCTACCAGGTTCTGTGATAACTTTCAAACCATCCACCCAGTATAAGTATTCTTTTATTGATTCATTTATAACGTCGCCTATTTCTTTTACTTCTGGAATAGGTTTAACGTGTTGAACGGGCATTCCTCCACCTAAATTTAATAATTTTAGATGAATACCTTTAAGGGCTAATTTTTCAAATACTTCACTAGCATTCAAAATAGCTTCTTTCCATTTGAATTTGTTATAGGATTGTGATCCAACATGAAAAGATACTCCATATGCGTTGAGTCCTTTTCTGTGAGCATATTCCAAAATAGAAATAACGTGATCAACGTCAGTACCAAATTTATCAGATAAAGGCCAATCTGCATCATTTGAACTAGTTGAAATTCTTCCATAAACTTTAGCTTCTGGAGCATTTCTCGCTATTTTTTCAACTTCCATCTCTGAATCAACAGCGAATACTGTTATTCCATTTTCCCAAGCGTATTTTATATCCGATTCTTTTTTAATTGTATTTCCAAAACTAATTTTATTAGGATCTACTCCTAAAGATAATAATTTATTTATTTCTCCTCTTGATGCTGCATCAAAAGAACCACCTAAATTTTTTAATAAAGTTAAAATATCAGAATGCGAATTTGCTTTAACCGCGTAATAAACATCTACATTGTTGATTGAGTTTTTTAAGTTTTTATAATTTTGTTCCACATAACTTAGATCTAAAGCTAAAAATGGAGTATCTAAAATTTCTGCTGCTTGTCTTACTAATGGTGTAATTTTCATAATTACAACCTCCTTCTAATATTTTTTATAGTTATCTAATTTAAACTTTTTAAAGAAGGATTATTTCGATAACTAGTCTCTATTTAACAGAAAAAAAGTAACAAGAAAAATATCATTTAGTTAATAAAACATACATGACGTGTAAAGATTTATATACACGAATTACCATTTGACTTTTTTATTTTTTGTATGTTATAATTCAAATGATTTGAAAAACTGACCGGTGGTCATTTATTATAAAAAGGTGATTTGATGAATAATAGAGAAGATAAACACAAAAAAATTATAGAAACTGCAGAAAAGCTTTTTTTTGAAAATAACTATGAAGAAGTTTCTATGTCAAAGATTGCAAAAGAAGCAGGCATGGCAAAAGGAACCTTATATCTTTATTTTTCTAGTAAAAAAGATTTATATTATTCTGTTGTTGTAAAAGCCTTAGATATTATTGAAAATGTCATTAGAAAAAATGTCGGAAAGGCAAAAAATGGATTAGAGAAAGTTGTTTCTATGGGAAAAGCTTACATAGAGTTCTACAACGAATATCCAGATTATTATTCACTAATTGCCAATTATGAATCTCAAAAAGCAAAATTAAGTACTGAAGATCCTCTTGTAAAATTATCTTATGGTAAAAGCGAACAAATTTTTGAGTATTTAAAAAAATCTATTCAAGTTGGTATAGAAGATAAAACCATAAGAGAAGACATCGATCCAGAAAAATTTTCAATGGTATTATGGAGTCAAACCACAGGTTTAGTCCAACAAGTAAAATTGAGAGAAGATTTATATATGTATTGGAGTGGAACAAATCCAATGGAAATTTTGAACTATTACATAGAAATAACAAAAAAAACGCTACAAAACCCAAAAAATAAATAGTAGCAGTTTTTTTATAAGATTAAATGACCGACGGTCATTATTAGAAATTAGGAGGGCAAAAATGAAAAGAGTAGTGGTTACTGGAATAGGTACAATCAACGCTATAGCTAAAAACAAGGAAGAATTAAAACAATCATTAAAAGAAATGAAAATAGGTGTAGACAAAATAACTCAATTTGATACATCTGAACACAAAGTATCAATTGCAGCAGAGGTAAAAGAATTTGATCCTAAAAAATATATGGATAAAAAGAAAGCCAGAAGATATGACAGAGTACTTCAATTCGCTATGGTTTCAGCAGAAGAAGCGTTAAATGATTCTGGATTAGATGAAAATGGTGAATGGAAAGAAAACGCAGCTGTTTTAGTCGCTTCAGGTATTGGAGGATTTAAAACATTAAATAATGAATTTGAAAAATTACACAATAGAGGTCCAAAATCAGTATCACCATTTTTAATACCAATGATGATTGCAGATATGGCAAGTGGTGTTGTTTCAATTGAAAATGGAATTAAAGGACCTAATTATTCAACTATGAGTGCTTGTGCTTCATCGGTTCATGCTATTATTAATGCAACCATGATGATTAAACACGGATATATTGATGTTGCCTTAGCTGGAGGAACAGAAGCATGTATAGACCCAATGCCTATAGCAGCTTTTGCCAACATGACTGCACTATCACAAAGAAATGATGATCCAAAGACAGCTTCACGACCTTTCGATAAAAATAGAGATGGATTTGTTATGGGAGAAGGTTCTTCAACATTGATTTTAGAATCAGAAGAACACGCACTAGCAAGAGGTGCCAAAATATATGGATATATTGAAGGCTTTGGAATGTCAGGTGATGCTTATCATATAAGTAAATCTGATCCAGAAGGAAAAGGTGCAGCAAAAGCCATGAAACAAGCTATGAAAATGGCTGATATAAATCCTGATCAAATAGATTTAATAAATGCTCATGCAACTAGTACTCCTGTTGGAGATCAATCAGAGATAAAAGCGTTGAGAGATATTATGGGTGATTCTATAAATGAATCAATAATACAATCAAACAAAACTTTATTTGGGCATTCTTTAGGAGCAGCTGGAGCTAACGAATTAGTATCTTCAATAATTCAAGCAGAAAATGGTTTTGTTCACGGTATGCCAAACCTTTTTGAAAGAGATGAAGCTTTTGAGGGGTTAAATATCCCAAGCGAAACTAAAGAAGCAAATATTAAATATGTCATTAAAAACTCATTTGGTTTTGGTGGCCATAATGCTTGTTTAATTTATAAGAAAAAATAATATTATTCATTAGAGTTTTAATTACAAAGAGGTGATTTTATGAAAATAGGAATAGTAACAGATAATACAGCTAACTTAGATAAAAAATACATTGAAGAAAATGATATAGGTATTGTTTCTCTTTATATAAATAATAAAGATAGCTTTTATAAAGCAACTGATAAAGAAGTGGAAGATTTTTACATGGGAATAAAAGATACAGAATATATACCTAAAACTTCTCAACCTTCTATAAAAGATTTTGAAAAAATGTATTCAGAAATGTTGGGAGAATATGATAAGATACTATCTTTACATATTTCTTCAGATCTTTCAGGCACGTTTAATTCTGCTAAAATAGCTTCAAACATGGTAGAAGAAGGAGAAGTTATTGTTTTAGAAACAAAATTAACAACATGGGGACTTGGCTTTTTAGTAATGGATGTAAAAAAAATGATAGAAGAAGACAAAAATATAGATGAAATAAAAAATTTCGTTGAAAATTATTATAAAAAAGTCCATATAGCATTCAGTGTTGGAGACTTGAATTACCTTTACAAAGGCGGAAGAATTGGTAAAGCAAAAACTATGATGGGTAATTTGTTAAACATGAAACCAGTTCTTACTTTGAAAGAAGGAAAATTAGAACCAGTAAAAAGTGTTAGAGGTCAAAAAAAGTTATACAAAGAAATGGTTGATATGGTGATGATAGATGATCTTAAAAAATTAGAACATTTAAAAGTAATACATACAGATAGCATAAAAATATCTGACAGAATAGAAGAAGAACTTGTAAAAAAAGGTATAGATGAAGAAGACATAGAATCGACTTTTATAGATATTGTAATAGGAAATCATTTAGGCCCTAATTCAGGTGGATTAATAACAGTTTGGAGGAATTAAAATGTTAATGAACATTGATGAAATAATGAAAATACTTCCACATAGATATCCTTTTTTATTGGTTGAAAGTGTATCAGAAATTGGAGAAGATTATATAATAGCAGAAAAAAATGTAAGTATTAATGAACCATATTTCCAAGGGCATTTCCCAATGTACCCTATAATGCCAGGAGTACTTGTTGTAGAAGGAATGGCTCAAGCTGCTGGTATATTGCTTATGAAAGATATAAAAGAAGAAAATGTACTACCAATTTTTATGGGAATAGATAATGCTAGATTCAAAAGAGAAATAAGACCTGGAGATAGAATAGTATACAAAGTAAAATTAATACAATCAAAAAAAGAAGTTTATAAATTAGAAGCGAAAGTTTTTGTAAGAGAAAAATTAGCTGCCAAAGCAGAAATAATGGCTGGTATTAAAAGGTAGGGAAGCAAATGAATTATGAAAACAACAGAGTAACAAAGTTATTTGGCATAAAATATCCAATCTTTGAAGGTGGAATGGCTTGGGTCGGAACAGCAAAGCTTGCAGCTGCTGTTTCAAACGCAGGTGGCCTTGGAACCATAGGATCTGGAAGCATGACTCCAGATATATTAGAATCTGAGATTAAAAAAATTAAAAAGTTAACAGATAAACCTTTTGCAGTAAATGTAATTATGTTAAACCCTTATGTAGAAGAAATAATAGATCTTTTAATTAAAGAAGAAGTACCAGTTGCAATCTTGGCTGCTGGAAATCCTAGTAAATATATTGATAAATTAAAAAAAGTTGGTATAAAAACTGTTGCTGTAGTTTCTTCAGAAAATCTAGCTTTAAGACTCGAACAAAAAGGTATTGATGCTGTAATTGGTGAAGGAATGGAATGCGGTGGACATATAGGTGATGTAACCACAATGGTTCTTATACCCAAACTGGCTGATATGCTTTCAGTTCCAGTTATAGCTGCAGGCGGAATAGCAGATTATAGAGGAGCATTAGCTTCTTTCATGCTTGGGGCAGA
>CAZRTN010000102.1:0-6114 GCA_964603015.1 uncultured Thermotogaceae bacterium | reverse complement strand
GTAATACTAACTTATATATAAATACTATTATTCTATACTATATAAGTTTTGGCTAATTGTTAAGAAATCGTTAATATCTAGAGAAAGATTTTTTAAAATTCATTTTTTCTAAATATTAGATCTTCATAAAGTTCCTTATCATGTCGCCCTAATATAGCGAATATTCTACAACAGTCACCTATCGCCCTCAGATAAATGCCTATATCAGGGTTCTTAGATTTAACAAATTCTAGTATTTCCATATAATTAATTTTATTAATTGTTACTTCTCTATTTTTTGGGGTTAAATCTTCATAATCAAATAAAGGATTACCTGTAGCTATGTCTAATATAGCTAATTCATTAGGAGCCCATTCAATAGGTATACACCGACTAAGGAAAGCTTGAAGTTTGATATTACTGAATTTCAGTTTTGACATTGTACCGATAATTAATGAAAAATTAGTCTTGACCTCTATCTGCCCGTCATTTACCAAGAAATAACAATCACCGTCCTGTTTCTTTACAGGCATTTTATTCTTTAGTGCCAGTTTTCTTTTATAATATTGATTCCCTTCCATAAGAGACAATAATATATTTATTGTTTCTACAGGTCTTCCAGCCCGATCCCTAAACATAAACTCATCAATACAACACACAGAATTACGATTATCCCATGCTGCACCCTCTATCACTTCTTTTGTATCTGAATCAATAGTACCGACTAATGAAGCAGCGGTTATATCATTATAAGGTTCTTGATTAAAATGGTTGGATACTTGAGTTATGGCTGTACTCTTGCATGTGCCCCTATTACCAGCAATTATCAGATGAATCTGTGGTCTTAATGTATAAGTTCCTACTGGTTGTTTTATTTTAATAGATTGAATCTTTGCAGAGGCTATGGCAAGATTCATATACTTATTAAGTAATTTCTTGTTCGATTTCATCATAACACCCCCTTAAAAGAAAAAAAAGGGGCAATATTGCCCCTTCCCTCTAGGAAGAGCGAGTTAAACCTAGAAGTATGATCAATAAAATAAACTATATACACTATTAACACCCCTCAGAATTATTATCAATAACAAAAATTTAAGAAAAATTATAAAATCCCCTAAAAATAAAACAGAAAATATGATAATTATCATAATATTCAGACTTAATTGAATTAAATTCAACCTATAATTTGGATTAAAAATCTTATAATAATACCATTTAATTTTTATACTTTTCCAAAAAAATCTAATTATTTTTTTTATAATTCTATCTACTTCGCTCTTTTTATTCATAATTTCCACCTTGTTTATTTAATTTTTATAAAAAATCTTCATGTTCTCATCAATCTTTTTTCTATTCATATTAATTTCTAATTTTTCTCTAGGGCTTAAGAATTGTGATTCTATATTCCCTCTCGGTAATTGACGATTGAAGTCTGTTCTTTGGTTCAAGAGATAATCCTTAATATATATAGCTCTCTTAATCTTATCCGCGATTAAGTTAGAGTTCACATTATTACACATGTTAAGGATCCTTAATAATTCTATCTGGTATATCCCAATCTGATACAGTTTTCCTTCAATTAATACATATTCCCGAAAATCAGTTTCCACGAACTCAATATTATTTCTCATTTTAACTTTTATTTTGGTTTTCTAAAGCTATGACTTGACACTCTTGAACTATCATCTCTTTCTCGACTTCATTAAAATTCTTAATCTTTTGTTTCGCTATTAATCGATTAAGATATACCAACTGTTTATCTTTCGACAGTTTGAATCTCTTCCCTGACTCGTTTAACTCAAAATACTGAGGGTAATTCTCAAATATATATTCCGCAGTCTCACTCCTTACCTTAGCCCTATTATCCGAACCTCCTTTAAGTTCTTCGGCTATCCAATCTTCTTTCTTAGCATTATACTCATCACGAAACAATTCATTTGTGTGTAAGGGTATACACACCCATCCCAAAAACTTGAAGTAAGTACCACCTGCAGGGTCTTGGTCAGACAAATATAGATGACACCAATTATATCTATTCTTAAAGTCTTGTTTAATTACTTTCAAACCAAAAGGCGTATTTCTAGTTTCAAACTTTCTTGGTTGAATCCAAATCTCATTCTGACAGAACTTGGCAGTAATATTATTTATATTAGTCATCTCTAAGTTCTCTGACATAGAACCAAGCCCACCAATAGACTCTTTATCCTCATCAATCTGCCAGATCTGTCCGAACATTAACTTACTTTCCTTGAATTTTTTTGTCATTTTATCCTTATAAGTCATCTGGTTCTCTGCCACATATTCATTATTGAAAGCCAACTCTCCATAATTAACTTTCTCGTGCTTAACAAAATCCTTTACATCCTTAAAATTATTCCTTAAGTGATATCGATTAAATGCCTTCACATACCAGAAACAAAGTGTACTCCCTACTTCAGACTTACCTATCCGGGTCTGACCCATGATAGACACTCTATATACATGCTTTTTTTTTATAAATTGGATTATCTGATTCAGGAAATATTTGGTGTTATTCTGATTGAATTCACGCGGAAACTCTCTCCTTAAATCATTCAATATAATCATCTCCTCCTCAGTCAATTTAGGCACTTTTACTAATTCCATCATCTAAACAGCTCCATATAATCATCATTCTTACTTGTATCGGTCTGATAATTCATCTTTTGTTCGATCATATAATCTTTGAAATGTTTGAGAGTGTATTGATGAACACGTCTTATAGCAATAGATAGATACTTACCTATTGTAATCTCCCTTAACTTCAACCATTTTCCTTCATGATTCTTTACTTGTATGATATTATCTGTATGATTAATCTCTTGTTTCTTATTTATAAGGTATCTTTCAAGAACATAAAAATTAACTTTAATTTTCTCGTGAGTATTCTTCTCTATATCATATACTTTTTTCTTCTCTTCTTCAGATATACTATCATCTAATTCAAACAAACCCAAAGCACTAATCAATTTCTCTTTATAATCCTCGAAAGGCACACTCATATACCTCTGGAAAGCAATGGTGAGAACTTGTATCATTATTCAATATCCTCTTCCTGTTCTTTCTTTGTTTTCTGAGGAGACAATTGATTATACCTCACATTAGGGTTATGCAACATAGCCTTCTCTACTTGTTGCTCACCTACGGACAATACCCTCTTAACCATATCCGAATGAGAATTTTCTACGATTATATTATTTGTGTACTCTCTCAGGTCTTGGATATTATTCTCTTGATCAATATAATTAGGAAACCAGAAATAACTATCCTTAGATATACCTGAACACATAATCTTATAATCCAAGTTACTATAAGAGATAATCATCTCTTTAAAATCCACCTCAACAGTCTTAATTTTACCTTTTTTATCCTTAATCTTAGGTGTAATTTTGATAGGACATTTCAATATAAATTTATTTTCAAAAAAAAGAAACTTAGACTTATACATTAGAAAACAAAGAGTATTATCCTGCATATGAACATGCCCTCTATAATACCCTATCATTTGATTCGAGAAATTATACACTTTATTCGAATGTTCACTCCTCATAATTGGTAAACCCAAAAATAATAGATTCCAAAAAGAATACTTCTTATTAATCCTCCTCTTGTCAGCGTTCTTCTCACAACTCCGGATAGTGTCTTTATAATTCTGGTAGATAGGATCATCCCTTTCTTTCCTCTCATCTCTAAGCATTTTGATTAAGAATAATACTCCTACTCCTAACCCTAATATAATTATAGCAAACACAATCCACCATATATTATGCCCTAACCATTCGAATATCCCAAATATTCCTTGAATTCCATTCTCACTTGCTTGATTATTCTCCACAACTTGAACCATCATACCACCTTATACTTATAATTTCTTAATTTATTTTCGCTAATATAATCCACAGACTCATTAACCTCTATCCTCTTGATTAATTGATTATTCTTAGTATTTGTCTTGTCTGAATTTTTAACCTGTTTCTCAGGGAAATAATAATCAAACATGAAACTTAATTCAGTAAGATATCCTACAACCCCTAGGAACAAAGTTATACAAAAAACCCAAAATCTCAAGAAATACCAAGACAAAAAAAAACCAATAGCGAGGAAAATAAAAAAAAATTGTAACCCTAAGAACAACCTTTTTTCTTTAGCCAATTCTTTTATAATCCTTTCTTTACCCTTCATGTTTTAATCCTATATTTCTTAGAAATAATCGAACTACTACTCCTATGATCAAATAGCTTATTAAACCGCCTAACAAGTTCTTTATTCTTGACATTACGATTATTTTTCAAGAATTTTATCTCTTGTTGAGAGAAAGACTTAGGTTTAGATCTTGTGTATATAGTACCTGATTTCTGTTTTTGTCTAATCGTATTCTTTTTTTGAGAGATTTTTCTTTTTTCGAAATACCTCTTAACCCTGGGCGACTCTTTATATTTAGCCTCATACCGCCTCGCTTTCTTATCCTTGATTAGAAATTTATTCTTTCTTAAAATAGTCTTAACTATGTTCTCTTTGAACTCAGCGTCATAGACCGAATAAAGCCCCCCTATAAACCCTTTATCAACATTCTCAGTCAAGTTCTGTCTCATAGAACTCAAATCACCATTATCATAAGCTTCAGCTAATTGATTGATTGATTGTGAATTAGCATTATAATACTTAGACATCCTTTCTTGTTCTCTAGGTGTATTTACTTCTGTTGCTCGATTTTTTCTTGCCATTCTCCCCCCCACATAGAATCAATCATACCAATAAAATTCCCTTCCTTTCCCTGAAATAGATTATTATTCCGACTGCCTAATTCTTGATACAATTCTTTAAGATTCATATTCAAATACAACTCAGGGTCCACTATTGAATAATCAAACTCAAATATCTCATTTTCAAACAAGGGCAAACATAAATTATTAGTATTCCTGTCAAGAGAAAAAGGTGTTTTCCAGATTCTTCTTATATCATATATAGACATATCAATATACTCTAAATTCAAAAAAAGCCTAAGATACTCAGCCAAATCCCCAAATAGTTTAACCCTTTCCTGAATCTTCAAGTTAATAGAATCAGTCTCATACCAAGGCACAACGATATGAAACCCAGACCCACTACATCTCACCTGGAATTTAACTTTATAAGACCTGAATAAGTTATATATTTTTTTCACGTCATATAAAGCACATTTCAAATCAGCAAAATTTTTCACGTCAATGTCCAGTGCAAAATCATAATATTTAACATTACATTCAAAATCCTCATTAAACTTCTTATATTGCCCTCTCCTCACACCAGGATTAAGCGATAACAAAGGCTGTTTTTCCATTATAGCAAGAGAATTATAAATATTATACAAATTCTTAAAAAAATTAAATCCTTCCAGATTTCTTCTTAGATGATAAGAATTCTCTATCTTAAGCCCTCTTATACATTTAGTCCCTTTTGGTTCTAAAAAAACTCCTTCTCGCCACTTAAGGCTTTTGGAAATCATCTCCAAGAAAGCAGAATTTTGATAAATCATAGCAGAATTTTGATAATTCATTTTACCACCTCCTCATTGAGGGAATGAATTAGATCACAATATTGTTTATCAATCTTATTTTCCAATCTCTTCGCTGTTTCCACAAGCTCAGATAGGTCCTGAACTTTACTTAGTTGGTAGGACGCTGTTTTCAATACATCCCTCAACTCTTCAATGATAAATTCAAAATCTTTCTTTAAGGTCTTATAATCTTGGATTATTTGACCTTTATTCCTTCTGTGTTTTGTCCTTTCTTGACAATTAATACAGAAGAAGAAGATTATATCTTCTGTTGAATTAACCAATCTCTCTTGCCCACATTTAAGGCAAGTGTATTTTTTTTCAATTTTTTTATTTTTTTTCATTTTCGCTCTTTTTATTTAATATTTTATTTAAATATTCTCTCTTATCAAACCAGAAAAAAATCTCCTTAATCTTTGGTTTAATTCTAGAGGAGAACTGCCCAGTTTTATCTGAGAGAATACCTTTATATCTATCCTTAATAATAGATATTTCTTTTTTACTAAAAATAAAACTCATATAGAAATAAATTTCTTTAAAATATATAAGTTTTTCGTTTTTAATTATTCACTAGTTTTTAG
>CAZRTN010000101.1:0-6136 GCA_964603015.1 uncultured Thermotogaceae bacterium | reverse complement strand
ATATTAATTTATCATATATTTAGTTTTTTCATTTATTGGTACATGAACACTAATTACATCTGAACTTTTGCATAATTCTTCCAGTTCAACATATTTTATGTTTAGCTGTTTTTCTTTTTCTTGACTAAGTCTAAAAGAATCGTAATATTGTACATTTCCTCCAAAAGCTTGAACTTTCTTTGCTACTTCTTTCCCAATATTTCCAATTCCTATTAATCCTACAGTTTTATTCTTAATGCAATAAGATTGATTAAGAAACTTTGATTTTGACCAATTGCCTTTTTCTACATTTTTATAATTATTTATCAAATTCCTATATGTTGATAAAATATGTAATATAGTAAGTTCTGAAACTGCATATGAATTTGCTCCTGGCGAATTACACACAAGTATATTTTTTTCGCCAGCTGTTTTTATGTCAATAGTATCAAAACCAGTCCCCCATTTATGTATTAATTTCAACCCTTCATTTCTTTCTATATCATTCTTTTTTATTTTAAATGTTCTTAAAACTATAATCTCTGCATCATTTAACTCATTATATTTCTCTTCAGTATTAATTATTTTTAATTTTGTATTATAATCTGCTAAAAATTCATTAAACATTTCTAAAGTTCCTACTGGGTATTCACCAACTAAAGCAATATTCAAAATATTTTTCATATTAATTCAAAAATGCCTCCTTTATCAATTATCGTTCAAAGTATAATATAGATTTTTTTAGTTTTTATACTAAGCTCTTTTCTTTCTATCAAAGTACATTCTTAAAAATGGCCAGGCTAAAGATATAATTGTCATTCCCCATAAAAAAATCGTTATTGGGCTAGAAGCGAAAATTGAAGGGCTTCCACCTGACATAATTAAAGATTGTCTCGCAGAACTTTCAGCCATTGGACCAAGAATAATAGCAAGAACTATTGGTGGTGTTGGAATATTGTATCTTTTTAAAAACCATCCCATAAAACCAAACATAATCATTATTACAACATCAACAAAGTTATTACGTATAGCAAATGAACCTACTACACTAAAAATGAATATGGCTGGAGATAATATAGCATATGGTACTTTCAAAATATAATTTGATATCTTAGCTATACCCAATGCTACAAATAAAAGTAATATATTAGCTATAAAAAAACCTGCTAGTACTGTATATACAATATCTGCATTTTCAACAAAAAGTCTAGGACCAGGTCTAAGACCATGCATTAAAAGTCCTCCCATAAATACAGCTGATACAGCATTACCTGGTATACCAAGAGTCAATAAAGGAATTAAGGACCCTCCACTAACCGCATTATTGGAAGCTTCAGCAGCAGCTACCCCATCTAAAATTCCTGTACCAAATTTTTCTGGATGTTTAGAAAATCTCATAGCTTCATTATATGCAATAAAAGTAGAAGCACTACTTCCAGCTCCAGGCATTATTCCTACAACTGTCCCAATTACAGCAGACCTTATCATATTGAAACCTTGACCAAACATTTCTTTAATACTCGGTAGCATTTTACCTTCAAGTTTAAACATACCCATAGAATCTAACTGTTCGCTAACCATATTAAAAACTTGGGGCATAGAAAATAATCCAATTAAAGCAGGTATAAGTTGAATACCCTCTAATAGCTCAGGATAACCTGCTGTAAATCTAGGGAATCCAGTCATAGGATCCATTCCAATAGTCGCTATGGTCAGGCCTATTGCTCCTGATAGTAAACCTTTAGTTAAATTTTTTGCTGACAAACTAGCTATTATTGTCAATCCAAAAACAGCTAAAACAAAGTATTCAGGAGGACCAAATCTTAAAGCAAATTTTGCTAATGGTGGAGCTATGAACATTAATGCTACTGCACTTACCAATCCACCAGTTACAGAGGCAACTGCACTCATACCTAATGCTCTTCCAGATTCTCCATTTTTGGCCATTGGATGTCCATCAAAAGTAGTGCAAGCTGCTGCCGGTGTTCCAGGACAATTAAGTAATATTGCAGATATAGAACCCCCATAGTATGAACCGCAATAAATACCTGATAATAATAATAATCCCTGAGTGGGTTCCATAGTAAAAGTTACTGGAACTAGTAAGGCTACTCCCATAGTACCAGTTAATCCTGGAGTAGCTCCTATTACAACTCCTAGAGTTAATCCAACTGTCATAAGTAATAATGTAAAAGGATTCATAGCAGCCACAAATCCATCTAAAATCAATTCAATCATTGTTTCACTTCTCCTTATATTTTTTTATTAAAACTACAATTATAAAAAATTACTTAATATTCCTAAAGGAACAGGTACATAAAGTAATTTTTTAAATACATAAAAAATTAATCCTGTTAATATTAAAGACACAATGGCACTAGTTTTTTTATTCTTATAACCCATCGTGTTAAACATGAACATGGTCCATAAAGGAGTAAGTATAATAAATCCTATGAAGTTTAGCAATACAAGGTATATGACAGAAGCTATCATCATATAGAAAGTCTCACCTTTTTTTGCTAGTTTTATAGGGGATGCAACCCCTTTACCGTAATAAGCTTTAATTATCATTATTACTGAAAACAATATAGTTGTTGAAAGTATTATTCGTGGCCATAGCATTGCCTCAAAAGGTCCGTTAAAAGTTAAAATGAAAAAAATTATTGATATTATTATAATTCCTAAGCCACAAAAAGTTTCTCCTCTTATTAATGTCTTCTTCAATTGTATAACCTCACTTTCTATAATATACTAGCGTACTAGTTATAAAGTACGCTAGTATAAATGTCATTAATTTTCCATATCTTCCAATACAGTCTTATAAATAGCTTGTTGTTTGTTTATGAATTCGCTAAATTCTTCACCACTTCTATATTTAGCTGTTAATCCTAAATTTTCCATTTTTTCAATATGTTCAGGATCTTGAACAGCTTTCCCAAAATTTTCTCTTAGATATTCAACAATTTCTTCTGGTGTATCTGATGGTACTCCTAATCCTCTCCAACTGCCTGAGTTAACATCCATTCCTTTTTCTTTTGCCGTTGGAACGTTCGGTAGATTTTCAGAACGTTCTGCTACTAGATTAAGTACTACAATAGCTTCACCTGTTTCTACCTGTTCTTGTACCGCCATAAGACTTCCTGCAAAAACATCTATATGTCCACCTAATAAAGCTGCTAGAACTTTAGCATCTCCATCAAAAGGTATATGTTTAACATCAAGTTCTGCAATATCTGTAACATATTGACTAATTAATGAATCTGCTGTACCTGCACCACTATTACCAAACTTCACTTCATCTGGATTGTTTTTAGCATATTCAACTAATTCATCCCAATTGGTATATGGCAAACCTTCTCTAATAATAAGATAATCAGGATCGAAAACTTGCTGTACTATTGGTATAAATGAAGATAATTCATAATCAGTTTCTGACATCAATGGATGTAAAGCTACTGAAGTTGTCATCATAAGTAACGTATACCCATCTGGTTCTGCATTAGCTCCAGCAGTTTGTCCTATTATACCACCAGCACCAGGTCTGTTCTCAACTAAAATTTTCTCTCCTATATATTTTTCGCCAATTTCAGATATAACACGTGCACCAGTATCACTAGAGCCTCCAGCACTATAAGGAACTATAATCGTTAATGGCTTATTCGGAAAATCCATTTCAGATTCATTTTCATTATTAGCTTCTTCTTCTTCATTTGGTTCATTTTCTTCTGGTTGATTTTCTTCTTCTTGTTGTTCTTCAGGAGCGCTACAACCTACCATCATTGTACTTACACTTAAAAATAATACTAAAAATAATGCTAAAATACGAATTTTTTTAAATTTCATTTTATTCTCCTTTAATATTTAATTTTCTATTTTAGTTTGTTTCTTTGGTTTGTATCCAGTTACTTCACATGTTTTCCCAGCCTTTAAAATAAAACTGTCCGTTTTATGTCCAACTAACTCTTGTGCATATTTTGCATTTGATATAGCAATATCTAAGTCAACATTTGTTTCAATACCCATTTCCTCACACATATGAACTAAATCTTCTGTTGCCACATTTCCAGAAGCTCCTGGAGCATATGGACATCCTCCTAACCCAGCAAAAGAAGAATCGAAACTTTCAATTCCTGCCTGCATTGCTGCTACTATATTAGCTAATGCTAAGCCTCTTGTGTTGTGTAAATGTAGATACCACTTTACTCCTGGATATGTGTCGATTAATTCAGAACATAGATTGTAAACTTGTAAAGGATTCGCCATACCAGTTGTATCTGCTAAAACTAATTCTGAAACACCAATTGATAACCATTTTTTAGTGAGTATTTTTAATTCATTTACAGGTACATCTCCTTCAAAAGGGCAACCAAAAGCTACTGCCATTCCACCCGCTACAGGTATATTATGCTCTTTAGCAAGCACAACACATTTTTCGAATTCAACAAAAGATTCATCTCTTGATTTATTAGCATTGTTTATGTTATGAGACTCACTTGCAGAAAACATAAATTTAATTTTATCAACTCCTGCATTAATTGCTCTTTCTGTCCCTTTATAATTTGGTACTAATGCTCTAAACTTTACTCCCTCCTTTCTTTTTATTTTTTCTAGTACTTTATCCGTATCCTTCAACTGAGGGACTGCCTTTGGATGAACAAAAGAACCTATTTCTATTTGTCTTATGCCTGAATCTACTACTCTGTTTATAATATCTATTTTTTCTTCTGTATTTATAAATTTATCTTCATTTTGGAATCCATCTCTTGGACCAACTTCATAAATATTTACCTTCTTAGGTAATTTCATTTCACTGCTCCTTTAAAATTTATTAAATAATATTTTTTTCTGATAATTTCTTTAACTCTTCATCTGTTAATTCTAAAATTTCTTTATATACTTGTTTATTGTGTTCTCCTAATTTAGGACCTATCCATTTTACTTCACCTGGTGTTTCAGACATTTTAGGTGTTATTCCAGGCATTTTTATTGTTCCAAAATCAGGATGTTCTTTTTCTATTATACACTTTCTTGCTTTATAATGTGGATCATTAAATATATCCTCAATACTATATATTAAATTTACTGGTACACCTTCTCTATCCACTATAGATTTCATATCATTAAAATCTAGGCTCTCTATCCAATCTGCAACTAACTTATTAAGATATTTATCATCCTTAAGTCTATCAATATTCTTAGAATACTGGTTTAATAAATCTCTTCTATCCATAGCATTTGTTAAATATTCGAAAGTTTTATCAGTACTACAAATTAAAACTACCCATTTTCCATCTTTTGTTTTAAATGTTCCTCCTGGACTAGATGTTCCGCTTAATCCTGGTGTTCTTTCTCTTATATTATTATTGAGATGATAATCTGCCACTAATATTTCTTGCATTCTGAAAATTCCTTCAAATAAACTGACATCAATTTCTTGACCTTTGCCATTATTAATATCTCTATGCCATAGTGCTGTAACTGTTGACATTGCTGCATATAAACCTGCAATAAAATCAGCTAAAGAAAAAGGAGGACTAACTGGTGGTTTATCAGGGTGTCCTGTTATATAAGTCATACCAGAAAAAGCAGTAGCTGGGGTCCCAAACCCTGCCTTTTTTTTGTATGGTCCAGTTTGACCATATCCTGTTACTCTTGTAACAATAATATTAGGATTTGCTTTTTTTAATTCTTCATAAGTTAATCCCCATTTATCTAAAGTTCCTGTTCTAAAATTTTCTATTAACACATCGCTTTTTGATATTAATTCCAGAAATATTTTCTTCCCTTCTTCAAAATGAAGATCTAAAGTAACACATTTTTTATTTCTACCTAATGCAGACCATCTAATTCCTTTACCTTCATGATAAGGCCCTAATCCTCTCATAGGATCTCCTTTTCCAGGTAATTCTATCTTGATTACTTCAGCTCCAAAATCTGCAAGTAATCCTGATGCAAAAGGAGCTGCTATAACTGTTGAAATTTCTAAAATTCTTACTCCGTTTAAAGCTGACATTTTTCCTCCTTACGAAACGTTTTCATTTAGTCAAAAATGAATTTACAGCCTTTCGACCTTAATTTTTCATCTATCCAAGCCCTATCCATTGTTCCTTCTTCAATCTTCTTGAATTTTTCTGTTTCTTGTTTCATCTTGTCTTTA
>CAZRTN010000100.1:0-6189 GCA_964603015.1 uncultured Thermotogaceae bacterium | reverse complement strand
ATTTATTGGATATGGGTTTTGGATCTTTAGCTGATATGGTTAGTAACGCCATAGGCATTGATTGGTTAAGTTCTTTATTAGCAGATGGGATAATAAGTGGTGTTGGTGGTGTATTAGTTTTCATTCCACAGATATTTACTTTATTCTTCTTTATGGGATTTCTCGAGGAGTCTGGTTATCTACCCAGAGCTGCTTTTTTAGTCGATAAATTAGTCAGAAAATTCGGGTTAAGTGGTCGTTCTTTTATGTCTATTATATTGGGATTCGGATGTAATGTTCCAGCAATAATGGCAGCAAAAGGTGTTTCTAATAAACGGGAAAGACTCGCTTTAATTTTGTCTATTCCATTTGCTTCCTGTAGTGCTAGATTACCAGTTTATATATTATTGATTAGTGCATTTTTTTCTACAAGTGCTGCAACTATAATGCTTTTAGTATATGTAAGTAGTATTTTTTTAGTACTTATTTCAGCAAAGATAATAGAAACTTTTATAAAAGATAAAGAAACCATTCCTTTTACAATTGAAATGCCAAGGTTCAGAATGCCTACTTTGAGAAATTTAATTTTATATACATGGAACAAAGGTAAACATTTTTTAGAAAAAGCTGGAGGTATTATATTAGCAGCTTCAATTATAGTATGGTTGTTATCTTATTTCCCAAATATGGGGCAAGATATAACTACATCATATGCTGCAAGCATAGGTAAATTTTTTGAACCTATAACAGCTCATTTGGAATGGGATTGGAGAGTTAACACAGGGTTGTTCTTTGGTGTAGCTGCAAAAGAAATAGTAGTTTCTACATATTCAACACTATATGCAGGTAGCAGTTCTCTTATTGATGGTTTAAGATCTGCTTTATCTCCACAATCAGCATTAGCCCTTATCTTTTTTGTATTAGGTTATGTACCTTGTTTTGCTACACTTGGAGTTATAAAATCAGAAACTAAGAGCTATAAATTAGTTGTTTTCACTTTATTTTACACAACTATAATTGCTTATTTATTAGCCAATATTGTTTATTATATAAGTGGGTGGATATTATGAACGCAAAATTAAGTATAATGAGTTTGATAAGTTTTGCTTTATCGGGTTTTTATGTATTTAGTAATTTATTTTATTCTTTTACACTTTTTGTCATAGGTTTTGTTTTTATTTGGGGTGTTTTTAGAAATAAAAATATTTGGTATCATAGTTCAGCTCACCTTGTAGTTGGAACTATCATGGCTATAGTTTTATCATTTTATGAATTCATTTATTTTTTATCTAATGTATTAGTTTTCTTTATGGAAGATACAGCTTTTCCATCTATAGAATATCTCATTATTGTATTTGGTATTCTTTCTTATGTACTATTCAAGATAGAATTGAACATTTTAAAACAAAAAAGGAACCAAATTAATTAAATTGCAACATTTATATTCTTGAACATTATTTATAATTATGATATAATTAACTTCGGTATTACGCCTGTAGCTCAATTGGCAGAGCGGCGGTCTCCAAAACCGCAGGTTGGGGGTTCGATTCCCTCCGGGCGTGCCATATATAAGTCAGCTTTTTAGCTGACTTTTTTATTTTTTTAAGGCTTATAAAGGTTTTTCACTTTTCTTCGGGATAATTACGTTTTTTGCGTGAAATTAACTGTATTTTTAGCTTTTAAAAAAAGAGTTTTTATTGTAGAATATAGATGTTAATGAAAAATATTTCAAGAAAATTTTTTCAAGGGAGGTTTTTTCATGGCTAAAATGATTAGAAAAAACTATTTGATGGCACCAGGACCAACACCTGTACCTACAGACATATTGTTAGAAGGGGCAAGAGATACTATTCACCATAGAACCCCTCAATATTTAGAAATTCAAAAGAAAGCTATTGATGGTTGTCAATATCTCTTCCAAACAAAACAACCGGTTTACATACTTTCATCATCTGGATCAGGTGCAATGGAAACTGCAGTTGCTAACTTGATTAATCCAGGAGATAAAGCAATTTCTGTAAACTCAGGAAAATTTGGTGAAAGATGGGGAGAAATATGTAGAGCTTTTGAAGCTGATTTAGATGAAATAGAATTAGAATGGGGTAGCATGGTAAAACCAGAACAAATTAAAGAAGCTTTAGAGAAAAACCCAGATACTAAGGCTGTTTTTACAACTTTATCAGAAACTTCAACTGGAACAATTCACCCTATAGAAGAAATAGCAAAAATAGTTAAAGATTATGACGCTGTATTAGTAGTTGACGCTATTTCAGGTTTATTAGCTCAACCATTAAAAATGGACGACTGGGGTGTTGATGTTGTTTTAACTGGAGTTCAAAAAGGTTTCATGATGCCTCCAGGAATAGCTTTGATTTCAGCATCAGAAAAAGCTATGAAAATAATCAACGAAAATAAAAATAACAAATATTATTTTGATTTAAAAGCTTATGCTAAAAAATATCCAGATTCACCTTGGACACCACCTATCAATCTTGTTTATCAACTTGCTAAAGCTGTTGAAATGCTAGAAGAAGAAACAATAGAAGGCTTATGGGAAAGACATGAATTGATGGCAAAAGCTACAAGAAAAGCTATGCAAGCAATGGGACTTGAATTATTTGCAGAAAACCCAGGTAATGTTTTAACTTCTATAAAAGTACCAGAAGGTGTAGACGGTAAAAAAATTATTTCTTTCATGAGAGATAACTGGGGAGTTACATTTGCTGGAGGACAAGCTCATTTAAAAGGTAATATAATCAGAATCGCACATCTTGGATATATGTCACAATTTGATGTTATTACAGGTATTTCAGCTCTTGAAATGGGATTAAAAAAATTCGGATATGACTTTGAATTAGGATCAGGAATCAAAGCAGCAGAAGAAGTATTTATTGAGGCAGGTGTGTAATATGTGGCTACACGTTAACGACACAATGGCTGCAGATGCCATGGAAAAATTTAAAAATGATTTACCTAATGCAAAAATAACAGCAGAACATTATGATCATGATGAATTAAAAGAAAAAGTAAAAGATTTTGATATTTTAGTTGTAAGATCAGCAACAAAGGCTACAAGAGAAATAATTGAAGCTGGTTCTAAACTAAAAATTATAGGAAGAGCTGGTATGGGGTTAGATAACATTGACCTCGATGCTGCTAAAGAAAAAGGAATAGAAGTACTCAACACTCCAGGCCAAAATTCTTTATCTGTAGCTGAATTAGTTGTTGGAATGATCCTTTCATTGAACAGACATATAGTAAGAGGTACAAAAGGTATTTCTGAAGGTAAATGGGAAAAGAAACAATTAAAAGGTATTGAATTAACAGATAAAACTTTAGGTATCGTTGGATTTGGTAATATTGGAAAACATTTAGCAAATCTTGTAAGAGGTTTCAATGCAAAAGTTAAAGTTTTTGATGTTTATGAAATAGATCAAAATACTAAAAAAGAATACAATATTGAACAAGTTTCTTTTGAAGAAATATTAAAAGAATCAGATATTATTTCACTTCATATTCCTCATAATGAAAAAACTCATCATATTATTTCAGATACAGAATTTGAAAAAATGAAAGATAATTCTCTGTTAATTAATTGTGCTAGAGGTGGAGTTGTTAACGAAAAAGCTCTTTTAAAAGCATTGAAAGAAAATATGATTGCTGGGGCTGGATTAGATGTATATGAAGATGAGCCTGCTCAAGCTGATTTTTATAAAGAATTATTTAATTTAGACAATGTAGTTGGGACTCCTCATGTAGGTGCTACTACAAAAGAAGCTCAACAAAGAGTTGGAATAAACATGGTGGAAAGAATTGTAAATGCAACTAAAAAAATCAATTTTGAAAAATAAAAAATTATGTTATAATAAATTCGAGTTATCACATTTTTTCGGCAGGAGGTGCTTTTAATGAAAGTATTCGTAGATCAAGATGCATGTATTGGTTGTGGTGTTTGTGAAAATCTTTGTCCAGATGTTTATAAAATGAATGACGAAGGTAAAGCAGAAGCTATTGCTCCTGAAACAGACGCTCCATGTGCACAAGATGGTGCAGATTCTTGTCCTGTACAAGCTATAACAGTAGAAGAATAATTATCTAAATAAAAAAGAGCTGGGATTATATATCCCAGCTTTTTTTATTATTAATTTTATAGTATAATTACAATGTTATTTTAAATTTAAATGAAAATTTAAACTTAAGTTATAAATCTCGTCGGAGGGGTGTTTTATGGATAATGCAAAAGTTTTTGTTGTCACCTCTGGAAAAGGAGGGGTTGGGAAAACGACTATATCCGCAAACTTGGGGGCTACATTAGCTGTTAAAGGCTATAATGTTTGTTTGATAGATGCTGATATAGGTCTTAAAAATCTCGATCTAGTGCTAGGATTAGAAAATAGAATAGTTTATACTATTTTAGATGTAATAAATGGAAACAAGGGAGTTATGGAAGTATTAGTAAAACACAAATTTTTAAAAAATCTTAATTTATTAGCATCATCTCAAATAGCTAATAAAGATATGATTTCACCTGAAGACATGCAGAATATCATCTCTGTATTGTCAAAACATTTTCATTATATAATTATTGATTCTCCAGCAGGCATTGAAAGAGGATTTAAAAACGCTGTTGCTGCAGCTCAACATGCAATAATTATAACAACACCAGACTTAACAGCAATCAGTGATGCTGATAGAGTAATAGGATTATTAGAGAATAATGGTTATACTGATAAAAATATGTCTTTAATTGTAAATAGATTAAAACCTAAAATGGTTAAAAAGAAAGAAATGGTCTCAGCAGAAGATATACAAACTGCTTTAGCTATTGATATATTAGGGGTTATACCTGATTCGGAAGAAATAATATTATCAACAAATGAGGGTAAACCTTTATCTCTTGGTGATAAAAAAAATATGTCAAGAATTTTTGACAATATTTCTGAAAGAGTATCAGGTAACATGATAGAACTTGAAGAAGATTTAAAAGTAGATATGGATGATGACCAAGGCTTTTTAAAATTCTTTAAGAGTCTTTGGAAAAGGAGTTGATGATAAATGTGGCCTTTCTCAAAGAAAAAGTCTAGTAGAGATATAGCAGTTAAAAGAATGCAATCTTTTGTAAGAAATGGCGCAACTCCACAAAAAAGATCTTCTACAGCTTTAAAATTTGAAGATGTTCAAGATAATGAAATTAATTCAATTGTTGGATATATAAAAGATTATGCTTACAGAAATTTATCTGTAGACAAAAATAATGTTAAAGTTCATATATCAAAAGAAGGTAACTCTGTCACAATAGTGGCAAGCATTGTATATAAGTGAGGTTTTTATATGATTATAAAAAAGACTATCAAAACTAATACAAGAAATGAGTTTTTAGATATAACACAAGAAATTCAGTCAACTTTAAGGAAACATCATATAGAATCTGGTATAGTTGTTATTTTTATTCCTCATACAACAGCAGCTGTAACTATAAACGAAAATGCTGACCCTGATGTCAAAAGAGATATTATAAAATTTATTAATGATAAAATCCCAAATAATTATGGTTTTAATCATATGGAAGGTAACTCTGATTCTCATATTAAATCGTCCTTATTTGGCCCAAGTTTGAATTTAATCGTTGAAAGTGGCCAATTGGTTTTAGGAACATGGCAAAGTGTTTATTTTTGCGAATTTGATGGTCCAAGAAATAGAAATTATTATATAAAAATCATATCAAATTAAAGAATATACAAATTTAACATTTTTTAAAAGTTTTTGAAAAATATAACAATTGACAAAACTTAGCATCTGTGATATTATATATCTCGGACGTCGGAAAATACGGAGCGTAGCGCAGTCGGTAGCGCGCCGGTCTTGGGAACCGGAGGTCGCTGGTTCGATCCCAGTCGCTCCGACCAGATAAGAATAAAATGCGGTTGTAGCTCAATTGGTAGAGTATCGGCCTTCCAAGCCGAGGGTTGCGAGTTCGACTCTCGTCGGCCGCTCCAGCGCCCATAGCTCAACAGGATAGAGTACTGGATTTCTAATCCAGGGGTTGGGAGTTCGAGCCTCTCTGGGCGCGCCACTTCTTTTTTAAAGAATAGTGGCGTTTTATTTCTCTATATGTGGTGGCTATAGTTCAGTTGGCAGAACGCCGGACTGTGACTCCGGACGTCGTGGGTTCAAGTCCCACTAGCCACCCCAAAAAAGAAGGATTCTTTT
>CAZRTN010000099.1:1942-6205 GCA_964603015.1 uncultured Thermotogaceae bacterium | reverse complement strand
ATGTCAAAATATACTGATATAGAATATGTCTTTTATCAACAAGAACAAGACAATATCTACGCCAATAGACCACCAAATGAATTCGATGATATAACTAAAGGATATGATATTAAATCAACTTGGATAGACAGATCTGTTTCTCCTAATGATATTTATAAGTGTGCTGATAATACTGAAAATGATGCAGTTTGGTTGAATATTACAGAAGACACAAGTTCTATAGATGAATTATACGAAACAGATTTATTTATTTTAGATAATAATAACATAACAAATAAATATATAACACTCTCATATGAACCACAAGATCCAGATGAAATAATTTTTGATATAAAGAATGCTCCTAACCAATATTATGGAGATGATTTTAAACAAGATGAAACATTTAGAAAAAGAATAACTTGGGAAGGGTTAGGTCTTGATGGTGTTTTACAAGAAAATGATAAAATAATAATAAGTTATACAAGGAGTTTATAATATGGCTAAAGTCACACCTCGGTGGATAAATTTTGACGTTCAATCATTAACAGGAACATCTACTCTTACAGTTTATTTGAAAACATCTGGTGGTTTAGAAAAAACAGTAGATGGCATTCAAATTGCTTCATCTGGTGTAACTAATAGTATGTTAGCTGGATCAATTGGACTAGATAAATTAATTAAAGCAGTAATAACAGCAGATGGTACAGTATCATTTACTGGTGATCAAAATATGGGTGGTAATAAACTTACTAACCTAGCACAAGCATCTAATCCAGCTGATGCAGTTACATTTAATCAATTACAGTCTTGGGTAGCTGGCACAGATTTTCAGGCAGATGTTTTAAATACGCAAGTAGGAGCAACTCTTGATCCTGGTTCTCCTAATAATGGTGACAGATATATTATTACTGATTCTGGTAACATGCATGCAAATTTTGGAACAATTTCTGGAATTGAAGATAATGATATAGTTCAATATAATTCTGATACAAGTGTTTTTGAAGTTGTTTATGATGTATCTGTTCAAGGTGAAGGTGTATTAACTTGGGATAGAGCTAATGATCATTTTAAGCAGTGGGATGGCACTATTTGGACAGAACATGGTGGTTTAACTGGTGTTACTGCTGGTGATGGTCTTTCTAAAACTGGAAATGAACTTTCAGTTGTTGTTTCTGATTTTGCTGGAACTGGTTTAGAAGATTCAGGTGGAAATGATTTAAGATTATCTACTCAAGGTAATGGTATTGCTGGTGGTAATGGATCATTACTTTCTGTTCAACCTGATAATGTTAGTGGTGGTGATGTAGCTCCAGTAAGTGTAACAGGTGATGGGGTAGGTGTTGATGTAAATAATTTAAATGGTGATCATTTAGATATTACTTATACACCAAGTAATTACACTCCAGATTCAAGTCCTGCTGAAGCTGTAGATGTTGATGATTTAGCAGCTCACTTAAAAGGTATTGATGAAGCTATTCTTGTTGCAGGTTCTGGGAGCAAAACTGTATTATATAAAGAGGTAACGTCAACAATTCTTTCAAATGGGTTTTTTACTTTATCAACTACTCCAGAAGATCCAAGTCTTGTATCTGTTACCCCTGTTGGTGGTCCACAGCAAGTTAATAAAAAATCTGTAGGGACCACTGGTGTTACTCCTGATTATGATGTTCTTAATACAAATGAATTACATGTAAATAATAATGGGACTGCTACAGGTCTTTCTGATGCTTTTGTAAGTGGGGATGTTTTAATGGTTGAATATGGAGCTGCATACAGTGGCTAAAATTAAAAATCATTGGTTAGAATCAGTACCTGCTAATACTTTAAAAGGTAATGATTTAGCTATACAAAACTCGGTAAAAGATTTAACAACATCAGAAGTTGTAAATATGCTTGATGTTGTTACTGAAGCACCAATTAATGATAATTCTTATGTTAGAAAGAATGCTAGTTGGAGTCAATTAGATGGAACAACAAGTATATCAGAAATATTAACTCCTGAAATACTATCTCCTATAGATGAATCTATTAATACTGAGTTAACACCAACGATTCAATTTTCAAATTATTATAGTTTGTATGGTAAACCACAAAAAGCTTTACAAATAATTATATCAACAGATTCAAGTTTTATTACAACTATTTATGATACAACTATAGAAAATAGTATTTCACAATGGGAAGTTCCTTCTGATTTAGATGCATTAACTCAATATTGGGTTAAAGGAAGGTATCAAGATATTGATGATACTTGGAGTGAATATTCGGATAGTATTAGTTTTACAACATCTGAAAGTACTTATATTGATGTTCCAAACATTTTATCACCATCTAATGGGTCAATAAATCAGTTGTTGACTTTAACAATAACAGCTAGCAATTTTAATTGTGTAAATGGTTCTGATACACATGAAAGTTCTGATTGGGAAATATATAGTAACAGTTCTTTAACAAATTTAGTATGGTCTAGTATAGATGATACAGTTAATTTAGAGAGTATCACTATTCCATCAAGTATTTTAGACACTGACACAATTTATTATGTTAGAGTTCGTTATACTGGAATTACTTATGGAAATAGTAGTTATAGTATCATCGTCAGTTTTACAACAGGTTATATTGTTCAACCAAGTATTATTACACCATTAAATGGATCAACAGGAATACCTACAAATAGTAATCTTGTTGGTAATTCTTTTGATAGTACTGATACTCATGATAAAACAGATTGGGAAGTTGCAACAGATACAAATTTTAATAATATTATTTTTTCAAGTTATGATGATACGAGTAATTTAGAATCAATTACTATGTCTAGTCTTATTTCAAATACTCAATATTATGCAAGATTAAGATATTATGGAAATTTATTTGGATGGTCTGATTGGTCAGGAACAATAAGTTTTACAACAGCGAATGTATATATTCAAACTCCAACTAATCAAAGTCCTGCAGATAGTTCTATTGATATTGGTGAAACTCCTACATTAACTACTAGCAATTTTAATTGTATAAATGGTTCTGATACTCATGAAAGTTCTGATTGGGAAATATATGATGATGTTTCTCTTTCTAATTTAATTTTTTCAAGTTATGATGATACATCTAATTTAGAAAGTATATTTATATCTTCTGGAAATTTAAGTGCTGATACAACTTATTATTTTAGATGTCGTCATACTGGTGTAACATATGGTGATAGTGAGTGGTCAACATCAACTAATTTTACTACAAAAACTACTTTTTGTGAAGCTCATGACGGTACTTTAAATGAAGGTCCTGGGCCAAGTTGTGCTATGATGAATTATGATTCTACAACAGATACAGGTTTTTATGGCTATGTTGGCTGTGGAAATGAAAGTGATTATAACAGTTCAACTACTTATAGTACTGGTAACATAGTAAATAATGGATCAAATCATTTTTATTATTCTAAAACTGATTCTAATTTAGATAATTCTTTACCTGCTATTGGTGGAGAGAATACTAATTGGAAATGGATTGGTAACGGAATATTAACAGATGGAGTTGCTCTTAGAACAGACATTGGATTAGTATCTGGTACTACTTTTAATAATAGTTATGGATGGCTTAAATTTTTTATTGGATCAACAGCTGACTGTAATGATCGTCATGGTACTGTGACAGCGCAAGATAGAGTAATTTTTGTATCTATGAAAACATTAAGATATAATTTATCTTGGGAAGATATTTATAATGTTGGTGCTATTTATGGTACAAATAATAATGGAACCAATCCACCTGGTACAGGAATGAGTGGAAAAGTTACTCAAGATACACAAGTAACTTATAGTGGTAATACTTATATAGTGAGAGTACTTACAGGTTCAGAAAATGATCCAGCTGATGAAGGATATGATAATCAACAATGTGTTGATGATACAGGTAATGGTTCTGAATGGAATGATTTAATATATAGAATTCATGAAGACTCTCCAACATGTAGTGATGTTTCTATTGGGCAATATAACAGTACAACAACTAGACATGGTGGTCCTCAAGATGATTCAAATTGGATGGATTTTACTAATACAGATTTACAAATATATAATACAGTTTCTGGTGATGGTACTGGAACTATTTGTCATGAACAAGGCGATGATACAGATAGACGTGTGTATCGTGGTGAATATGGAGTAGCTGATTTTTATACAGCTCCAGAAAGTACTGAACTTACAACTTATGGGTGGAGACCAGTTCTAGAATTAATACAATCTTAAAAAGACTCCAACTTTTCGCCGTTGTCAAAAAAAATAAAAG
>CAZRTN010000099.1:0-1842 GCA_964603015.1 uncultured Thermotogaceae bacterium | reverse complement strand
AAATAATATGTTCCCAGAATTAAATCCTTTAGAAATCAAAATGATATGTATCTTTTTTGGTCCGTTATATGGAATATTTTTAATGTTTATTTCATATATTGTTTTTGATAAATTAACACCTTTTAACACAGCCAAAGAGTTAGATAATGCCAATCAAGCAGTTGGTATTCTTCTTGGTCAAGTTATGATGGGAGTAGGAATATGCGTTGGTCTTATTACTGGCTTTGCTATTTTCTAATTTGTGGAATATGTCATGCAGGACCATCAAATATAAAATATGATATTTATTTTTATAAATGGAATAAAACTTATTTTGGTGAATCTATTGATTGGAAATGGTGGAAATCACAAGGAATGGTTGAATCAAATTTAAATCCAAATGCAATATCACCTGTTGGGGCAAAAGGAATAATGCAATTTATGCCTGGAACATGGGAAGAAGTAAAACATAAAATGAGTTTTAATAAACCTCCTACTGACCCATATTGGAATATTGCTGCAGCTATTTATTATAATAAATATTTGTGGAATAATTGGAAATCTGATAGAACAAAAGAAGATAGATTATCTTATGTATTTGCAAGTTATAATGGTGGGTTAGGTAATGTTTTAAAAGCTCAAAGATTATGTATTAAAGCAAAAGAGAACGATTGTAATACATGGAATGCTATTGAGCGTCATGCTCATAATGTAATAACATGGAAATGTGAAGAATCTTTGAATTATGTAAAACGCATTTTCAAAACAAAAGAAAAATTAAAATAAGGAGATTACAAAATGGCCCAAGTATCTTTTTGGAAAGCACTAGGATTAATAGGACAGTTAGTTTCAGATTTAAATGAAGCTTATGAAGATGATCAAAAAATTGATTTTAAAGAAATTATTAATATTGGTCAAGATATTGTAAAAAAAATAGATATTCCTCAAAAAGAAAACACTGATAAATATCTTATTATTGCTGATAAACTTTTTGATTGGTTTGAAGAAGCATCAGAAGATAAGAAAATATCAGCAAGTGAAGGCATTCAACTTTTACGTATTTTTGCAGATATATTTGATTATGATTTAGATGAAGAAGGAATTGATTTGAGTCATTTGCCAGGTATTTAGATTACTCTAAGGATATAATATGTTATATTATCAAAATAATCAATGGAACTTTTGTAGTCTTAAAATGATTTATGAGGAATATGGAGTACAAAAATATAAATGTATTCATAATAAGAAATGGTGGTTACAATTTAGTGAAGAATGGGCACATATTAATAATTTATCGTTTATATATATGACTCCAACTTTAAGACAAAGTAATCGACTAGATATAGTAAACAATGAATTTATTCCTGAAGGTTTTATGTCTGAAACAATGGAATTTGTCTTTAATGGACGAATACTTAATCCAGATAATCCATGGTTTAGTAATATTACTGAAGATCCAGATTTAGATACTTTTAAAGAAGATGTATATGCTCAAATTGAACAAAAAAGGGTAGATAATACTCAATTAATGCCTTGGACTATTCCAGGTACAGAAGAATCAATTCAAGTTAAAATTGGGGAAGAACCTCCAGATAAACCACGTATGTCTTGGTTATCTGGTAATTCAGCATGGGCTTTGATAGAAGTTCAAGATGGTAATCTTGAGTTAACTGATCCTCTTATTGCTGCTGATGATAGTATACATGTATTAACAGTAAGTCAATGGATAGAATTTGGTAGAGCTCTTAAATATTGGATTGGAAATAATGTAATATCTGCTAAAATACATTTAAATAATGTTAAAGCGTTAACGAATTTACAAGATATACTTGATTATGATTATAGTACTGGATGGCCAGAATA
>CAZRTN010000098.1:0-6241 GCA_964603015.1 uncultured Thermotogaceae bacterium | reverse complement strand
TCCAACTAACAACAAAATAAATTGCAAAGCAATTTATTTTACAATTAATGTATAATAGAAATAGAATAATAATTTGAGGTGATTTTATGAGATATTATGAATATTTATTTTCTATAACAAAGAATATAGAAGATGATTTAATTGAAACTTTTTTTGATCATAATTTTAAGGATTATTTTATAGATGAAGATATAAAAAACAACATAACAACATTAAAAATGTATCTTTCTGCAGAAAATACAAATGAAGATTTTATAAATTATTTAATGGAAAAATTTCATCTAGAACTTCTATCTAAAGAATTGGTTATAGAAAAAGACTGGTTGAAAGCTTGGTTAGATACTTTAAAACCTTTCGAATTAATTGAAGGCATTTGGATTAATCCTTTTCCTGAAAAATCTTTTGAAAAAGAAAATGCTCAAGTTCTACATATTATACCAGGAAGTGCTTTTGGTACAGGTCTTCATCCAACAACGAAATTAGCTTCTAAAATGCTTAAAAATATAGAATTAGAGGGTAAGACAGTTTTAGATATAGGAAGTGGAACAGGTATTTTATCTATGGTATCAAAATTATTGGGTGCAGGAGAAGTAAAAGGATATGATTATGACAAAATAGCAGTTGAGAAAGCAAAAGACACTGTTAAATTAAATGCCATGAATATCAAAATAGAAGTCTCTGACTTCTTAAATGACGTGGAAATCTATAAACCAGATGTTTTTATCTCTAACATGGTTGCAGAATTATTGATTAATTTAATGAGTGATAAAAAATTTGATAATTTTATAGACGAAAAAACAGAAATTATTTTTTCTGGAATAATTTATGATAAAGAAAAATTAATTATGGATAAAGCGATAGAAAAGGGATTAGAATTAAAAGAAAAACTGGAGGGTAATACATGGATAGCTTTGAGATTTCAGAAAAAGATCTGAATATAGTTGAGCAACAAATGGGGAGAGAGTTAAAAAATAAAATGCAAGTAGCTTCTGTTTGTAAATACGGTTATCCAATGACGATAAAAAATTATCCTATTATGAACAAAAAACCATTTCCAACTATGTATTGGTTAACTTGTCCTTATTTAAACGAGGAAATTTCTAGATTGGAGTCTAAAAATAAAATCGAAGAAATACAAAAAGAGATTGATGAAGATGAAATTTTATCTAATGAAATTAAAAAAGCTCATTTAAAAGAAATAGAAGAAAGATTAAAAATAATAGATGATGAAATAAACGATTTACCAGAACCAATGCAGAAAACGTTGAAAGAAAAGGGTGTTGGAGGTATTTCAGATTTTAAATTTGTAAAATGTTTGCATTTGCATTATGCATCATATCTTTCGGGGAAAGATAATCCAATAGGGGAAAAAGTAGACAATTTATTAAAAAATAGATATTGTGAAAATTGCATTTGTTGTAATTATGAAAAATAAGGAATGATATAGATGATAGAAAGAGATGTAATAAAAAAAGTTCCAAGGAAACCCGGAGTATATGTTTTCAAAAATAGCAAAGGCTACCCGATTTATGTTGGTAAAGCAAAAAATCTTAAAAGTAGACTCTCATCATATTTTAATCCGTCTAATCAATTAAAATATGAGAAAGTTTTAAATATAATTAAAAATTCTGAATATTTGGATTATATATTGGCCTCAAATGAAGATGAAGCATTTATTCTTGAAGCTAATATGATTTATACTCACAAACCGAAATATAATATTTTACTTAAAGACACCAGAGTTTATCCATATATACTTATAACAGATGAAAAATATCCTACTATAAAATATGTTAGAACAAAAAAAGAAGCAAAAGGGAAATATTTCGGACCTTATCCAAATGTAAGGTTTGTAAAAGATGTGATAGAAGTTCTACAAAGAGTTTATAAAGTTAGAAGTTGTGAAAGAAATATGGATAAAAAATCAAAACCATGTTTTTTGTATCATCTTGGAATGTGCTATGGCCCTTGTTATAAAGACGTTGACACTAGATTGTATAAAGAATCAGTAAATGAGGTTTTAGAGTTTTTAAATGGCAGAGTAGAAAAAGTTAAAGCATATCTTGAAAGAGCTATGAAAGAGTATTCGGATATATTAAATTTCGAAAAAGCCGCACAAATGAGAGATACTCACAAAAAACTAGACAAGCTATTTGTTAAACTGGGAGTAGAATTCAAAACAAATAGAAATATAGATGTTATTATGTATGAAGAACCAATATTTCTTCTTTTAAGAATTAGAGCTGGTTATCTTGTTTCTAAATTGACTTTTACTTTAGATAGTTCTTTGGAAGAATTTTTGCATCAGTTTTATATAGTTAGAAAAAATGAAGTTCCATCTAATATATATACTATGTATGAAGAAGATATATCTTCTCAGATAAAAAGCTATCTTGAAAAAAATGGATTAAAATCAATCATGAAAATGAGTAAAAACTCAACTATCTTTAAATTTGGATTCAAAAATTTAGATGATGAAATTAAAAGATACACTAATTTGGGGAACACCTTAAAACAAGCAAAAGATATTCTGAATCTTAAAAAAGTACCTAAAAAAATAGAAGGAATAGATATATCGCATCTTCAAGGGCTGTATACTGTTGCTTCTTTAGTAAATTTTGAAGGCGGAAAACCAAATAAAGAGGGCTATAGAAGATATAGGCTTGATGAATTTAAAGAACCAAATGATTTTGAAAGCATAAGAACTGTTATAAGAAGAAGATATAAAAAACATGATTTGCCAGATCTTTTATTTATAGATGGGGGTAAAGGACAAGTTAATTCCGCTGTGCAGGCCTTAGAAGAATTAGGTTATAATTTAAACGATTTGGATGTTGTTGGAATAGCCAAGGAAGATGAAAGAGTTGTTTTTCCTGGAGAAATGCCTGATTTACATCTAAATCTAGATAACCCAGTTCTTAGGTTGTTGATCTTTATAAGAGATGAAACTCATAGATTTGCTATTGGATTTAATAGAAAACTAAGATCTAAAAGATATGAAAAAACAAAATTAGATGAAGTCCCAGGCATAGGACCAAAAAGAAAAAAACAATTAATACATGAATATGGAAGTTTAAATAATATATTAAAAGCTCCAACTGAAGAAATAGCAAAAGTTATAAATAGTGAAAAAGTAGCAAAGAAAATCAAACAGGTATTGGGGGAAAAGTAATGAAAGATGAATTTATTCTAGATGGTGTGAGTTATTTAAATAAATATAAAGATAAAATTGCAGATGAATTCGATCATTTTTATGCAGTATGGGTTTATGATAAATTTGATAAGTTTCCAGTATTATCTTATTTTACAGATAAAGAGGGAAGGGTTTTGAGAACGCTTACTTCTGATGCTCCTAATAAAGTTATGAGCAGCTTGTACCCAAAAGATGTAGAATATGAAGAAGAATTAAAAAAAGAATATAAAACAATGGCTGAAGAAAAAGATTTTGTAGTTGAACCGCAAGTTAAATCTTCGATTGTTCAATCTCCTTTTAGAGTTAGTGCTTTTAAATTATCTGGAGACGAGAGATTAATTAAAAAATTACTATTTTCTGAAAAAATAAAGGGAATGAATTATTTTTCTCTTAGTGAAAAAATTGATGAAAATATGTTTAAGTTTATCCTAAATCATTACAAAAAATATGAAGAAGGTGTATTTTTCTTTCCATATATGAATGAAATTCATATTTTTATGAAAATCCCCGATAAAGTGCCAACAGAAATGAAATCTTTGTATATAGATATAGCTAGAATATTAAAATCAAAGCTGATAGAAAAATATGATTTTATTGAGAGTTCTTATAAACTTCCTGAAATGGGAATTAAAGATCATGCTCTATGTGTAGTTAAGCTACCAACAGACAAAATATTGGAACTTGATTTTATTGAAGTATATAAATTATTCTTAAATAAAATTGAGAAGCAAATTGAAATGATCCAAGATCTCAACATATGAGGTGAAGCAAATGGCTAAAATAATTATAGATAACTCAGAAGAATCAATAGAAACTAAAAGAGGTAAAGTAAAATTCAACAGAATGACAACTCCTGGTTCTGTTGTTTTTGATTTATTTTTTGGAACTTTGAATATAATAATCTCAATAGTTATAATGTCTTTTTCTGTAGGGGTTTATATGTTTAGAGATGAAATTCAAAGTATAATAGGGGATCAGTTTGTTTTAAACACGATGCCTATCTTTTATATTACTTTACCTGTTTTATTATTTGGTATTCTTTTGCATATATATTCTATAGAGAGAATAGCACAAAGGTTTTATAAAGTTTATGGGTTGATAATTTTTGCTGTGGGGTTTGTTAGCCTTGCTATAATAATTTATATGATTTTCAAATACTCGATAAATTGGTTAGGAATAAGCGTTTTTGGAAACACAGCACTTGGCCAAAATCATCTTTTTTATTTTCCGTCTATTATATATATTATTTATTCTATTTTTATAATTTATTACTCTATGACTCTTATGAGAAGGTGATTTTGTGAAGATAGCAATGATATTTGGAACAAGACCAGAAGCAATAAAAATGATACCTTTATATAAAAAGATGAAAGAAAAAAATATAAATGTAGAAATAATATCAACAGGACAACATAAAGAAATGTTAGACCAAGTTTTCAACATTTTCGATGTTAAACCAGATTATGATCTAAAAATAATGAAACACGATCAAAGCTTAGAAGAATTATCAGCTAATTTACTACTAAAAATAAACGAAATATTAAAAAATAAAAATTATGATTATGTATTTGTACATGGCGATACAACAACAACTTTTATAGCGAGTTTATGTGCGTTTTATAAAAAAATACCTGTATGCCATGTTGAAGCTGGTTTGAGAACAGAAGATATTTATTATCCTTTTCCAGAAGAATTAAACAGGAAATTAGCTGGAACTATTGCGAAATATCATTTTGCTCCTACTCGTGTTGCAAAAGATAATTTGTTAAAAGAAGGAATAAAAGAAGATAATATTCTGATAACTGGTAATACAGTAGTCGATGCCCTAAATTGGATTATAAATAACAAATCATTTGAATTAAATAAAATTCAGGAAAAATATGATTTAAAAAATAAAAAATATATTCTTTTAACTCTTCATAGAAGAGAAAATTTAGGGCAACCAATGAAAAAAATATTAAAAGGAATTGAGAAGTATCTTTCAGAAAATAAAGGAATGTACCTTATATATCCAGTACATCTCAATCCTAAAGTGAGAAAAATTGTAAATGAAGAATTAGAGGGGAAAGAAAGGGTTATTTTGACAGATCCTTTGCCATATTTAGAATTTGTTTCTTTGATGCATAGTAGTCATTATATAATGTCTGATTCTGGAGGGCTACAAGAAGAAGCTCCTCACCTTGGGAAACCAATTTTAGTTTTGAGGAATGAAACTGAGAGGCCAGAAGCTATTAAATCTGGAGTAGCAGAATTAGTTGGTACAAGTGAAGAGAAAGTTTATGAATCAATGAAATCTCTTGAAACAGAAAAATATATAAAAATGGCAAATGCAAAAAATCCCTTTGGTGATGGGAAAGCATCTGAAAGAATAGTGAAATTCATAAAAAACAAAAATAATTAATAAAAGGGGATGGAAAAATGAAACATTTATGTATATCTGCATCAAATGTAAAACATAAAAAAAATAACAGTGCTTCAACAAAAACCTGTGAAATAATAAAGAATATTATAGAAGATAAAGAAAACAAAGTAGACGTTATAAAATTAGTGGAGCATAAACTGAAACCGTGTAAATTTTGTGGAAGTTGTGTAAAAAATGGTGAGTGCACAAAAAGTGATGACTTTAATGAAATCTTTAAAAAAATGAAAAAAGCAGATAAAATATATTTCGTAGTTCCACATTATTCAATAATTCCAGCAAAAATGACTATGATCTTTGAAAAAATAAACGAAATTTTTTATACAGGATGGATTAAGGACCCAGATTTCAAATGGGTTTTAAAAGATAAGAAAGCTTTTATAATTGCACATGGAGGAACAAATATTAAACAAATGCCAGAAGCTGAAAATTTATACGAAAAGAATATAATAGAACCTATGAAATTTTTATTGAGTTCTTTTGGAATGAATGTATTAAAAAATGGAGAAAAAGATGGATATATTTTTGGAGTAGAAAAAATGGAAGAAAAGAAAAAAGCGCTTTTCCCAGATATGGTTCATGATTGGGAAAAAATCGAAAATGATTTAAAAGAAATATTGTCATAAAAA
>CAZRTN010000097.1:3781-6242 GCA_964603015.1 uncultured Thermotogaceae bacterium | reverse complement strand
TTCCATTTTTTAGACCTCCTTCACTTGTAGTGAACATTTTTATGATGCAGTACAATATACAAATTGTGCCTGCAAGCATTGTGTATATATCGGGTGCCAGACTCACATATATAATGAGTACTATAAGCACCTTTATGTATGGATTGTTTTTGAAGTTGTGCATTGTTTTTTTATTTCTTACCCACTCCTATTACCTCTTTTATATATCGCCACATATTATTTAATTGCTCAGTATCAGTCTGCTGCTGCCACATCTCTTTCTCAAGAAGGTACTTTTCTTTATCTTGCTGTCTTTTTTTTTCTTTATGGGGTGAGTTGTGATAGTATTTTTTCTGATACTCTAAACGATGGTATCTGCATAATACTAAGGAAGTTAAAGGGTCTCTTTCTGCTCCACAAATCTTGCATTTTGTTTGTCTTTCTTTTGGCATCTTATTTCCTCTTTTTATTAAACCATCTTCAAATGGTTAGGTTTATCTTCCATAATTACTCCTTTAGTAAGTAGTTTTTTTATCCTATCCTCACCAAAAAATAACTCTGCTTTATGTTTGTTATCTCGGTCGTCAGCAAAAGTATTTAAAAATCGAATAACCTCTTCATCTTGATCATCTTTTACTTGTTCTTCTTTTACTGAGTTCTCATTAATAGGTGCATTGTTGTTTTCTGGGTGATCACTACAAATCCTCAAACCTATCATCCATCTCCCTGACACATAATCATGGCCTATTTTCTTAGTTGTACGCTCTTGGTAAAAACCTTCCTCATCCATAGCTTTTGTGAACTCTCCTCTTTTTACTATCCTTTTTTTATGTTTCTTAAGATATTTTATATATTCTGAATATATCTTGTTAGAACTCTCATAAAAAGTATCTGAAACCTCACAGCGTTCTTTAATGAAATGCTCTAAAGGATTACTCATTGCGATGTATTTATCTTTCCTTTCTTTTACCGAACCTTGATTAGTGAATTTACCTCGTGCCAAAAGCTTAGGTAGTATCTCTGTAACTTTTTTGGCTAGTGCGTTATATTCCTCTTCTGGTATTTCATCTACTACATCATGTCCTTTCTCCTCAAACTCATTAGGGAAATCTATTATTAACCATCTTCTATAAAAACCTTCAGAGGTGTCTGAACTTGTAGGAAGACTATTTGAAGCTATAATAGGTTTTGAGTAATTGTAATCATCAAAAGGATCTTTGTTTTTTTTCTCAAAACCTATCTTATCACCACCAGTCAGTTTTTTTAACATACTGCTCTGGTCAAGAACTGAAAAATTAGTCTCTCCAATTGAACAAACTAATTTCTTATATAGTTTAAAACTCTCAAACCTATTTGTTAATAATCTATCTAACTCACTACTTACAACGTTAGATTCGCCTATAAATTTATCTAATATTTTTAAAAATTGACTTTTCCCATTTCTGCCAGAACCACACAAAGAAAACAATAATTGGATAGGATAATCCCTATAACAACAATAAGCAATTATCTCATATAAAGTTGGAACATAGTCTTCACCAACCCATTCCTTAAACAATCTGTCCATTGTAGGAGTATCTGATGTATCACCTAAATCCCAAGGAATGGGATTAGTGAAAAAATAATCAGGAGTTATTTTATGAATTTTACCACTTAAAGAAAAGGCCTTGTTCTTAAATTGAATCCATTTAGTCTTTGCTTCCTTAGGTTTTTTTCTTCTTCCTACCCATTCAATAAGTTCCATATATTGACTTTTGATTGATGAAGGAGCTATCTTTCCATTAAAATGTAAATTGTTATCTAACATTGATAATATATCAGTTTTATCAACAATCTCCCAACGGAAATGTTCATTATTCCAAAACCAATAAATTTTAGAGTCATCATAAAAAAATCTTTGTTGATTATAAAAAGATAACACATTATCTTTAACATCATTAATATCAAACAGACCTCCATTATTAACTACAATCTTACTTTCTTGTTTCTCTTTTTCTTTCTGTTCTTCATATTCCTTTCTAAATTCTTTTATAGGTATTTGGATTGATTGTTTTTTTAAACCTGTTGATTCGATTAATTTATTAATATATTTTTCTGAACGAGGATTAACCCCTAAACTAGCAATTATCTTTTGGGCCTTAGTTATCCAAGTATAAAACATTTCTTCCTTATCAGCTCTTTTAGAAAGGTGTTTTATTTTACGCCAGAAATCACCAGACTTCATATCCTCTAAAATAGATTCATAATCACCAATACTATAATCCTTTATATCCTCCTCTATCTCTATTTTTTCTTCTTTTTTTTCATTTTTTGGTTTTAACTCAATTTTTTTATGAACTTTCTTTTTTTGTTTCTTCAATTCATCATCAGGATTGACATATTCACCATAACCTCCTTCCACAACTTGAGCAGCACCAGATTTAGTATAATTAACTATCTCACCTACATTATGACCCTCAACCTCTTTCAAAAGCCTAACTTT
>CAZRTN010000097.1:1415-3681 GCA_964603015.1 uncultured Thermotogaceae bacterium | reverse complement strand
AATTAACTATCTCACCTACATTATGACCCTCAACCTCTTTCAAAAGCCTAACTTTACCCGATTGATTCCTCCCTTTTTTTTCATTTTTTGGTTTTAACTCAATTTTTTTATGAACTTTCTTTTTTTGTTTCTTCAATTCATCATCAGGATTGACATATTCACCATAACCTCCTTCCACAACTTGAGCAGCACCAGATTTAGTATAATTAACTATCTCACCTACATTATGACCCTCAACCTCTTTCAAAAGCCTAACTTTCACCATTATAAAACACCTTCCAAATCTTTAGGTACACTCTCCATATACCTACAACCTTCTTTAAAACCATAACATCCAATGAACGGTTTATTATCCATTCTTCTATGACTTATTTTTAATGAATTACCACATCTTGGACAACTCCTTTCATAAATTCTTTCTTGAAATAAAGAACCACGCATATCAAGTTCTACCTTTTCCTTTAATTGTTTTTTAACACTTTCTAAAATCTCTTGTTGGTTAAGATCACCAAATACTTTATCCATTATTTGTTCTTTAACTTCCATAAGCACAAATTCATTTCTTTCTCTTAAATCTCTAATAATATTATTTATTTTATTTTTACTATCTTCAGTTAACTCTTTTTTTAATTCATTTTTTAAAAGTTGAGAACGATCATAAAAATCATCTAAAGCACAATGTTTAGCAAATAAGAAACTATCCTCTATATAATTATCAAAATCTGATTCCATCTTGGTAGATGTATATAACATATCACCAAATTTTTTCTGGACCATTTTTTTTATATCACCTTCAAAAGACTGTCTCAAGTTTTGAAGGACACTAAGATAAGAAGATACTTTAAATTCTGCATCTTCATTTAAAACAACTGTATCTTTATTTAATTCTTGGAAATCATCTTTAAATAACCAACAAGTACTATACCCTAACAATGCTCTATCTTCAGTACGAGTCATTCTTGTTTTTTCTGATTGTGGAGAAAATTGAATCTCAATTACTATACCTGATCCTAATAAAGGATGTTTTTCAGAAAATGGTATCAAAAGGTCTGCTACTCTTGAGTATTCTGTATTTTTTATCAAAACTTCATTAACACATACATTATTTAGATCTATAGCTAAATCTTTCAAAGATATTTCTGTTTTATGATCTTTTAATTTACCTGAAGAACTAATTAAAAATTTCACATCATCATACATATCAATAAACAAATTTTGGAGAAACATCTCAGCCATTTTATGTTCTCTACTGTAAGGTTTAGTTTCAATACCTTTTTTAGCTTTATCTTTGATACGAAAATGAGCTGGTGATTTAAATTTATTTCCTAAAACTGATTTTTTAATACATCTATTAACATATATTACTTCTACACCATCTGGATAATCTTTTTTTATGTTATCCCAATTCTTAATAAAATCTTCACACCATTTTTCAGTAGCTACCCATTTATTATAAATCTCTTGCTGATAAGTAGCATCTTTAAAAACTTCTATAGCCTTTACTTTTTTCCCTGTGTGAATATTAACTGCTTCCCACATTTTTCTATTTGTTTTCCTCCATGTTTTTCTTCCATATTGCTATAAATTTTCCATGTTTCCCTTCATCATCCATTATAATAATATTTGTTCCATCTCCTACTTCTAAATGTTCCCTTATTAATTTTGGAAGAACTAATCCATAACTTCCACCTATTGGAATAATTTTTGTTTCAATTTTCATTGTATCACCTTTATTATAACTATGTTAGTATCAACTAATATTTAAATATTTATATAATTTAAAACAATCTTTATGACATTTATGACGTTTTGCTTTGTTTTTGTAACATTGATGTTTAAAATATAAAGATGTAGTTTGAATTTGCGACATAAGTGTCATAATTAAGACTCATTAAAAACTATACTAATATACTAATATATGGTAACTTATGACACTTATGTCGTTTGTGACGGGGTTAACAACTAATTCCCTACGTAAGGGACTAAGTGAAAGTAGTGTCACAAGCGTCACAACCGTCATAAGACTTCACTATTGAGTAATAAATAGTATATTATCTGTTGATATATCAAAAGATAATTTTATCCCATCCGTAACCAAACTTTATAAATGAGCTATGACATTTCCTATTATAGCTGCTTCCGAGCAGACTAAACAAACAGGTGATTAATTTATGAAAATTGGTGATTTACCAGGCATTGCGATTACTTTTGTAGTTGTTGGTGTGGTTATCTCAGTAGGTCTAGCGATTGAAACAGATGTCCAAAC
>CAZRTN010000097.1:0-1315 GCA_964603015.1 uncultured Thermotogaceae bacterium | reverse complement strand
AGTAAGCTACCACTTATCGGACTTGTAATTGGTTTTGCAATTGTCCTAGGTGTGCTAATGCAGATGCTCTACAACAAGTTTATGGGTTAATCTCATAAAACCTACCCAGGGGTCAGCTGACCCTTTTTTTTTATTTTATACAAAAACTATATAAATAACCACTCATTAATATTCACTATGGCAAAACCAATCTACGCAATAAAATCAAGTTCTCCCAGAGTACAAGGAAGACAATTTGATAGAGCAAGAGCAACAGCCCGTAGAGAAGCCAGAGAGGAAGCTATTTCTGATTTTTCAAAAGAGATGCAAGATGAAGGTTTTTCTTTTGAACGCGATAATGGGAATCTAACTTTCAGCAAAGATTCACAAGTCTATAAATATGAAGTAGGTAAAAATAAGATTAATCCTAAAGGGATATTCTATCAAGGTCCAAAAGGAAAATTATACGATACCTCTTCAAAAGAAGACCTTTCAGCATATAAAGAAGCAAGAGCATATAATCAATTAATAAAAAAATATAAGAAAAAAGGTTATAGGTTAGCAGAATCTAAAAGTAAAGCTACAGACATTCGACTTGTAAAAGGAAAACCAGAGACTGATGCTTTCGGTAGAACTAAATATCGTGATGAAATTCAAATAAGAAGTCCTACAAACATATACCAATATAGTAATGTTCTTAGGAGTAGACGTGGTGGTAAGGAAGGTAAATCTTGGTATGTAGATAGAAAATATCAAGTAGATCCAACCAGTAATAAAAGATACCTTGCTTATGACCTTGACAAAGACCTTGCTAGAAGTAAACCAGCAACAGTCCAGAAAGATACTTTAGTTTTACCTTCAGGAAAAACAGTAACGGGTGATTATTCTAAATTACGCCAACGAGCTAAAGATGAAGGAGGCTATATTGTTACAAAAGGCAGTAGTAAAAAAGATGTAGAGAGAACCGCTTCACAATATGGTGCATCACTCCGCGACACTCAAGAAGATTTATTATCAGCACAAAAAGATATCCAACAACGAACAACTGATTTATTTAAGAAAGCACAACAAGAGAAAGATTTGGTTAAAGTCAAGTTTGGTCAACCTCAAACAATGGCAGAACCTCAATCTTATGGCCCAGTTAAACAACAACCCACTCAACAATTACAATCAAGTGCACAAAAGCAGTTTGGTGAGTCTCGTTTTTACAGAGGCTCTGTGGATGAAGAAAATTTAGTTGGAGTATTAACCCCAGAACAGAAAAAAGTACTCTCACAGACCAAATTTGAGCCTCTCACATCAAAATACGGCACATACACAGCTATCCCTCAACGAA
>CAZRTN010000096.1:0-6267 GCA_964603015.1 uncultured Thermotogaceae bacterium | reverse complement strand
AATTCTGATCGAGTAGAGAATGAATTTTCTAATTTAGGAGAAATTTTTTCAGAAGAATTACCAAAAATTATAAACAATTCAAAAGACAACAATAAATACAGTGATTATCTTATGTCAGATTTTATAGAAGAATATCTAATAAAACATGAAAATGGAATTATTAAAAGTGAAAATGATCAAAATTGGAAAATAACAGGAAATAATTGGAATAAAATACATAGAATAAAAGCAGAAAAAATATTTCAAGAAGGAAATTTGACAATTAACAACAAAGTGCCTTTAAATTATAAAGATATAAAAGAACTTGCAGAAAAAATAACTTTAAAATATACTGTAGAATCTGGAGATTGGTTGTTAAAAATTTCTAGAATTTATGGGGTTAGTTACAAAGAAATAGCAGAAAAAAATGATATTGATAATCCAGATTTAATTTATCCAAATCAAGTTTTTGTAATCCCTGAAGAGTAAAAGTTAACAAATAGTTTATTATCAGTTAATTTTGAAATGTTATTTTCAATATAAGTAAATAGTTAGTGTAACGAACGGAGGCGCGACTGATAAGAGTAACATATTTGAGCTCGAGAAAGCTATGAAGATATGTGAAAGGTAAAGTCGCCGAGGGAAAGAGAAACTCAAAACTCTTTTCTGGTAGTATAGTGAATATCTATACTACTGTCACGTTTAACGTGGAGAGCCGTCAAAATAATAATAAATAAATTTATTATAAACTCTCCTTTATTGGAGAGTTTTTTTATTTTCCGGAGGTGTAAATATGAAAGTAGCAGTAGTAGGTGCAACAGGTGAAGTTGGAAGAAAGATAATAGATGAATTATCCAATTTAAAAATAGATCATTTAGATCTTTTTGCGAGTAAAAAAAGCGTTGGTGAACTAATAATTTTTCAAGATAAAGAATATGAAGTTCGTGAGCTTAAAGAAGAATCTTTAAAAGAAAAATATGATTATGTATTATTTTCTGCAGGTGGAAATGTTTCTAAACATTTCGCACCAATAGCAGCAAATTCAGGCAGCGTTGTTATAGACAATTCTTCTGCTTTTAGAATGGATGATAATACTCCTTTAGTTATACCAGAAATAAACAGCCATAAATTAAAAGGGTATCAAGGGATTATAGCAAATCCCAATTGTTCAACAATTCAGATGCTTTTAGCTTTAAATGAAGTCCAAAAAGAGTTGAAAATAGAAGAAATTAATGTTTCTACTTATCAAGCTGTGTCTGGTGCAGGTAACAAAGGAATACAAGAAATGATAAATCAAGAGCAAGGAAATAGAAACCCTTTGCATTTTGAAAAGAGGATTCACAGAAATATTATCCCTAAAATTGGAGATTTTGAAGAGAATGGTTTCACAACAGAAGAGATGAAAATGGTTAATGAAACAGCAAAAATCTTTGAAGATAAAGAAATAATTGTTATTCCAACAGCAGTTAGAGTGCCTGTAATTTATGGCCACTCAGAATCAATTACTTTTAAAATTTCGAAAAGTACAAATAAACAATTAATAGGTGATTTAATATCTAATTCAGAAAATGTTGTTTATGACGATCAAATAATAACACCATTGGAAATACAAAATGACAAAATGACATATGTTTCAAGGTTGAGACAGTTAAATAATAAAACATTTTTAATTTGGGTAATGGCTAATAACGTGAGAGTTGGTGCAGCTACCAATGCAGTGAGAATAATGAGAAAACATATAGAATTAAACGGAGATATTTCATGAAACAAATAACAATTCCAGAAAAAAAAATATTTGAAATAGCTAAAAATGAAGGAACTCCTTTTCATATTTATGATGAGTTCGTAATAGAAGAAAAAATTAATTCTTTAAAAAATAACTTTAAATGGTCTGACTATAAGCAATTTTTTGCCATAAAAGCTAATCCAAATCCTAATATATTAAAAATAATGAAAAATAACAGCTGTGGAGTCGATGCAGCAAGTGTGAATGAAATAAAACTAGCATTGGATTCTGGTTTTAAAGGTGAGGACATAATGTTTACATCTAATCTCACAACACTTGATGAATATGAATATGCCATAGAAAAAAATTGTGTAATAAATATAGATTGGTATGAAGATATCTATATGTTATATGATAATAATTTGATACCAGAAAAAATATGTTTTCGCTTGAATCCAGGAGGAATAAAAAATGATATTATAGGAGATTCAAAAGAATCTAAATTTGGCTCAACCAGAAAACAAATTGAAAAAGCAATAGAATATATATCAAAAAAAGGTAAAAAAAGTGTTGGATTACATACTATGGTTGTATCTAATGAAAGAAACCCAGAAATATTCTATGATTATACCAAAGATATTTTTGAATTTGCAGAGAATTTACAAAAAAAATTTGATGTGAATATAGAGTTTATAAATATTGGCGGTGGTATTGGAGTTCCTTATGAACCAGATCAAAAAATTGATATCTCCAAAATAACAAAAAAAATAGAACAAAATTATAAAAAAAATTTCAAAAACAATAAACCAAAAATATTTACAGAATCAGGTAGATACATTACAGCACAATCAGGTTATCTAATAACAAAAGTTATAAAGAAAAAACAAACATTTAAAAACTATATAGGTATAGACGCTACAATGTCAGATTTAATGAGACCAGGAATGTACGGTAGCTATCATCATATTACAAATTTATCTTTTGGTTCAAATGATAAAGAAGATTATGACGTAGTTGGTTCATTATGCGAAAATAATGATAAATTTGCAATAAATAGAAAATTACCAATTACATCAGAAGGAGATCTATTGGTTATACATGATACAGGAGCCCATGGACATTCAATGGGGTTCAATTATAATGGGAAACTAAAACATGCAGAATATATATACAAAAAAAATGGTGATATATTAAAAATAAGAAGAGATGAAACTTATGAAGATTATATAAAAACCATATTGGAGGGTAAATAAAATGTTTAATGGTGTTGGAACTGCTTTAATTACTCCATTTAAAGATAATGGAGAGATAGATTATGTTAAATATGAAGCTTTGCTTGAATATCAAATAAAAAATGGGATTGATGCATTAATTGTTTTAGGTACAACTGGTGAATCGCCAACTATTAGTCTTGAAGAGAGAACAAAATTGACTAAAATAGCAGTTGAAAAAGCAGATAATAAAATACCTGTAATAGTAGGAACAGGATCTAATGATACTCAGAAAATTTTAAAACTAAATGAATTAGCTGAAAAAGACGGTGCAAATGGATTGTTGATTGTTACTCCTTATTATAATAAAACAAATCAAGATGGATTAGTAAAGAACTATGAATATATTGCAGGTAAAACTAATTTACCTATAATTTTATATAATGTTCCATCAAGAACAGGAGTGAATATTCAAACAGAAACTGCAGAAAAATTATCAAAAATAGAAAATATAACAGCTATAAAAGAAGCAAGTGGTGATATGAGTCAGGTATTGAACACAATAAATAAATGCAATTCAAATATGAAAATTTTATCTGGTAATGATGATCAAGCTTTACCTTTAATGTTATCTGGGGGAAATGGAGTTATATCTGTTTTTTCAAATCTTGCTCCAAAAGTAATGAAAGATATTACTACTAATATATTAGAGGGTAATATAAGTGATGCAAAAAAGATTTTTTATAAATATCTGAATCTTATGAATTTAATGTTTATAGATGTAAATCCTATTCCTATTAAATTTGCAATGTCTAAAATTGGATTATCCAACAACAATTTGAGAAAGCCACTATTCAAATTGTCAAAAGAAAAAGAAGAAAAAATATTGAAAGAAATGAGAAAGCTGGAATTGATATGAAGTATGGAATAATAGGTTTTTCTGGAAAAATGGGAAAAGCTATTGAAAATCTTTTTTCAAAAGAGGGTCATGAACTGGTATATAAAAAAGATTCTGAAATAGAAGAGCTAATAGAAAAGCCTGAGGTAATAATTGATTTTTCTTTAAAAGATGCTTTTTCAGACACATTAAAGATTATTGAAGAAAAAGAAGTACCCCTTATAACAGGAACAACGGGTTTAGAGGATACAGATTTCGAAAAAATGAAAGAAGTTTCTAAAAAAGTACCGATTATTCAAAGTTTTAACTTCTCTATTGGAATTAACATAATGACTGAATTATTAGAAAAAATGAATGATTATATTGATGAAACATACGATATTGAAATAACAGAAACTCATCATAGGTTTAAAAAAGACAAACCTTCTGGAACTGCTATTTTGTTGAAGAAAATATTAAATAGTAAGATTGAAGAAGTACATTCAAAAAGATTAGGATCAGAATTTGGAGAACATGAAATTGAATTTGCAAGTACAGGTGAAATAATTAAAATATCTCACAGAGCATATTCAAGAGAGGCTTTTACCAAAGGAGTATTATTAAGTGCAAAAAAAATTATTAACTTAGAAAATGGTTTTTATTCATTCAAACAAATACTTAATAAAAAATAATTGATTTTTTAAAAGGAGAGAAAAAATGAACTCAAATGAAATTATAGATTTTATATCAAATTCAGAGAAAAAAACTCCTGTAAAATTATATTTAAGAGGAGTAAATTTAGATGGATTTTTAAAAGATTATGAATACTATGGAAACGAAAAATCAGGGGTGGTTTTTTGTGATTATAAACAAATTGAGGAAATTAAAAATAAACTAGGAGATAGTTTAGAAAAATTCAGAGTAGAAATGGACAGACTAAACTCCGCTATTCCCCTTGCTGATTATTCTAAATATAATGCAAGAATTGAACCAGGTGTTCATATAAGAGATATGGTAGAAATAGGTGATGGTTGTGTTTTAATGATGGGTGCTGTTATAAACATTGGCTCACAAATTGGTAGAAATACAATGATAGATATGAATGTAGTGTTAGGTGGAAGAGCAACTGTGGGAGAAAATTGTCATATTGGAGCAGGGACTGTTCTAGCAGGGGTTATAGAACCACCAAGTGCAGATCCTGTTATTATTGAAGATGATGTTTTAGTTGGAGCTAATGTTGTTGTCCTTGAAGGTGTAAGAGTAGGGAAAGGTTCAGTAGTTGCTGCTGGTTCAGTAGTTGTAAATGATGTTCCAGAAAATACACTTGTTGCAGGGATTCCAGCAAAAGAAATTAAAAAAATTGATTTAAAAACAAAGGCTAAAACACAAATGATTTCAAGTTTAAGACATTTATAGGAAGTGTTATTTTTGAATATTTTAGTACAAAAATATGGTGGTAGTTCTCTATCATCTCCAGAAAAAATAAAAATAATAGCAAGTAAAATAGCTAAGAAATTTTATAACTATGAAAAAATGATAATAGTAGTATCTGCAATGGGAAAAACAACAGATGAACTAACAAGATTAGCGAAAGAGATTTCAAACAATAAAAATCCAAGAGAGATGGATATGCTTTTAACTACAGGAGAGCAAATAACAGCTTCTTTGATGTCTATAGCTCTATCTGACATAGGACTAAAAGCAAAATCTATAAATGCTCATCATGCAGGGATAACAACGAATCAATCTTATACTAAAGCAATAATACAAGAATTCGATAAAAATAAAATTGAAAAACATCTAGAAGATAACGATATTTTAGTATTAACAGGATTTCAAGGAATCACAGATGATGGAGATTATACTACTCTTGGTAGAGGTGGTTCGGACACTTCAGCTGTAGCTGTAGCCTCTATTTTCAATTCAGAATGTGAAATTTTTTCTGACTTCGCAGGTATTTATACAGTTGATCCGAAAATTTATCCTGACGCAAAAAAAATATCTTGTATTACATATGATGAAATGTTAGAAATGTCAAAATTAGGTGCAAATGTTCTTCATTCTAGAGCAGTAGAACTTGCAAAAAAATACAATACAAAAATCTATTGTGGAGCATCTTTTAGCGATGAAAAAGGAAGTGTTATTATGGACATAGGATTTGAATCACCAGTTGTAACTGGACTTAGTTTAGACGATAATCAAATTCAAGTTAACGTATTAAATTTACCTAATGATTATTCTTTTGTGAATGATATATTTGAATCCGCGTCAAAATATAATATAAACATAGATATGATAAGTATTATTTATCATAAAAAGAGTATTGACATGTCTTTTTCAGTTATTGATGAAAATATAGAAGAGGTAAAGAATTATTTAGAAAAGTATACATCAGATCATGAAAGAATACAAGTGGAATATAAAGATAAATTAACAAAATTATCTATCGTTGGTTTGGGCATGAAAAAAGAAAA
>CAZRTN010000095.1:0-6280 GCA_964603015.1 uncultured Thermotogaceae bacterium | reverse complement strand
AATATGTTTTTTTAAATTCTTTAAAAAATGGTAAAATATAATATATAATCAGATGATTGTTTAAAGGAGGGGGATTTGGTTTATGAATATTAGTTTTGAGGAAATGAGTGATAATTCTTTTTGGATTTATTTAGAAGGTGAAATGGATGTTTACAATATAAGTAAAATAACAGCACAAATTCAGAATAAATTCGCAAAGCTAAAAAACGAAAAAGTTGTTTTTGATATGTCAAAATTAAACTATATAGATAGCTCGGGAATAGGTGTTTTAGTTAAACTTTATAAGCATTTGAAAGATAAAGATAAAAAGATGCAAATATACAGACCAACAGAAAATGTTTTGAAGCTTATAAAAATGACAAAACTTGACAAGATAATAGAAATAAAAACATAAAAAACATTCAAAAATTAACTTATATGTTATAATTAAACGAGGGAAAATATTATATTGTACATTCTAAAACGGAGGTTTTGCGTATGAAAGGAATGGTTGTAGGGACTTGGATAGATACATGGAGAAAATTATTCGGGGATAAATTAGTAGACAAAGCGATGAACAAAGTTAATATTCCAACAGACAAATATTTTACACCTACTGAAGAGGTTGAAGATAAAAAAGTATTTAGCATGGTTGATACTATTTCAAGTGGAACTGGTAAATCAAAAAATGATATATTAAAAGATATGGGAAAAAAGAATATAAACACTTTTTATTCTTATTATCCTAAGTTTTTCAAAAGAGAGAGTTTATTATCTTTTTTAGCAGCTATGAACAGTGTACATAAATCATTGACAAAAAGAATTCCTGGAGCCAAACCTCCAAAAATTGATTTTGAAATAGAAGATGAAAAAACTGCAATAGTTAGATATTCTTCTTTCAGAGATATGAGATATTATTTCCTTGGATTATTAGAAGGTGCCGCGGAATACTTTAACGATAAAATGGAATACGATGTCTTAGATCAAGGATCAGACAACAATGGTAGTTTTATAAAGGTAAAAGTAAAGTCATCCAAACCATACGCTGAGATAAAAAAAATAAAATTCTTCAGTATTATGGGGTTGGGAATACTTAAAAAATTCGTTAGTTCTACAACGTTTTTTGTATTTTTAAGTGCTTTTGTTTTATCTTTAGTTTTAAATATGTTTATTGATTCTTCTTGGCTTTCAAGTATTTTGACTGGTATCGGTGCAGGTTCATTGTTCTTTTTCATGGGAAACATGTACTCAAACGCCATGAAATCTGGTGAAAAATCAATTGAAAATATGAAAAACAAAAATTATAATCAACCTATTCTTGTAAAAGGTGAAAAAACTTTAGAAGGTCAAACAAATAAATTAGAAGAATTGAGATCCACTTTAAGCGGATTATTTATAGACTTTGTAGGGGATGTAGAAGAAATAGATACATTCACATCGAAAGTTGGAGAAAGAGCAAGAGAAATGAAAGAGCTTTCTGATTCTATGGGTGAACTCGTTGAACAAGTAGCCACTAGTTCAGTTCAGATAAGTGAAGATGCAGAACAAATTTCAAATGTAGTTGAATCTAATGTAAATTCAATTCAATCTATAATAGACAGAGAAAATGACATGGTTATTTCTTTAGATAAAGCTGTAGAAAATATAACTAAATCATCAAAAATGGTTGAAAAAGCATCAAATGGTATTGAATCTATGAGTGGAAGGTTCAACGATCTTGTAGATGAATCTAAGAATTTAGATAAAGACGCTAATGAAATAATGAGTGTTGTTGAAACAGTTAGCAACATTGCTGAACAAACTGATTTGTTGGCCCTAAACGCCGCAATTGAAGCAGCAAGAGCTGGAGAAGCCGGAAAAGGATTTGCAGTAGTTGCAGATGAAATTAGAAAATTAGCAGAATCATCCAAAAATGCAGCAAACCAAATTGCATCAATACTTGGAAATATATCAAAAGGAATTAAAAAGCTTACAGATAATGTAGATAAAGAATATAATCTTATGAGAGAAGAAGCAGTAAGGTTGAAAGAAAGCTCTGAATCAAACCTTTCATCTTCTCAAGATATAAAAGAAATATCCTCTGACATTGAAAGCATTTTAAAAGAGCTTCAAGAAGAAGGAGATAAATTGACTAATTTGACAAGTAGTGTTCAAAACTTATTGGCTATTTCCGAAGAAGGTTCAGCAACTGCTGAAGAAATTTCTTCATCGGTTAGAGAGTTTATTAACAATATTAAAGGAATTTTAGAAGATTTAGATAAAACACAAGAGTTTATAAAAAGTTTCAAAGGGAATTTTGATTCAATCGAATTTTAAAACTTTTTTTATAATAAAAAATGCTTTATAGACTTTGAGTATCGTAACATAATTTACAAAAATAAATGTTATAATTAACCTGAGTACAATAATCTATAAGGGGTGAAGTAAATGGTTAAAAGAGAGATGACAAGACAATTTTTAGAAGAAGCATATTGCGGTGAATCAAAAGCACATATGAAATACTTGATTTTCGCTGATGAAGCAGAAAAAAAAGGATTAAACAATTTAGCTAATATGTGGAGAGCAATTGCTCATGCAGAATACGTTCATGCAAAAAACCACTTTAGAGCTTTAGGTTATATAGGTTCAACTGAAGAAAATCTTGAAAGTTCAAGAGAAGGGGAAGACTTTGAAATACAAGAAATGTACCCAGTTTACAATAACTCTTCGGATTTCCAAGAAGAACCAGAAGCAGTAAGAAGCACACATTATGCTCTTGAAGCAGAAAAAATACATGAAGCTATGTATAGAGAAGCAAAACAAAAATCTACAGAAGGTAAAGATATAGAAGATAAAACATATTTTATTTGTGAAGTTTGTGGTTACACAGCTTGGGACGAAGCACCAGAAAAATGTCCTGTTTGTGGAGCTAAAAAAGAAATGTTCACTTCATTTTCAAATAAATAAATTTAAGAGGGGGAATTCAGAATGTTTGGTGACATCATTAAAAAAGACGACTTTAAGAATGAAAAACATGTACCAACAATAGAAAGCCCTGAAAAAGTAAAAAAAGATGAATCATTTTCAGTAGAGGTACAAATTGGAAAAGAAATCGCCCATCCTAATACAGTGGAACATCATATTGAATGGATGGATTTATATGTTCATTACGATGGTGACCCTAACACAGTTCATATCGGAAGATACGAATTTGGACCTGTTGTTGGAGAACCAAAAATAAAAGCAGAAGTTAAATTACCAAAGAGTGGAACATTATTAGTTATGTCTCATTGTAATATTCACGGTCTTTGGGAAAATAGTAAAAAAATAGTAGTAGAATAATCAAATACTCATTTTAAAATAAAGGAGTGATTTTAATGAAAAAGTACAGATGTATTATATGTGGATATATTTATGACCCAGAACAAGGAGACCCAGATAACGGTGTAGAACCAGGTACATCATTTGATGATCTTCCAGAAGATTGGGTATGCCCACTTTGTGGAGCTAGCAAAGAAGATTTTGAAGTAGTAGAATAATAATAAAATATGCCCCCGCTTTTTGCGGGGGCATTTATTATGTAATTTATCATTTCTTTTCTTCAGAATTTTCTTTCTTTACTTCTTTTTTTGCTGTCGTACTTTCTCCTTTTTTTACTACTAACTCATTATTCTCAAAGTCTACGACAACTTTATCATTTTCTTGAATTTCAGCCATTATTATTTTATTTGCGAGAGGAGTTTCAATTTCGCGTTCAATAACTCTTCTTAGAGGTCGGGCTCCAAAAACAGGGTCAAAACCCTTTTCAGCAAGTTCTTTTTTTGCTTCATCTGATACTTTGATTGACAATCTTTTTTCTTGTAATCTTTCTTCAAGTCTTCCAATCATAATATCTACAATAGATTTCATATCTTCCATAGATAATGGTTTGAAAACTACGGTATCATCTAATCTGTTTATAAATTCAGGTCTGAAAGACTTTTTAACAGAAGCCATAACTTGTGCTTTCATGTCTTTATAATTATCTACGCCTTCTTCTATAAATCCAACAGATTTTTTGGTTTTACTTATTTGTTCAGAACCTAAATTAGAAGTCATAATTATAATTGTGTTAGAGAAATTAACAGTTCTTCCTTGTGAATCAGTTAATCTTCCGTCATCCATTATTTGAAGTAAAATATTAAATACATCTGGATGTGCCTTTTCTATTTCATCTAGCAAAATAACTGAATAAGGTTTTCTTCTTACTTTTTCAGTAAGTTGTCCACCTTCTTCATAACCAACATATCCAGGTGCAGCACCTATTAGTCTTGAAATAGAATATTTTTCCATGTATTCACTCATATCAATTCTTACAAGTGCAGATTCATCTCCAAATAAGTAATCTGCGATTGATTTTGCAAGCTCTGTTTTACCAACCCCAGTAGGACCTAAGAAAAGGAAACTTCCAAGGGGTCTTCTAGGATCTTTTAGACCTGCTCTTGATTTTCTAATAGTTTCAGAAATAACTTTTACAGCTTCGTCTTGGTCAACCATTCTTTTGTGTATTTCATCTTCTAAGTTGATTAGTTTTTCTCTTTCATCGCTAAGCATTTTGGTAACTGGAATACCAGTCCATTGTTGAACAACGTAAGCAATGGTTTCTTCATCAACTTTTTCACTTATATTATCTTTTTCTTTATTTTGGGCAGCCAACTTCTTTGCAGCTTCCAATTCTTTTTGAACATCAAAATATTCTGCTTTTTTTCTTGCTGCTTCCTCATAATGTTTATCTATGGTTAATTTATTGATTTCATCTTCTAAATTAAGCAATTTCTTCTCTATTTCTCTCACATCGTCAGGTTTTGTATTTATTTTCAGCTTAACTTTTGCTGAAGCTTCATCTATAAGGTCAATCGCCTTATCTGGTAAAAATCTATCTGTTATATATCTGTGAGAAAGATTAACCGCAGCTTTAACGGCTTCGTCTGTTATTTCAACACCGTGATGTTTTTCATAGGAATCTTTAATTCCTTTCATAATCTTCACTGCATTTTCAACAGAAGGCTCTCCTATATCTATTGGTTGGAATCTTCTTGCAAAAGCCTTATCTTTTTCTATGTATTTTCTGTATTCCTCCATGGTTGTAGCCCCAATAACTTTTATATCTCCTCTTGCAAGAGAAGGTTTAAGAATATTGGCTGCATCCATAGTACTACCTTCTGTAGCACCAGCTCCCATGAGCATTTGCAATTCATCGATAAAAATAATAGCTTGGTCTTTAAGTTTTTTTGCTCTGTCTATAACACTTTTAAGTCTTTCTTCAAATTCACCTCTGAATTTTGTTCCTGCTATCAATCCAGCCATATCTAATTGAAGAATTTTTTTATCTTTGAGATAATAAGGTGCATCATCTTCAACAACTTTTTGAGCAAGTCCTTCGATAATAGCTGTTTTACCGACACCTGCATCTCCCACTAAAACAGGGTTATTTTTTGTTTTCCTAGAAAGAATCTCTATAATTCTTTGGATTTCATTCTCTCTACCTATTACAGGGGTTAATTTATCTTTTTTAGCCTCTTCTGTTAAATCTATAGTAAATCTTTTTAAAGGATCTTTTTCTTGTCCTTCTGCTTCATCTCCAACTTCTTTGATTTGTTTCTTCATTTGTTTTCTAATAGTTTTTTCATTAGTATATTTGTTCAATATTTTCGACGCCATTGAATTTTTTTCTAAAAATATACCTAAAACTATTCCAAGTAAAGATATTTTTTGTTGGTTTTCTTTTTTTAATTCAGATTTAGCTATTTCAAGACCTCTAGCTAAATTATTAGATAAATAAAGACCACCTTCTGGTCCTGAGTAATTCATTCCTATATCATCTGAAATTGCTTTATCTAGTTCTTCAAATATTTTTTCCAAATCTGCTGGGTCAAACAAATTATTTACATACTCATCATCTTGTTGAACAACAGAATAAATCATGTGTTCTGGTTTCATGAGATTGTTTCCGCTACTTGCAAGCATTGTTTGTGAATCTTGTAAAGCCTTCAAAGCTTTTTCTGTAAAATCATTCGGGTTCAGTCTCATTTAATTCACCTCCGGGTTTCTTTTCTTCTTCCGCATCAAAATAACTTTCAAAAATATCTTCATATATTTTTTCAGTAATTTGGTCTTCTTGTAATGTTATTTTTTTCTTTTTATCCATTTATCGGTGTTACACCTCCGAAAATAATGTTTTATCATTCGTAACATTAGATTGCTAATAATACAATTATATTATACCAAAAAAAAACCGAGCTGTCAAAAGCTCGGTTTTTAATAACGGTTTATTTTTTTAAAT
>CAZRTN010000094.1:0-6520 GCA_964603015.1 uncultured Thermotogaceae bacterium | reverse complement strand
ACTAAATCTTCTGATTCAATTCTTTTTTCCTCTTCTTTTTCAATGATATTTTTATAGAAAATGTCATAATCATTGACAAATTTAATAGTTTTATCTTTTATTTCATTTTTATTTTTTTCAAAAATGATTGATTCAATGATTTCTTGTGTACCATTAATTTTTTTGTCAAACTTTTTGATTTCGGATAAATTCTTCCCCCATCCTTTTTTAATAGGATTTTTGTTCAAGATTGAAAGAGAGGATATAGTGTTCTTTAAAATTTTTGAGCTTTTTAATCTTATCTCTGTAATATCTTCTGAGTTTTTCAAGTAATTTAAAAAGACATAGTTATTCAAAAATTTTTCATATGCTTTAGAAAAGGGATTGTATTCTTTTTCATTCAAAGAATTTAATTTGTTTTTTTGAATATCAACAAATCTTTTCAATTCTTCATCTGAATTTGAATATATAACTTTTGCATCCAAAAGAACAGAAATTAAATGATCATCATAAGAATCGATACTTTCAAATCTTTCCCAGGTTATTGGCCAAAAATCTATGCCAAGATCTTCAACTATAAATTGAAAAGAAGCTTTAAATGCTTTTTCATTTTTTGGTATAAAAAATAAATCCAAATCTGATTTATCATGTGTATCTCCAGTAGCATAAGAACCATAATAGGCAACCAATGCTATATCATCTTCAAAATTCTTGTTTATATTTTCTATTAAAACATCTGATATTTTAAAAATATTTTTCATTTTTAATCCTCCAATCGATAGTATATTTTAATTATATAATATGAAAATTATTTAAAAAGCCAACTTAAGTTATGAAAACCCATCTCTTTAGAGATGGGTTTATATTATTTATAAACGACTTCAAATTCTATGAAGAAAAAAGGAATATCTTCCTTGAACTCTTCTCCTATTTCTTCACAATCCATTTTAAAAAATTTTTCGTGTTCTCTTTTCCAGTGTTCAAGGCTTAAATCACCTTCGCCTTCCTTTGCTGCCAATTCTTCAGTCATTTCGTTGAACTTCAGAGTTTTTACATTCTTTGTTTTAATAACGCATTTTGCTTCACCATACCAATCCGTGATGATATTAAGATCACCGACTTTTGGGTATGGGTCATTGTCATAATTATAGGCACAAACTAATCCAGCTGTCGCTCTTTTCTTACCAGACAAAACAAGTTCAGCTAATTTATTTGCGCCTTCTTCTGTAGCTTCAAAATGCCAAGCTTCAAAATTTTTATCACTTGTTTCTTCTCCAACACTTTTTAAATAATTTTCCCACATCTCATACACAGATTTTTTGTAATCCATCTTTCCATCCTCCTTTTCCATCCAATGAATTATAACATGTTAATAATATACGCGCTCTTTTTGAAAAAATATCATTTTCTAAACGAAACATAAAATTAATAATAGGTTGCTAAAATATTAATAACGGAGGTGCTATTATGAGAATAAATGAAGTTGCAAATATGTATGCTTCATCTGTATATTCTGATTATATGAGAAATGCTATTAATAATAGAGATGAACAAGTTATGAATTCAACGAATTTATTGCCTCAACAAATATTTACACCTCAATTTAATCCTCAACAATATTTACAAGGATTAAGTAATTTTCAAACTGAATCCAAAAATTCATATGAGAATATACAAGAGATAATGAATAGTGATCCATTTGATTCAAGAAATGTAATCAATAATAATCCTGAAGATATGTCGGTTAATGCTGATAATTCTACAAGAGGTATGTTTGAAATATCAGTAGACCAAATAGCTCAAAGTCAGGTAAATGAAAGTTTAATTATGAATCCAGAAAATTCAGACTTTTCAAATGGTCAAAATTCTTTTGAAATAGGAGTTGGAGAGGATAATTTTAACTTTGAAGTAGAAGTATTTGAAAATGATACAAATATGGATGTTTTTAACAGGATTGAAAATTCAATAAACGAACAAAATATGGGCATAACAGCAAATGTAGAAGAAAATGAAGATGGAATTTCTCTTGTTCTTGAAACTGATGAAACAGGAGCTAATCAACAATTTACGATAAATGATACACAGGGTTCTTTGATTTCTGATATTCAATTAGAAAATACCACTCAACAAGCTCAAGACCTTATTTATAATTACAACAATGAAGAATTTACTCAATCAAATAACGCAATAAATTTAGAAGATGGAATAGAAGTTAATATTTTCAATTCGGGAGATTTATCTTTTGAGGTTGATTATGATAGAAATGCAATTGCAAACAATGCAGAAGACTTTGTACAGGAATTAAACAATTATTTGGATTATGCAGCAGAAAATACAGATAATTTATCAGATAGAGCTATGGATAGAATTGATAGAATTACGGATTTTGCATCCTCTTTAGAACAGTATGGTATTAATTACAATGAATCTGAAAATAATTTTGAAATAAGTAACTCATTTTATGAAAGGTTAAATGAAGAAGACAACCTTTATTCCATGCAGAATACAATGAATATGGTTGGTGATTATGCACTAAATAGAATAGAAGATAATGCAGAATCATCATTATATGAATTAGACAATACTTCATATAATGGAATATCAGGATCAATGAATTTTGCTCCTGGTAGTACAAATAATTCTCTTATGGGAGCTTATATGCAACAAAATATGATAAGTAATCTATTAAGTGGTACATTCAATGGATATGCATAATGAAAAAATATAATCCAGTTTTATTCTTTTTAATAATCATCGCTTCAATATTATATTTTCTATTATATCCAATAGCAATAGTTTTAGAAGTTATTTTTGAAAAAATATTCTTTTATATAAAAAGAGAAATTAATAAAGTATTTATAAAAAAATAGAAGGGACAAATCCCTTCTATTTTTATACTGGAAAGTATTTTTTTATATTAGATTTTGTATCAATTTTTCCTTCTATTAAAGGTTCTCTACTTGTCATAATAGTTGTGACTCCAGGTCCATGTCCAGCTTTAATACAATTTGAATGTACAACAACACCTATACTAACAGCACCTTTAAAATAAGTTCTTCCATAAGAATTGTCATGATTTTCTATTAATACCAAATCCCCAAATTTAAGCTTATCTATTCCAAGGTTTTCAATTTCTTCTGAATCAGATGTCATAATATCATAATCTCCATTATAAGCGCTCGCACTTCCAACACCAGATCCCATTAAATGAGCGGGTATTTTGCTTACAATTGGGACGATTAATTTTCCATCTTTTTCTTCAATTGGGATATTGTCAAAAAGTTCTGGATCTATGTTCATAACTTTTATTTTTGGATAATAATCTTCTAATTGAAGACCTTGTCCAAATGCTCTAACTAATATTTTATCATCTATAGCCATTTTATACATTTCTTCTTTGTCAAAGTCAATTATTGTATGCTCAATCCCACCATGTGAACCAGTAACAATACCTTCACAACCTTTTGCTTCTCCAGAAACAACAATTGCTTTATTACCTATACAAGCTAAATTCATCAAAGCATCATTTTCTATTTTTTCTTCATTTCTGATTGAAACACCAGGTTCAACATGGTCTCCAACAAGATCAAAAGCAGAATCTCCGACTCTGAAATTATATGTTATCCCTCCTGTTGCAGGTAAAATCATAGGTTCACCTTCATTATGTACTCTATAATTCTTTCCTCCAGGATGATGTATTTTCCCTTGCACAGATTGCATGACTAATTTACTTTTATTATTCTTTAACATTCATAAATCCCCCTTCAACTTTAAATATACATTAAATATTAAACCATAAATTAATAAGGAATGCAAACTAAATTAAACAATAGGTTGAATGTTGTCTTCTGAATCATTTTTTGATAAACTGATTAAAACATTCATGCCTCTTTTTATTTGGTCAAAATTGGCATTAGCAAAACTGAGTCTAAATAAAGAATTTGTATTTTTATTATCAAGATTAAAATATTTCTCTGGTAATAGTGAAACACCATTGACTCGGGATTTATAGATAAAATTACTGAAATTTTCTTTTTTATATTTAACCCAAAAATATAAACCACCTTTAGGCTCAAACATCAAATCAAAAATATCTTTATTATTTTTTAACAATTTTTTCATAATTAAAAATCTTTTTTTAAATAAATAATTAATCTTTTTGATATGTTTATCATATTCTCCTGATTTTAGATAGATATCAAAAGCTCTTTGGTTTAACCCCGTGGTTGAAATATCAGAAGAATATTTGGTTGAAATGATTTTTGCTGAAAGCGATTTAGGGAAAACCATAAAACCTAGTCTGAGACCAGGCATAAATACTTTTGAATAACTTTTTATATATATAACTTTATTATACTTATCCAAAGACTTTAATGTTGTGATATCTTCATTAAAATAATTCAATTCTGAAATACAATCATCTTCGATAATATAAAAATCATGTTTTTTAGCTAACTCTAAAATCTTTTTTTTATTTTCCAAACTCCATTTAACGCCTGAAGGATTTTGAAAATTAGGCATAGTATAGAAAATATTAAAATTATTATTTTTTACAAAATCCTCAAAATCTTCCATATTTATTCCGTTTATATTTATATCAAAATTATAAATTAGAGCTTTTCTTTCTTTAAAAGATGCTATAGCTCCTGAATATGTTGGAGATTCAACAGCGATTTTATTACCTTCACTTATAAAAATTTTAGAAATAATATCTATAGCCTGTTGAGCACCAGATACAATTTGAATATCTTCATAAGAACTTGAAATATTTTTAGAAAAAAGCAAATCAGAAATTTGTTTTCTTAGTGGTATAAATCCCTGTGTATTTTGATAATCAAAGGCCTTTCCACCATCTCTATCTAATACATCGTTAATAGATTTTTTAAAATCTTGAATTGGGAATAAATCATGACTTGGTGTAGCTGAGGCAAAATTTATGTTATTTTCTAAATTCATTTGAGTTGAATCTATTCTTTTATTTACAAAATCATCATAGTCTTCATTTATATGAATATCTTTACTAGAAGAAACAAAACTACCACTTCCAACTTTTTTATAAATTAAAGTTTCTTCTTCTAACTTGTTATAAGCTTTTACTACAGTTGAAGGATTTAAATTGTTAGCGTCAGCTAATGATCTTACAGCAGGTAATTTTGAGTTTGGTTTCAATTTTCCTTTCAATATATATTCTTTTATAATGTTGTATATTTGCAGATAAATAGGATGCTCAAAATCTTTATTTATATTCAATTTCATATAAATCCTCCTAATGTATTAGTACAAAAATTAAAAAACCATACATTGACAATACAAAGTAACTCTGTCAAAATATAACCAAGCAATACAATTATATCAAAAGAGAGGTGTTTTTATGTTAAAAGATTTGCAAGAAAGATATAGATTGAACAAAAACCTTGCTCAAATGCTTAAAGGTGGAGTAATAATGGACGTCACAAACGCAGAACAAGCAAAAATAGCTGAAGATTCAGGGGCTGTAGCTGTAATGGCTCTAGAAAGAGTTCCAGCAGATATTAGAAAAAATGGCGGAGTGGCGAGAATGTCAGATCCTCAAATGATAAAAGAAATAATGGACACAGTTTCAATACCTGTAATGGCCAAAGTAAGAATAGGGCATTTTGTGGAAGCTCAAATATTAGAATATTTAGATATTGACTATATAGATGAGAGTGAAGTTTTAACACCAGCAGACGAAACATATCATATAAACAAAAAAATGTTTAAAACACCGTTTGTATGTGGTGCAAGAAATTTGGGAGAAGCGTTGAGAAGAATAGCTGAAGGTGCATCTATGATTAGAACTAAAGGAGAAGCGGGAACAGGAAATGTAGTAGAAGCAGTAAAGCATATCAAAAAGATTAACGAACAAATGAAAGAAATAGAAGGTTTGACTAATGAGCAATTAGTTAATAAATCAAAAGATATTCAAGCACCTTTAGACCTTATAGAGTTTGTTTCTAAGAATGGTAAATTACCTGTTGTTAATTTTGCTGCAGGAGGAGTGGCTACACCCGCTGATGCAGCTTTAATGATGCATTTAGGAGCAGATGGAGTGTTTGTTGGATCAGGGATTTTTAAATCAGGAGATCCAAGAAAAAGAGCAAAAGCCATTGTTGAGTCAGTTACTCATTACGACGATCCATCTGTTTTAGCAAAAGTTTCTGAAAATTTAGGTGAAGCTATGGTTGGAATAAATATAGATACACTTGATGAAAATGAAAAATATGCCCATAGAGGCTGGTAAAATGATAAAAATAGGAATACTTTCTTTGCAAGGCGGAGTGGAAGAACATTTCAAAACAATTGAGAAAATAGAAAAAACATTACCTGTAAAAATAAAAAAGGTAGAACAATTACATAATGTTGATGGATTAATAATACCTGGTGGTGAAAGCACTACATTAATGAAACTTATAAAATTGTATGGCTTCGAAGAAAATATAGTACAATTTGCAAAAGAAAAACCAGTTTGGGGTACTTGCGCAGGTTTGATTTTATCATCAAGAAAATACTTGAATCTTAT
>CAZRTN010000093.1:0-6559 GCA_964603015.1 uncultured Thermotogaceae bacterium | reverse complement strand
CTCTATGAAATTGCAAAATATCTCTAGCTTTTTTAATTTCATCAAGATCTAATTCCGCGATTATTATATCTTCTTCATTTCTTTTACCTTCTGTTATAATATTTCCCCAAGGGTCCCCTACAAAGCTTCTTCCATAAAAACTCATAAATCCACTTCCATCTGCTGCATCTTCTCTTCCTACTCTATTTACTGCACAAACGTACATATTATTGTGTATACCGTGTGCTTTTATAGCATCTACCCATGTCTGTGAAGTATCTAAGTCTGGATTATCTGGCTCTGAGCCTATAGCTGATGGATAGAATATAAAGTCAGCTCCTTTAAGAGCAAGAATTCTTGAAGGTTCAGGGAACCATTCATCCCAACAAATAAGCACACCAAATTTACCATATTTTGATTTAAATACAATATATGGAGAATCCCCTGGCGTAAAGTAGTATTTTTCAATATATTGAGGTCCCTCCGGGATATGATGCTTTCTGTAATTTCCTAATAAAGATCCATCTGCATCAAAAACAGCAGCGCTGTTATAATATACACCGTCCATCGCATATTCATAGTAGCAACTTACGATTACAACATCTAATTCTTTTGCAAGATTTGACATTCTTTTGTTTGTTGGTCCATCAAGTGGCTCTGCCCAATCATATTTAGTAACATCTATGATTTGAGCAAAATATTGTCCTTTAAAAAGTTCTTGAGTACATATTATTTTTGCACCTTTTCTTGCAGCTTCTCTAATCATTTTTTCGGCTTTATTTACGTTCTCTTCACGATTAACTCCACAACTCTGCTGAGTCATTCCAATAGTAACCTTTCCTTTATTCATTTTGATCATCCTTTCTTTTATTAAATTAATAGTTTATCCAATAAACCCAAATATTAAGAATAGTAATATACCAAGAATAGTAGGTACTACTACTAAAGGTATTGATGTTCTAGCATAATCTAAATTTTTAATTTGACTTGATGCAGCAGATAGTGTTACAGCATCTCCATAGAAACATGTATGACTGCCAAAAGCTGCTGCTGAAATAATAGCACCACTAACTAGAAAAACATCTACTCCCATGGATTCTGCTAAAGGAATAATTATTGGGAATGCTATAGCAGCAATACCCCAGAAACTTCCTGTAGCAAAAGCTAAAAATCCTATTACAGCAAATGAAGCTGCTGGTAATAAAGATGGTGTTAAACCTCTCTTCACTACCTCTATTACATATGGTGTTAGTCCTAGAGCATCATTAGCTTGTTGTAAAATAAATGCTGCTACTATAATTCCTAAAACTAATATCATACCTTTAAATCCTTCTACTATACTGTCGAAGAATTCATGAAGACCCATTATTTTTTGTGGAAAGAACATAATTCCACAAACAACTATACTTATCATAACACCTAATAACATATCTTCTGTGTATATTGTTACTGCTGCTAATAGAACCATTGGCACAATAAAATTTAATGCATTAGGTTTTTGATCAAAGTTATCTTCTGCTGTTGAAAATTCATCTTCCAAATCATTATCCAACATACTATCTGGTAGTAATTGTCCAGTTTCTTCTGCTCGACTAATTGCTTTTTTCATTGGTCCAAAAGCAGGAATTATTTTTAATCCAAATAACGGAACAACCAAAACTGCTACTATTGCATAAAACATATAAGGAATTGTACTTATATATGCTGCTGTACCTGATCCATTAACAAGAACCTCATTAGCTTCTAATTGACCAGCCATAAATGCTGACCAAGTAGAGAAAGGTATTAATACACACACTGCAGCTCCTGTTGAGTTAACAATATAAGCTAATAGTTCTCTTGGTATTTTGTACTTATCTGTTACTTTCCTCATAGCAGTACCTACTGCTAATGCATTAAGATAATCATCTACAAAAATAACAATTCCTAATATCCAAGTAGCAATTATTGATGTACCTCTTGTTTTTGCAATCTTTGTTGCTACATTAGAAAACCCTATAGCTCCTCCTGATTTTTCTAACAAGGCTACTAAACTTCCAAACAAACCACATACTAGAATAATCCATACAGTTGTAGCATCCATCATAACTGCATAAATAGCATCCATCCATGGCATAAAAAACCCAAATCCATCTAGAATAATAAATCCAACAATTGACCCAGCTAAAAGTGGTTCAAAAGTTCTTCTGGTAGTAAAAGCAAGAATTACTACTGTAAGTACAGGTATTAAACTTATAATTCCATAATGCTCCATATAAAAAACCTCCTATTTTTTAATATAAATAAATATTGTTATCACCCTAAAACTTTACTTTTTTATATAAGACCCTCCTTTCAATTAAATAATTCTCTAGTCCGTTTTAAATAGATCTGAAATCTTTATGTTCTTCTCATTTGTATCTTTAATATCTTTAACTAGCTTTTCTATTTCTACAACAATCTTGTTAATCTCTTTTATATCTGTTGATATATAAGTATTATTTTTATTTTCTGATTCACAAATCAAATCAATCTTTTCTAGTAAAGCTTTACTTTTTTCAAGTAGTTTCTCTATTTTTTCACTGGAAGTATTAATTTTATTAGAATTTTTTTGAACTGTAATAATAGAATTATTAACTGTTTCCCTTAATTTAGATAATTCTATAATCATTCTTCCACTGTCACTATTTGTATTAACTATCTGTCTATCATTTATTTCAGAAGAAAAATCAAAGTGCATCATTCTTTGTATCATTTTTCCAAGCCTTTCTACAGGTTTAGAAATAACTTTTCCTAATGAATAAGCTAATATCGCTGCAAATAATACTCCTAGAATAATAATTATATCAATAATACTTCTTACTCGATTAAGCTCTTCGAGTATTTCAAAGGATTTAGCTTCAATTACCAGCAGATATCCATTATTTAAAAAAGAAAATCCCGCAATTTTTTTGTCATGTCCTTTACCCAATTCTGCCACTCCAGAAGAATTTTCAATAATTTTTTCTTCTAACTTTTTATAATAAGCATCTTCAAAATTCATTAAATTATGATAGTTAAACTCTTTATCTGTTACTGTTTCTGAGTGAACAATAAAATCAAAATCTTGGTCTAAAAGAACTGCATATCCTGTTTTATATACTTCTACAGATTCAACCATTGATATAATATCTTCAAATATTATATCTATCCCTGCAACTCCTAAGAATACATTATTTATATATACTGGCTTATTGTATGAAATCATATAATATCCTGTATAAATATCTTTATAAGGTTTGCTCCATACACCTTTTCCTTCTTTTATAGGTTTATAATACCACTGCATTTCTATATTTTCAGGATAAAAATTTTTCTTTAATTCCAAAGGTTCTCTAACAATTTTACCGTCCTGAAATTTATCTAGATACCAGGCTCCATATACATTTTGTTCTGGCGAAAGATCCGGAGTGATAGAAGGATCTATATCAAAATATATTCCAAATATACCTTCTGTCATTTCGGCAAACTCTTTTGTTAATGGTACTATTTTTTCATCTTGATAGTAGCGAATATATACGTCTTTTTCATTAACCGCCCTATCAATATCTATAGTAGAGATAATGGATGCTATATAAGCATCTAATGTACTCTCTACCTTTTCTGTTGTAATGCTAAATTCTTTAGCATATGCTTCTGCTGTTGATTGAAGATTGTTCAATGCATTTTCTTCAATGACATTACCTGCCTGAGATAATACAATGCTTCCAATAATAGACGATAATGCTGCCGCACTAATCATGATAGCAACCATGATTTTACTGCTAATTTTCCATTTCAAATTTTTCACCTCTAAGCTTAGATTGATATAATAATACCATTATTAATTAATGATTGGATTATCAAGTAATAAAAATTACATAAATATTTAATAAAAAATTTATATTTTAAAATTTAAAAATTAGATGTTATAATATAATTAATACAAAATTTAAAGTTCGGATTTGATATAAATGTTTTGGACAACTTACTCATTAATAATACTAAATATCTCTGTTTTTGCTTTTGCTGTTGTTTATTTATATATTTTTAATAAGACGCGGGAGAAGTATATTGGATATTGGGGCTTTAGTTGGATATTATATGGTCTTGGCATTTTATTGGATGTATTGGTATATAAAACCACCCCATATTTTATTATTCAACAATTAATTTATTCTTTAAGCATTTATCTTTTACTTTTAGGCACTTATGTATTTATTGATGAGAAAATCAGTAAAAAATGGCTTTATATACTAGTTTCTAGTATTATTTGGAGTATGTTTGGGTTTATTTTAAACTTATCATATTTTATCACTATTTTTCCCTTATCTCTTTCATTTAGCATTATTTCAATATACACAGGAGTTATATTTCTTCAGAATTGGGAATTTGAAGGAAATGTTAAAATGGCAACCGGAATTGCATTTTTAATATGGGGAATCCATAAATCATACTATCTATATCTACATCCTACTTTTTCTATTACACCAACTAGCTATATTACAGAAATTTTACTTATTATTGGTCTCAATTCATGCCTTTTACTTACATATTTACAAAAAAATAGTATCAATCTTAAAAAAAACGAACAAGTATATAGATTACTTACTGAAAACTCCCAAGATTTAATATACTTATCTAAATATACACCTGAACCATCTTTTGAATATATTAGTCCGAATTGTGAAAAAATTATAGGTTATAGCCAAAACGATTTTTATGATAATCCTTATTTACTAGATGATGTTGTTCATCCTGACGATAAATATCTTTATGAACTCACATTAAATCCAAAACTTTCTCCTAAAGAATCTGTTACTTTACGATATAAACATAAAGATGGTAGGTATCTGTGGGTAAATGAATATACAACTCTAATATATGATAAGAATGGTAATCTTTTTGGAATAGAAGGTATTATTAGAGATATTACAGAAAAAATTAAAATTAATGAAAAAATTAAAAAAGCAGAAAAAGAGCGCCAAAAACTTTTATCTAATATTTCTCATGAGTTGAAAACTCCTATTACTACTATTCGTGGATATGTAGATGCAATTCTGGATGATAAAATTCCATCAGGAGTTTCTCATTCTAAATATCTTGAAAATATACAAAACAAAATACACATGCTTGATCTATTGATTAATGACCTTTTTGAACTCTCTCAGTTTGAAAGCAATCAAATTCAGTTTCAATTTTCTCAAATTTCTGTTGAGGAGCTTTTAAACAGTCTACACGAAAAATTTTCCGATGACATAAAACATGTTGGATTGTCTTTTCTTTTCTATTTGGATCCTATCATTATTGAAAAAAATATAGAAATAATCGCAGATATTGAAAGAATAGAACAAGCTTTTTACAATTTATTATATAATGCAATTAAAAATACTCCTAAGGGTGGTAGTATTTCTATCAATTGTGAACTTTATAATGATAATAAAATTATTATTTTAATTTCTGATACAGGCAAAGGTATTCCTAAACAAGACTTACCACATATATTTAAAAGGTTTTATAAAGGTAGCAATACAATCGAAAAAAAAGGAAGTGGATTGGGATTAGCTATCACAAAGGAAATTATTAACAAACACAAAGCTCAAATATATGTTGAAAGTGAAATAAATGAAGGTACTACTTTTAGAATTATCTTTCCAATCAATAAAATTTAAGAGGAGGTATTCATATGGCTAGAGAACACATTTTAATTGTTGATGATGAACCTGAAATCATCGATTTTATAAAAATGTATCTATTAGAAGAAAACTTTATAGTATCTTGTGCTTTTACAGGAAAAGAAGCTCTACAAAAAGCAAAAATAGAACAACCTTCTTTAATTGTTCTAGATATTATGCTTCCTGATATTGATGGAATCGAACTATGTCTTAACATAAGAAAAATATCTAATTCTCCTGTGCTATTTATTAGTTGTAAATCTAATGACATAGATAAAGTTCAAGCTCTTTCAGCTGGTGGAGATGACTATCTAACTAAACCTTTTTCATCACTAGAACTAGTCGCAAGAATTAAAGCACATTTAAGAAGAAATAGAATGGTAGAGAAGGAAAAATATAATAATCATATTATCAAATACGATGAATTAGAAATTCATTTAGATACTCATGAAGTATTTATAAATAAATCACTAATACATTTATCTGCAAAGGAATTTGATATTTTAACCTTGTTAATAAAAAATCCTAAAAGAATATATAGTGTGGAACAACTTTATGAATCAGTTTGGAAAGAAACTGTTTTAGAAGGTGATTCAAGAACCATTATAGTATATATAGGTAATATAAGAAAAAAAATCGAACCTGAACCTTCTAATCCAAAATATATTCTTACGATTAGAGGGGTTGGTTATAAATTTAATCATAACCTTAAAAAAACAATTGATAATTAAGTAGTAAAATAGAAATATTAGGTTTTATAAACAAATTTATTATCAAAATACTAAAACGAGATTGATTTTTCACTCAATCTCGTTTTTTATGTTCTTTAATTATTTGGATAAATATTTCATATTTCTTCTATAGTACCCACTCTAAATCTAATCTTTTTAAAGTTTCCTTAGTAGGAT
>CAZRTN010000092.1:5510-6567 GCA_964603015.1 uncultured Thermotogaceae bacterium | reverse complement strand
CTTTAGAAGCTTATAAAATAATTCCTCCAATAAAAGAATTCTCTTCTTTAGTTCCATCTTCAACATATGAAATAGGAGAATTAGATCCAGACGGGGTAGCAAGAAGAATTCCTTTGCTTTTTAAAGAGACTTGGTCCCATGAAAATGGTTATAGCACAGGATTTTTCCCTCATATGGATTTAATGTTATATTCATTATATAAAGATTTGGAACCTTCTAATATAATTTTAGATCCTAAAAAATATACATTAGAAATAAATGATGAAAATATAAAAATAGATAAAAACGGAACTTATTTACTCAATTATTATGGAGAAGGTAAAAATACTTTTGAAACTATATCTTTTTATGATTTAGTATATGGAGATAAATATGATGATTTTGATTTTGAAAATAAAGTAGCTATATTGGGTTATTCTGCTACAGCAAAAGGTTTATACGATTTGAGAGTAACTCCGTTTTCAAACAATGAACCTGGTGTATATATCCACGCTACAGCAGTTCAAAATCTTATTAATAATGACAGATTAACAAGGATTAATTTTTTTTATTCAACTATTATTTTGATTTCTTTACTTATACTATCTTTGATTTTTAGTGCTTTTGAAAAAATTTATATAAAGCTTTTTTCATTTGCAATACCTATTGTTTATATTCTTATATCTTACATTTTATTTAAAAATAATATATGGATAGATACTTTTTATCCTTTTTTATCAACATTGATTATACCTGCAGTGGACACAAGTCAATCTATATTAAGAGAATCAAAAGAAAAAAAGCAAATAAAATCTTTCTTTTTTAAATATGTTCCTGATTTTGTAGCAGAAAAACTCTTGAGAGAAGGTAAGACAGAACTTGGAGGAGAAAGAAAAGAAGTAGTTATAATCATGTCAGATATAGTTGGTTTTACAAGTAAATCTGAGAAATTAAGCCCAGAAGAAGTTGTAGATTTTTTGAATTACTACTTAACAGAAATGGCAATTATAATTAGAAATAAATATTATGGAACTATAGATAAATTTATAGGAGACCTTATAATGGCCATATTTGGAGC
>CAZRTN010000092.1:0-5410 GCA_964603015.1 uncultured Thermotogaceae bacterium | reverse complement strand
GAATGGCTTGTTGTCTCAGAAGAAATTGTCAAAAGATCAAAAAAATATGATTTTGAATATATAGGAGATCATAAAGTAAAAGGAAAAACAAAACCTTTAAAGCTTTATAAAATAAAGGAAGGTGAAATAGATGACAGTTGATCTAATCAAAGAAAACTTAAAATTTCTAAAAGAAAAAAATATAAATTATAAAATAAAAATAGATGATCAAGAATTCAAAAACAATAAAAAAGAAAAAGAAATAATAAGAGTTAAATATGAAGGTAAAAGAAAAATTGAAGCTATTTTTTATGATGAAATAGATCCATTATATTTGTTGAGTTTGGACAAAATTTTTAAAGATTATTGTAAAATTGAAACTAAAAAAATGGATATAATAATAGATTTCTTATCAAAATTAGAACCAAACATAAGCTTAAAAGATAGTATTATTAATATTTTAGAAGTGTTTAAAGAAACATTTAAATTAGAAAATACCGATTTTTTTATCAATGAAAAAAAAGAAATTATAGATGAGAAATCTTTTAAAATAAACAAAATAAAAAGATTTGAAAATATAATTTGTTTAGAAGATAAAATCTATTTACCCATAATAATTGATGAAGATTTTCTTGGTTATTTTTTATTATACAAAAAAGATGGTTTTGATCTGTATGAATATTACCTTGTAAACAAACTCAATGATTATATAAAGAAAAATATTGAAAGTTCTTTTTTAGAAAATAAATTCAATATAATTCTAGATAAATCATTGAATATCTTCACTAAAATATTAGAAGCAAGAGTTCCTGGAGCTGAAAAACACTGTAATAATGTATATAATTATTCTATAAAAATAGCCAAAAAAATGAATTTATCTTCGAAGAAAATAGATAATTTAAAATATGGAAGCTTGATATTTGATATTGGGAAAATAGGCATTCCAGAAAATATATTGTCAAAAAAAGAAAAACTATCCCAAGAAGAAAATGAAAAAGTAAAAAAACATGTGAATAATGGATATGAATTGTTATCAAAAATCCCAACAATACCGGAAGAGGTTAAAAAAATAGTACTTTACCATCATGAGAGGTGGGATGGTAAGGGTTTTCCAGAAGGTATTTCAAAAGATAAAATTCCTATAACAGCTCAAATAGTTGGGATATTAGATAAATATTTCTCTTTGATTGAAGACAAACCTAATAGAGCTAAATACTCAGAATCAAAAGCAATAGAAATAATAGATAAATTGAAAGGGAAAAATTTTAAACCAGAATTAGTCGATATATTTAAAGAAGTGATGGAAAATGATTGAAAAAATATTTTTTTATTTTTTTCTATCTCACCTTGTGGGAGATTATGTCTTTCAAACGAGCTACATAGCTAAATATAAAGTATCAAAAATACCTGTATTGTTTTTACATGTATTTATAATTTTCATATCTATGTTCTTGATCTTGCTTCCGTCTTCTTTAGAACCATTCAATATTTTACTATTGATATTATTAACAATAATTCATCTATTCATAGATACTTTAAAATTCAAAAACAGAAAAAAAGAAATTTTCAACACTCATAACTATTATGTTATAGATCAAGTGATGCATTTATCGTCTCTTATGTTTATAAGTCTTTTTTATAACAATACAGAATTTTTAATAAATTTTGATTATGCAAAATTAATAGCTATGGGTTTATTTAACGCGTATTTCATAGGTCTTTTTTTCTATGTTTTTAGTAAACCTAAAAAACCTTATAAAAGAGATTATTTAGGCTATATATTTAGATTTTCTCTTCCTTTTATAAAATTTTATAGTAATTCAATATTTTTGATAACATCAATAGTTTTTATAATTATATCTTTGACTCTTGTTAATAAAGAGAAAGAAAACCTTAAATCAGAATTAGGACCACTAGCTTTAAGTATAATAATTACTTATTTATCAATTTGGAGGTGATACAATGATTAAAAAGTGGGGAGTTTTACTTATCTTACTAATAAGTTTTTCAATGGTTTTCGGGCTAACTATTGAAGCAGAAAACGACACAACATTAGTAGGTGGTAGTGTTAATTTAACTATAACTACAGAAAAATCTACAATAACACATCTTTTTGTCGATGTAAGCAATGGAGGCTTTGACGATCCATTTGTTCTTTTTGACGGATTTGATCTTACGGAAGGTAGAGCAGAAGTGATGTTTCTGGCTCCTTTAATACCTGGAAATTCTGAAATAACTTTTTATAGTAAAAATAGGGATGTAGAAAAAACTATTAACATAGAAATTGTTGAAGAAAAAATAAATATTCCTAAAACAAAATTAGAAATCGTTGAGAAAAAAGGGAATGTACTATACAAACAACCAGAGTCAGATGTTTGGGATACAATAAGTACCTCCAATGTCATCGAAGAAAACTCAGAATTGATGACACTTGAAGATGGGTTTATTTTGTTAAAAGAACCAACCTTAGATATCGAAATAAATGTATCTTCTGAAACACAACTTTTTATCAAAAAACTAAGATCATCTGAAAATGGAGATATAGAAATAGAATATGATTTAAAAAAAGGTTCAACAATCAATAAAATTGACGAAATTCTAGCACCTGGTTCAAAGTATATAGTAAGTTCAGGGTCTGTTGTTGCAGGAGTTAGAGGCACTCAATTTGGCTTTGAAAAAGTTGGGGGCAAAACTACTGTAAGAACTTTTGAAGGTACTGTTTTCACGTCTGTAAATGGCAGATTATTCCCCGTGAACGAAAACAGTATGCTTTCGTTTAATGAAGGACAAGAAAATCCAGAATTACAACAACTGGATAATACCTTGGAAGATTTTGAAACACCAGAAGAACCAGAAGAAACAGAAACTCCAGAACAAGATGTTGAAGAACCCGAAACAAGAGAACCAGCTACAACAACGAAACCAATACAAAGTCCAAGTGCCAATATAGGAAACATATCTTTTGGGAAACAACAAAAAGGAACAGATAGTTACTTGGTATATTCATTTGCACCTCAATTTGACTTTGGAAGTTTTGGGTTTGGAATAGGCTTCAACGCTTATCAAGATGCAATAGATAGCCCTTTATATTACGGTATTCCAACTCCATCAGCATCACCAAGCGAAGATATATGGAGCGCATTTTCAATAAATTATTTAAAATTAGATTTTAACTCATTCTATGCAAGATATGGAATAAGTCCTGCTTATACAAAAGGATTGGGTTTATTTATGAACAACTATTATATTCCATATTCAAGAGTTTTTGATACAGAGATCAGACTTGATAATTTAAAAATTGGAGCACATATACCTTATGAATTAAACTCTATAGTACCTTTCAATTACAGTAAATCATCTAATATTTTCTTTGGTTATTTAGATGCTGATTTATCAATTTTCAATACAGAAATAACAGCGATCATGAATTTAAACGAAAATAAACCAAGTAATGAATTTAGTCAAGCTTATTTGACAACATTCTATAGAGATATTTTATTCTTCAGATTAGGTGTTGAAGGTGATGTAGTATTTACAAATGATGGCAGTATGACTTATGGTGCATTAGCAGGTCCACTAATCAATTTACCACCTTACTTTCAATTCATGTTTGGTTTAAACTATTTATCAGATGGATTCAACACAGAATATTTAAATCCTTATTATGAAAAAAAATCATCTAACGGAAATTATATGGATCTCAATACAGAGAAATCTTTTGGTCTTATGGGTAAATCTATTTTTAATTTAGATCCATACTTAAGTATATCTTTAAATTACAATAAGTTATTCAGTGAAACAAGAGACAGCTTGTTAAAAGGAGAAATGACAGTAAACATTCCATCATTAGGAGATGTACCTCCTTTAACAGCAGGGTTCAATTATATGCAATATAAGTTTTTAGAAGATGATACAGTAGAAAATGCATTTTTAAATGACAATACAAATCTTAGTGGATATATTTATTATCCTGTTTTAGAAAGCTCTGGAATAATTTATTCTGTTAATTATAATATGCAAGAACAAAAATTTGAATATTCATTGAGCTTTGAAACAAGGGAGTTTTAAAAAATGTTTGATACAGTTTTTTTTGATCTAAAAATAACTGGTATAGAAGACAATAAAAAACTTTATGGGAAAAAAAGTGAATTTAAGAATAACATAAATAATAAGACAATATATTCAGAAAAAGATTTAAATGAGATAGAAAAATTAACTGTAGGAAACTTATTATATAAAAAAGATAAAAATGATTTTAATTACTATGAATCAAAATCAAATATATTGGACTTATTAAATTTAATAAGTAGCAACTTTAAACTTGAAACTGTTTTGAAAAAAACAGAAGATGCTTTACGTGAACTATTATCTTCTGATGGAGCTTCTATATTATTGTTTAACGAAGAAAAAAAAGCTTTAAAATTTTATATCACATCTGGTGGAGCCAGTGGAGAGATTGAAACTATAGATGTTCCCATAGAAGGTTCTATTGCAGGAGAGTGCTTCAAAAGAAAAGAAACGTTAATAATTAATGATGCAGAAAAAAACCCAAAACATTTTAAAAAAACAGATAAAAAAGCAAAATATACAACAAAAAATTTGATTGCAACACCATTGTTTTCGGATAAACAACCAATTGGAGTTTTAGAAGCTGTTAATAAAAATTCAGATTACAATGAAAGGGATAAATTTATAATAGAACTTTTCTCTTCTTTGATATCAAGCAAAATTATGAATTCAAAAATTTATGAAGAAGTTAGTAGTACTGTAAAAGGTATAATTCTTGCTGTAGCAACAGCAATTGATTTGAGAGATACATATACACATACCCATTCAAACAATGTATCAAAAGTTGCTTTACAGATAGGAAAATCTTTAAATTTTAATGATTCATTTTTAGAAGAATTAGAAATATCTGCTTTGCTTCATGATGTTGGAAAAATAGGTATTCCAGATGAAGTATTAAATAAACCAGGTAAATTAACAGATGAAGAATATAAAATAATACAATCACACACAATAATTGGAGGAGATTTGCTTTCAGAAATTGACTTTTTATCTAAAAATATCCCTTTGGGTGCTTTAGAACATCACGAAAAATTAGATGGGACAGGCTACCCTTATAATAAAAAAGGTGATGAAATATCACTGTTTGGAAAATTACTAGCGGTTGCAGATATATACGATGCACTAACAGCAAAAAGAGTATATAAAGAACCTTGGCCAAAAGAAAAAGTATTGAATATGCTAAAAGGTGATTGTCCAGAAAAATTTGACTGTGAGATAGTAAACACACTTGATAAAATAGCTATAAAATAAATAAAAGGATACCTTTTTAAAAGGTATCCTTTTTTAGATGAATTTATTTAATTGGGGTTAGTATCTCATTAATTCTAAAACGATATTAGAATGGTTATTATATAAATCTTCT
>CAZRTN010000091.1:5434-6602 GCA_964603015.1 uncultured Thermotogaceae bacterium | reverse complement strand
ATATGTTTAATGTATAGAAACAAACAAAAGGTATTATTAAAAAGTAATACAAAATAATACAAAGTAATACATTTGATTAGGAGGTAGCTTTTATGACCAAAACAAAGAAAAAAGCTTTTATATTTTTAACTATTATATTTTTTACTCTAGGAGTTTGGTTATTAACGTTATTTTCAGTTAATACTTTTTTTGAGAAACTACCTCAAAATTATATTCAAGACTTCAATTCATTAAAGATAATTCTTTTATCAGTGATAGGGATATTTGGTTTATTTGTATTATTATCCTCATATTATGTTTTAGTTAAAAAAGGAAATGAAACTAATAAGAAAGAACTAGAGATGTTGCAAGAATTATCAAATGGAGCATTAGACAAACCATATAATAATGAGGTAAAAAATACGTTATCAAATATATTAGAATCTATAAGAATTAAATTCTTGGGTTCACTAAAATATGTTTTTAGAACAACTCAAGTTTTAAGTACTGGAAATTCAAAAATAGAAAAAATCGCTGAAGAGATAAACAGTCTTACTTTGGAAATTGATAATTTTATCGAAAAAACAAAGTCTTCTTCTAAAAATACGGTAGCTTCAGTACAAGAAGTTAATGCTGGTTCAGAAGAAATTGCGACAACAGCCACAGACATTGCAAATTCATCTGAAGAAATCCAAAGAAATTCTGATGATTTATATCAAAAAGCAGTAAATGGAAAAGAAAAAGTAGATAATATTAATAAAATATCAAAAGAATCTGTTAAACAATCGAAGGACACAAGCGGACATGTAAAAGAATTAAGTGATAACATAACAGATGTAGCAAAAATACTTGAGAGTATAAATTCTATTACGGAACAAACCAATTTACTTGCATTAAATGCAGCCATTGAAGCAGCAAGAGCAGGAGAAGCAGGTAAAGGTTTCGCAGTAGTAGCCTCAGAAATAAGAAGTTTAGCAGATGAAAGTAGTAAGGCTACAGAAAATATATCAAGTATTCTTCAAAAAATCAATAAATCGAGTGAAAAAGCTAATAATTCTGTTAATAAAACAGTTACTAATATTGAAGATACATTTAAATATTCAAACGAGGTTAGTGGAATGTTTGGAGAAATAATTCAAGATGTTGATTCTGTTCATGAAATGATAGAATCACTAACTGCAGCTTCTGA
>CAZRTN010000091.1:3150-5334 GCA_964603015.1 uncultured Thermotogaceae bacterium | reverse complement strand
CAAATTGTTGAAAAAAATCTTGAAGATCCAAAATGGAATAAAATTAACGAGTTACATGAAGAATTGCATAATAAAGCGCATTTTATAAAAAATCATATAAAAAATAATGATATACAAAAGGCAGAATCAGAATATCAAAATGCTGAAAAAATAAGTTCAAAATTAGTGTCTGCAATAAATTCATTGTAACTTCAAGAATTCGGAGATGATTTATATGGTCATTGAAAATAATATTAATAAAAAGACAACTAAGGCCCCCCTTAAGATAGTCTACTTTAGTAAAAGAAATGGGAAGAGAAAATTGTTTTTTCTTCCCATTTTTACAAAGAAAAGAGAATCTTATATAATTTTCTCTAAAAGAACTATAGTTATATCAAAAATATTGAAAAATCACATTAAGCCTAGTGATATATTAAATAATCCTACCAAAAATGGTATAATTAAAATAATATCAAAACACAGAAAAGATTTAGAAAATATTATAGATGTGATAAAAATAAAAGAGTTAAAAATAATAAGCAAAATTGATAACGTTAAAAAAAATTCTCTTAAAAAAGATCATAAAAATACTTTGTTTTCATCTATGATTTTTTCTTTTGCTAAGATGTCTGAGATAAATTTTCCAAATATAGATGAACACTTGCATTTATTCAGGATTATTTCTAAAATACTAATAGAAAAAATCAAAGAGAAAGAAATTATAAAATCAAAACCAAATTATTTTTCAAAATATTTTGTTGTATTTAGTGTAATACATGATATAGGTAAAATATCGATTCCTAATAGACTTTTATATAAGCAAGATAACCTCTCTAAAGATGAATATGAAATATATAAAACACATATAAGTTTTGGGGTAGATATGATCAAAGATCTTTCTAATGATTGGAAATTAAAAGATAAAAAAATATTGGATATAGCTAAAAATATAATAAAAGATCATCATGAAAACTATGATGGTTCTGGATATCCAAATTCTTTAAAAGAAAAAGAGATAACAATTGAAGGAAGGATTATAAGTATAATAGATAACTATATAAAATATATATCAAAAGATAAAAAACAAGAAGTATTACATAAAAATGCAATTAATCATATAATTCAAAATAGATCAAAAAAATTTGACCCTGAAATTGTAGATATTTTTGTTTCTTTACAAGATGAGATATTCAAAAGTATTTCTTCAATATAAAATGGAGTGATTAACATGAGTAAGTTAATACCAACAAGTATGAGGCTGCCAGAAGAGTTAATGAATCAATATCAAAAGCTTTCAGAAAAATTAAATATACCAAGAACAATGCTAATGAGAGACGGATTAAGTGATTACATTGAAAAAGCAAAAGCATATGAAAATAATGGAATTGAATATGTTTTTGGAACATCAAACAAAGAAACCATGAATATTCTTGATATACATGATTATTTTAAAGAATTTTTTGCAGTATATAAATATTCAAATAACTTACCTAAAGAACTAATAAAAATAAATTCATATGGTGAGAAATTATTTGTAGATAAAAAAAACTCATTAAAAGAATTGTTAAATATAGAAAATGATATATATTACGATAAAATATTGAATGATATAAAAGAAAATCAAATGATATCTTTAAATAGAAATATCAAGTCAAATAAGAATGAAGAAAAATGGTTTGAATTTAACTTGTTTTTATATAAAGATGAAAAATTTGAATTTTTGATTGTAAAAGGTGTAAACCTAAACGAAAAAATAAAAAATAGTTTTATTGATGAAAAAATAAATTTAATTAATATTTTTAGAAAACATTCAGAGATAATATATATACTTTTGGATGAAAATTATAGAATAATAGAAAATAGTTACTACTTTAATATTATCAGCGGTTATGAAGAAAAAGAACTATTTATGAAATCATTTGATGATTTTGTTTTACAAAATAGAGATCATTTTATAGATAAAACAAATTTAAATTTAGATTTAATTATAAAAAATGGTGAAAACAAAAAAATAAAATCAAACATATCTGTTTTTTATATAAATGATGATAAAAGGTTTTTAATTCAAGGACAAGATATAACAGAAAAAAAACATTTAGAGTTTTTAATTGATAAACAAAATGAAGAAATAAAGAGTCTAATCAATGAAAATATAGATAAAACTGTGCAAACATACCAAGGTATAATAGATAAAATTCCTTATGC
>CAZRTN010000091.1:0-3050 GCA_964603015.1 uncultured Thermotogaceae bacterium | reverse complement strand
CTTATTGGAATTATTTCTTTAAACGAAGAAAAAAATACAATACAAAATGTACTTAATTCTTATAGATATGCAAATGATTATTTTTTGAAAAATGTTTTGGATTTTCATAATGAATATATTACTTTGAATGATATATTTTATTCACATTTAGAAAAAAATTATAGGAATAAAATATTAATAGACTCTAATTTTGATTTAAAAAAATTGCAAGTTGATACTGTTTTTTTGACAGCATTAAATATATTTTTTGAAAATATTATTGATTTTAAAAATGATGTGCTCATACAATTAAAAATAGAGAATTCGTTTCTTAACTTGAACATTGTATATGAAGAAAAAAAATATAAATTTAAAAAAATACTGAAAACTTATATTGAAGATATATTAAGGCAAAAGAAAGTTCAAATTATTTGGGAAGAAAACAAAGTATTTTTAAAGTACAAAATGTCTGAAGAAAAATTAAAGAAAATACCAATTAAAGAAGAAGTGGATTATTCTGGTAAAAAAATAATTCTCGCTATGGAAGATATGAACATTTTGTTATTAAAAAATCTTTTAAAAACAAATGCATTCATTACAACTGTAAACTCAACTGAAGAATTGGTTATACAACTCAATTCTTTTGATTATGAAAAAATAATCATTAAAGAGGATTTATATAAAAATAATGAGTATTTATTCAAAAAGTTCGAGAGCAATATAATTATAGTTTCTAATGACTATTTGGATAAAAATGTTAAATATGTTTTATATCCTTTAGTTATAAGTTCATTATTCGAAGGGTGATAATATGGAAAATAAAAAATATAGTGATTTAAGAGAAAAAGCTTTAACACAGTTACCTGAAGAAAAATTAGATAAAAAAGAATATAAAGATTTAAATAATGTAATTCATGAACTAAAAGTACACCAAATTGAATTGGAAATTCAAAATGATGAATTAGTTCAAACTCAAAGAAGATTAATAGATTTGAACCAAAAGTTTTATGATTTATACAATTTTGCTCCTCTTTGCTATCTAACTCTAAATTTATCAGGAGACATTATAGAATCAAATTTTAAGTCATATGAATATTTTAAATTAAAAAAAGATGATCTTATTTCGAAAAGTATTTTAAACTTTGTTGATATTTCGGATTATGATGAAATGCTTAATCACATACAAAAAGTAAAAGAAACAGGTACTCTTCAAATACAGGAAATAAAATTTAAAGATAAATATGGTGAAAAATTTGAAGGCTTAATACAAAGTGTTATTAATGACTCACATAATGAGAGGAAAATATATTCTGCTATTATAGATATTACCAATGAAAAACAAAAAGAAAAAGAAATACAGGAAAGTTATAAAAATATAAATAAGCTCATAAATAACATGCAAGAAATAATATTGATAATAGACACGCAAGGAGTAATAAAATTAGTTAATGAAAGATTGGAAAAGGTAGTAGGAGAAAAAAGAGAAAATTTGATTGATAGCGAGTTTATTTCTTTAATCAGTTCTGAAAAAAGAATAGATGCATATAAAAAGTTAAATCAATTGTATAACAAATCCTATTATGAAAGCAAATTTACTCTTGTTGATTTTGAAGATAAAGAGAGTGATTTTGAAATTATTTTTAACAAAGGATATTGGAAAAATCAAGAAGTATATTTTTGTTCAGGGAGAAAAATAAAAAAAGAATCTGAAGATGTGCTAAAAATAAACGATACATCATTAGATAAGTTAAAAGAATATATTGAAAATGATAAAAAAGAACTTGCCCTGCAATATATAAAAGAAATAAAGACATCCGATAAAGATAAAAATTCAGCGAAAATGATTGAAGACTTAAACATACTTCTTATTGAAGATAATCAACCAGATACAATAAAAGAATTACTTGAATCATTTAATAAAAACATTACTGTAATGTCTGATATTTATAAGGTTTTAGATGAATTTAAAGAAGATTATTTTAATGTTATTATATTAAAAATATCTTCTGGAGAAATGTCAAAGTTAGAATTTCTCAAAAGAATAAAGAGAAAATATGATATTCCTGTAATAGGTATTTTTAGTGATTTCAACAGAGATAATATTAAAAAATTTGTTGATGCAGGCTTAGACGATTTTATCATAAAACCGATATTAAAAAACGAAGCTTTAAAAAATACTATAAAAAATATAATTAAAAAATGAGCTTTTAAAGCTCATTTTTTATTAGTTTGTTGGTTACAGGTATTATTTCGTTTGCATCATAAGCAGTTCCATCTGCACCTATTTTTTTAACAAGTCTTTCATTACCATTTATAGCATTTCCACCAACTAATATTTTTATTTCAGGATATTCTTTTTTAACTCTATTTATCATTTCTTCTGTATCTTTTAAATAAATACTTAGAGAAACAGAAATCCCTAAAACATCAACACTATGATTTTTTAAAATATCTAGAACACTAGAAATAGTTGAAGAACTTCCAATAAAAATAGTTTTCCAACCATTACTTTCTAAAAAGTCACAAATCATTCTAAGTCCAACTTCATGATTGTCGTTAGGAGGACATACTCCTAAAAAAACTGGTGAATTATTATCATAAGGTTCAGTATTCAAGTTTATTCTTTCCATGGCTCTTCTTGTAATAGCAGTTCCATAATGTTCTTGAGCTACTGAAATCATATTTTTTTGCCATAATTCTCCTAATTTATGTAAAGCTCTTTGAAAAATATTTAAATAAATTTCTTTTGGTCTATAATCCTTTCCCCTCATTAGATCTACAATCTCAAATGCTTCATCTTTGTTTAGATTTAAAATAGCTTCAAGGTATTTATTATAAAATGAATAAAGATCATCATTAAGATAGCTATTTTCGAGGTTATTTGATTTCTTATCTTCAATCCTCAATCTTTCATTTATAGAATCCTGTATTGTGGAATCTATGATATTGTATATTTTTTTAGCATAATTTTCTTCTAACAAGAACGAAATAGCTTCGCTAATTGCATAAAGAGATCTTATTAATTCATGAACAGATAAATCATAAGAGATGAAAACATCTCTTAACCATTC
>CAZRTN010000090.1:5518-6710 GCA_964603015.1 uncultured Thermotogaceae bacterium | reverse complement strand
GGATTTTTAGGTGATATGCTTGAAACAAACGCTAGAGGTTATATTGAAACTGATCAAAATATGGAAACTAGTGTAAAAGGAATTTATGCTGTGGGAGATGTAAGAAATACTATATTAAGACAAATAGTCACTGCAGTAGCAGATGGCGCAATAGCTACTTCTCATGCTGTAAGAGAATATTTTTAATAGCGTTTTTATATATAAGAGACTTATTTTTTTAAGTCTCTTTTTTTATTTTTTGTATTCTTAATTAAAATGTATTTTATATGTAAATTGTTACGGAGTTATAAGTTATAAAATATAACTAATAAGAATTCAAAAAGGGGTGATTAATTTTGTTTAGAGAAGCGTTGACTTTTGATGATGTTTTGCTTTTACCAAAGTATTCTGATATAGTTCCCAATCAAGTTAATACAAGAACTAGACTCGTTAAAGATATATATTTAAATGTTCCTTTTCTTTCCGCAGCGATGGATACAGTTACAGAAACAAGAATGGCTAAATCTATAGCCAGAGAAGGTGCAGCTGGTGTAATTCATAAGAATATGAGTATAGAAGAACAAGCATATAAAGTTTCAAAAGTTAAAAGAGCTGAAAATGGTGTAATTACTGATCCGATAACAATATCTGCAGATACAAAAATAAAAGAAGCTGAACAATTGATGAGAGAATATAAAATTGGTGGATTACCAGTTGTAGATAGAAAAGAAAAATTACTTGGTATTTTAACTAATAGAGATATACGATTCGAAAGAAACTCAACAAAAAAAGCAAAAGAATTGATGACTGATTATAAAGATTTAGTTATAGCTGGTCCACAAATAGGATTAGAAAAAGCAAAAGAAATTTTACATGAAAATAAAATCGAAAAATTACCTATTGTAGATAAAAATAATAAAATCATTGGACTTATTACAATTAAAGATGTTATGGCAGTTATAGAAAAACCACTTGCAACAAGAGATAAAAAAGGGAGATTAGTTGTTGGTGCAGCGATAGGAGTTTCTGATGGAAAAGAAAGAGGTAAAAAATTAATTGATAGTGGTGTAGACTTTTTAGTTCTTGATTCTGCACATGGACATTCCAAAAATATTATAGAATTACTAAAACAATTAAAATCATATGGAAAAGATACTCCTATTATAGTTGGGAATATTGCAACTAAGGAAGCAGCAAAGGATTTAATTGAAGC
>CAZRTN010000090.1:3721-5418 GCA_964603015.1 uncultured Thermotogaceae bacterium | reverse complement strand
GGTGAAACTGTTATATATCAAGGTAGAAAATTCAAAACTTATAGAGGCATGGGATCAATAGGAGCCATGAAAAAAGGCTCAAAAGATAGATACTTCCAAGATGATGTAGAAGATGCTGAAAAACTTGTTCCTGAAGGAGTAGAAGGTATGGTAGCTTTCAAAGGAGCAGTTGGAGACTTAGTACATCAATTGCTTGGTGGAGTTAAATCTGGTATGGGATATATTGGAGCAAGTAATTTAAATGAATTATTAGAAAAAGCTGAATTTGTTAAAATATCTTCTTCTGGAATGAAAGAAAGCCATGCACATGATATCAACATCACTAAAGAATCTCCTAATTATTTTTTATCTGGTAATTAACTCTATTTGTTAATTTATACCCTCTTTTATTAATTTTTCTTGACTTTCTTTAATTTTATGAGTATAATTGTGTTAAAAGGGGGTGACTGTATGGAAAATATAGTTAAAGATTTAAATGAGTTAATTGATATCAAACATATTATAGATGCGTATGAGAGCTTTAAAGAAACTAAGTACAAAATACCATACAGTGAAATTTTCCTAAATGGAGCCATAGAAAATTCAGTAAAAGACATCATTGAAAAAGAAGATGGTTTTTTTATTAAAAATTCTGATATTATAAAAGAAAAAGAAGAAAATAACTGTGAACCTATAGATGTTGGAGATCTGTTTATTCTCATGGAAACTTTTGAAAAATTAGGCATAAAAATTGATTATCTTTTTTCAAGAGACAACAAAGAATTGTTTCTAAAAGCTATTAAAACAGATGACATAGAAAAATATAAAAACGATTCTTTGGAGTGATTAAAATGATTATAAGTAGAAAGTTCATTTTGAAAGGTCGAGTTCAAGGTGTCGGATTTAGATTTTTCACTACCAAAAATGCAGAAAAATTTGGAATTACTGGTTCAGTAAAAAACTTAACTAATGGTGATGTGGAAGTTTATGCTAAAGGTGATGAAAATAAATTAGAAAATTTTAAATCAAAACTAATAAAAGGAAATTCTTTTTCTCGTGTTGAAGACATAGAAGAATATGAAGTATCAGAGGATAAAGTTAATAATAATGATTTTCATGTTAGATATTAAAAATAGTGCTGAATTTAATCAGCACTATTTTTTATTGATTATTATTCTTCACCTGCTCCTAAAGATCTTCCACCTAATTTTTCATCCATTCTTATTAGAGCAGATACATTGTCTCCAATTAGTTCTAATTTATCTTTTATATCTCCTGTTGTTTTTTCTTCTTCAACTTGTTCAGCTACAAACCATTGCAAGAAATTATTCATAGCGTGATCATTTTCTTCAATAGCTAAATCTACTAATTTATTTATAGAATCAGTAACAAATTCTTCGTGTTCTAAAGCATCTGTAAATACTTCTAATGCGTTATCCCATTCATGTTTTGGTTCATCAATAGCTGTTAATTTTACTCTTCCACCTCTATCTTGAACAAAGTCATAAATCTTTCTTGCATGCTCCATTTCTTCTTGAGCCTGAACATCCATCCAAGATGCAAAACCTTCTAAGTTTTTAGAGTCAAAATAAGCTGCCATTGATTGATAGATGTAAGCTGAATACAACTCTTTATTTACTTGTTCATTTAATGCTTTTACTAATTTTTCTTTCATAGCCATTTATAAAACCTCCTTAAAGATTTGATTCATTATTAAT
>CAZRTN010000090.1:0-3621 GCA_964603015.1 uncultured Thermotogaceae bacterium | reverse complement strand
TCTCCTAATCCTTTTCTTCCTTCATTCATTACATAATGCATTTTTTCAACAACATCCGTGTAATCTATTCCAAGACTTTCCATCATTTCTTCATCAGCTTCTATTATATCAACTAATTCTCTTTGATCATCTCCTAAAAAACCTTCAGAAGTAATTTCTCCAGGTTGCATATTTTCTTTAGCTTTTTTAAGTTCAGGAGTCATTTTCATAATTATCCCTCCGTTTTAAGCAAACTTATCATAATATATTTTATCTTCTTTCATATCATTATCTCTCATAACTTTTATACAAGCATCCAACATACCCGGACTTCCACACAAATAACCTTCTTTATCATTTTCTTGATTTATCTCATTTTTTAGATATTTATCAAGTACATCAGTTATAAGTCCTGTTTCACCTTCCCAATTATCTTCTGGTTCTGGGTCGGATAGAGCAGGTATGAAATGAAGATTTTTCATTTTATTTTCCATTTCTTTGAAATATTCAGTATAATATAAATCTTTTTTAGATCTTGCTCCAAAAAAATACCAAATTTCTCTATCAAAAATTTCTTTTTCATACATATCTTCTATTATAGATTTAATAGGGGCCATACCTGAACCACCCGCTACACATATCATATCTGCATTTGTTTCTCTTCTATAGAAATCACCAAAAGGTCCTATTATATTTAAATTCTGACCTTCATCTAAATGCTCATGAACATATGTTGTAGCTATTCCTCCTGGAACTAGTCTTATTAAAAATTCAAGATGATTTTTATCTGAAGGGACTGAAGAAATAGAATATGCTCTTTGATTTTTTTCTTTTATTTTTCCATATTTTGGAATAATTAGTTGAGCATATTGACCAGCTTTAAAATCAACTGAATTTGGTTCTTTTAGCTCTAATCTAACTTCTTTTATATCATGAGTCATGTCTTTTATTGACTCAATTTTTGTTTTAAATTCTTTTACGTTAAATAACTCTTCTGGTATTTCTATTTTTATATCATCTTTTACTTTTATTTGACAAGAAAGTCTTACTCCCTCTTTTTTCTCATCTTCTTCTAATAAAGGGGCTTCCGTAGGTAATATTGGTCCTACATCGGATAACACTTTAACTTTACAAGCTCCACAACTACCTCTTCCACCACAAGCAGAAGGAATAAATATCCCTTGCTCACTTAAGGTTGTAAGTAATGGACTTCCTCCATCAACTTTGATCTTTTTCGAACCATCATTTATATCTAATTCAACTTCTCCATAATTGTTAACTATTGAATCAACTATTGTTATTATAGCAGCCAAAAATGCTGTAAGAATGGCAACTACTAATGGTGCTGTAATAAATCCCATAAATTATCACCTCACTGAACAGCTAGCATGCCTGAGAATCCCATAAATGCAATTGCCATAAATCCAATTGTTATTAAAGTTATTCCAGGACCTTTTAATCCCGCAGGAACAGGAGCTCTGTCTGTTTTTTTTCTTATCGCTGCTAATGACATAATAGCAAGCCACCAACCAAGACCAGATCCAAAACCAAATATAATAGACTGAATAAAGTTATAATCTCTCAATTGCATAAATAAAGCAACACCTAAAATAGCACAATTAACAGTTATTAAAGGTAAGAAAATTCCAAGAGCCATATATAAGTTCATTGAAACTCTTTCGATAATCATTTCTAAGACCTGAACAACTGCAGCTATAACTATTATAAAGACTATATATCTTAAATATTCAAGTTCAAAGGGAACTAATAAATAATTATAAACTAACCAATTTACTGCTGTTGTTATCGTAAGCACAAAAGTAACAGCCATACCTAGTCCATTAGATGAATTGTAATCTTTTGAAACTGAAATAAATGAACACATTCCCAAGAAATTTGCTAGAAGAATATTACTTGTAAATATTGATGCAAAAAATAAAATGAAAGGACTAATATCAGGTACCATTATTTAGCCTCCTTTTTTTCCATAATACCCTTGAAAATCCAAATTAAAATTGCCAACATGAAAAATGCACTAGGAGGCATAACCATAATTGTCCAATTTATAAAATTTTCAGGTAAAACAGTTATTCCAAATATTGTTCCGAATCCCAAAAGTTCTCTAACAAAAGCTATTAAAAGTAAAACATACATATAACCTGTACCTGAAGTTATACCATCCCAAAATGATATAATAGGTTTATTTGATTGAGCAAATGCTTCAGCTCTCCCCATGATTATACAATTTGTTATTATCAATCCAACATATGGTCCTAAAGCTCTACTTATTTCTGGAAGATAAGCTTTTAATACTATATCAACTATAATAACATAAAAAGAAATAATTAAAGTTTGTACAATCATTCTAACTTTTCTTGGTATTAAAGATTTGATTGATGATACAGTAAAGTTCGTAAATCCCATAACCAAAATTACACCAATAGACATTATCAATGTATTTTCAAGCTTATTAGTTACTGCTAAAGTTGAACAAATGCCTAAAACTTGAACAAATATTGCATTGTTTGACCACATATTATCTTTTAATATTCCTCCGGCAGTATTATTGGCCATTATTCATCACTCCCAAGAAGATTTTTTATTAAGTTAATGGTATTATTGATTATTTTTTGCATAGATTGAGAAGTATTTGTGGCACCGGTAATTGAATCAAATTCAGAATTATCCGAATTATAATCTCCATCCCCACCAATGTTTAAAGATATTCCATCTTCAGATATTTTTTCATTTCTGAATTGATCTCTAAACCATTTTTCTTCTATTCTTCCACCTAATCCTGGTGTTTCGTTATGTGAAATAATATCTAAACCAATAATTTTTGTAACCTGTTCATTAACAGCTAAAACTCCATCAACTGTTCCCCATAGAGCATTCCCTGTGAATCTATAAGCATAGACTTTTTCATTTTCTGTAGTTGTTGAATATAAAGTTGTTCCATTTATCAATTCTTCTTCAAGCCCTTCAAATTTTTCAATTGCTTCTTCACTATTCTCGAAGTCAATATTTAAAGCATTTAAAAAAGCTCTTACTTCAAATAATTTTTGATTTAGTTCTACTCTTTCTTTTGTAATATCATTTGCAAATGCCAAAACAAAAACAAAAACAAAACTAACTATAAAAGTGAAAATAATTGTATAAATTTTTCCTTGTTTATTCATGACTTCACCTTCTTTTTTAACTTAATTTGGTCTAGAAGAGAAGCAAATGTATTCCCCATTAAAACTCCGAAACTTGTTCCTTCTGGAAATAAAGAAAATGTTCTTACTAATACAGTAGTAACTCCTATTATCATCCCGTAGAACCATTGAGAAGAAGATTTTTTTGGAGCTGATACTGGATCGGTTGCCATAAAAACTGTAACGAATATTAAAGAACCAGACATCAATGCTTGAAATGGTGGTAAAGCAGAATCTACTCCACTCCAATATAATGCTCCTGTCAAAATGGCTGTACTTAAAAATGTTGAAAGAATAATTCTCCAACTAGCAGTTTTCGTCCATATTAAATAAACAGCTGCTAAGGATATTAATAATATTGAACTTTCACCAAATGAACCCGCTCTAAATCCTAAAAATAAATCTAAGTTAGATACTTCTTCACCAGCTCTTAGTAAAGCCAAAG